>NZ_JAUSZH010000001.1:7105000-7405000 GCF_030817355.1 Streptomyces sp. V1I1 | reverse complement strand
GGCGTTCAGCGCGGAGGCGAAGCGCACGGACGCGCTGCGCGACAAGTACAACGTCGGCTATGGCTACGGCACCGACATGAACGGCGTCGGCGGCTGGCCGGGCCCCCGCGGCGCGGACACCCCGAACCCGGTGCGGTACCCCTTCCGCAGCGCCGACGGCAGCGCCGTCATCGACAGGCAGACCACCGGCGAGCGCACCTGGGACATCAACACCGACGGCGCCGCGCACTACGGTCTGGTCCCGGACTGGCTGGAGGACATACGGATCGTCGGCGGCAAGGATGTGGTGGACGACCTCTTCCGGGGCGCCGAGTCCTACCTCGACACCTGGAAGGCCTCCGAGAACCACAAGGCCGGGGTGAACCTTGCCGCAGGCTCGTCCGCCTCGGCCAGTTCGTCGGAGTGGAGCCTGTTCACGAGTTACGCACCCGACAGGGCCGTGGACGGCAACGCGGGCACCCGCTGGGCGAGCGACTGGAGCGACGACCAGTGGCTCCGGATCGACCTCGGGGCACCGAGCCTGATCAAGCGCGTCACCCTCAACTGGGAGCGCGCCTATGGGAAGGCATACCGCATCGAAGTCTCCACCGACGGTGCGGACTGGCAGTCCGTATGGTCCACGACCGCCGGTGACGGCGGCCTGGACACGGCGCAGTTCACCGGAACGTCAGCCCGCTACGTACGCGTCCACGGGCTGGAGCGCGGCACCGGCTGGGGCTACTCCCTCAACGAAGTCGGCGTCTACGGCAGCTGACGCCACCGATGGAGTGCCCAAGGGCCGGGGTCGGCCGGATCAGCTCTCCTGATTCGGCCGGCCCCGGCCGCATGCCTCGGCGCGGTACAAGACCGAAGGGAACCACATGGCACGGATGCCGTCGGCCGAGCGGCGCCGACAGCTGATCGAGGCAGCGATCCGCGCGATGACCCGCGACGGTGTCTCCAGGACGACGACCCGGACCATCGCCGCCGAGGCCGGCGTCTCGCTGAGCGTCTTCCACTACTGCTTCGACTCCAAGCAGGCCCTGCTCGAGTCCGTCATCGCGGCGATCACCGATCACTACGTCACGGTGGTGAAGGAGGCGATCCGGCCGAAGGCCACCCTTCGGGAGACCATCCGGGCGGGATTCCATGCCTACTGGGAGCATGTGTCCGCCAACCCCGGGGAGCACATGCTCACTTACGAACTCACCCAGTACGCCCTGCGCCAGCCGGGATTCGAACATCTGGCACGACGGCAGTATGAGCTGTACTCCGACACCTACACCCAGCTCATCGAACAGCTCCGTAACAGCATGGAGTTCGAACTCCGCGTCCCTGTCCCCGTGTTGGCCCGCTATCTGGCCGCCATGACCGACGGGCTGACTCTGAACTTCCTCGTTCTCGGCGATGACACAGCCGCGGCGGACATCCTCGACATGATCGCCGACCAGGTCGTCAACCTCGTCGGCGACGAAGTCCGACCGGCCGCCCGCAACATGCTCGCAACGGGGTATCAGGGGCCGTCAGCCCCGAGGGAACCTTGATGGCCACCGTCAGCAACGACCGCACCCCCGGCCGGTAGTTCCAGGCGAAGTTCGTAGCCGCCGTCGGCCGTCGGGCCGGAGGTGACAGTGCCACCGAGGAGCGCGGCGCGCTGACGCAGGCCGACCAGGCCGTAGTGCGCACTGGGCAGGGGTAGAGCGGGCCGGCTCGGTGCGGTATTGGCTACCGTGACACGGACGGCGCCGTTCTCGTGGCAGATGCGGACCGTCGCGGTGGCGCCGGGGGCGTGCTTGCGTACGTTGGTCAGCGCTTCCTGGACGGTGCGGTAGATGGCGCGCTGGACGGTCGGCGGAAGGCCGTCAGGCAGGTCCGTCTGCAGCTCGGCCTCGATGCCGCTGCTCTCGACCAGCCGCTCGAGGTCGGCCAGGGACGGCTGCGGGGTCAGCTCCGTGGGGCGGCCCCCGGAAGCACGCAGGACACTGACCATGTGCCGCAGTTCGTCCAGGGTCTGTACGCTCAGCCGCCTGATCGTGGCTGCGGCTTCCTTGACTTCGGCGTCCCGGGCACCGACCTGGAGCGCTCCGGCCCGCACCGCAATCAGGCTGACCTGGTGAGAGACCACGTCATGCATCTCCCGGGCGAGCTGCGCGCGCTCCTTGGCCAGCACGGTCTGGTCGGTCAGGAGCCGCTCGTGATCACGCGCCGCGGAGATCTCGGCGAGTCGCAAGGACAGATCACGCCGGGCCTGGACGAGCTGTCCGAGGAAGACAGGAGCGACCGCCGTCGCCGCGGTGTAGCCCAGAGTGATCAAGGTCGCGGTCTCCGACAGGTCGAACGTCGGTGACGGCCACGAGGACATACTGCTGAACGTGAACGCCGCGGCGCAGACGGCCAGCAGGGTGCGGCGGCGGGTGAGTGAGGCGAGGGTGTACAGCGCGGCCAGCGCGGCGAGGATCGCGTCGGAGAACAGGACGGCGGGCAGGGTGAGCAGGAAGGTCAGCAGCGGCAGGCGACGGCGCAGCACAAGAGCGAAAGCAGCGGCCACGGCGCACGCCATGCGCAGCGGCTCCTCCGTGTCGAAATGGACCCAGACGTCGAGCAGCGCGACCGCGACGAGGGCGGCGTCCAGCAGCGGTGCGGGCAGGCCGCGGGGGGTCATCGCTCCTCCTCGTCCCGCGGCGGCTTGAGGAGGCCGGCGCGTTCGGCGAGCAGGGCGGCCTGGACGCGGCCGCCCACCTCCAGCTTGGTGAGGATGGCGCTCACATGGTCCTTGACCGTGCCGGTACTCAGGTGCATCCGTGTGGCGATGTCGGTGTTGGACAGTCCCTCGGCGATGAGGGCGAGTACGGCGCGCTCGCGGTCGGTCAGCCGGTCGAGGCTGCGGGCGGCGGGTTCCTGGGAGCCGGCGTTCAGGTAGCCGTCCACTACCGTCCGGGTGACCTTGGACGACAGCACGGTGCCGCCGTCGGCCAGGGTCCGCACCAGGAACGGCAGTCCCTCGGGGTCGGTGTCCTTGAGCAGGAAGCCGGCGGCGCCCGAGCGAAGTGCCGTTGCCACGTACTCGTCCATGTCGAACGTCGTGAGCATGGCAACCACAGGAGGGTGCGGCAGCCGACGGAGGCCGGCCAGGACGGTGAGTCCGTCCACGTCCGGCATCCGGATGTCCAGCAGCACGACGTCGGGACGTGTCTGCTGCGCAGTCTGGACCGCCTGGCCGCCGGTAACCGCCGCCACGACCTCGATATCGTCCGCCGCGTCGAGGATGTGCTGAAAGCCCGTACGGATCAGGGCCTCATCGTCGACCACCAATACCCGGATCACACGTGCTCCACTCGCCATCGGACCACTGTCCGATTCGTACCACGCCGAGGGAGGCCCTGCGGGTGCCCGACACCGAATACCGCCAGGCGACGGGGCTGCGCCAGCCAGTCGGCGGGGGCGGTTCCGGACACCTGCCGGATGGTTGTAACTGGCAGCTTTCCCCAACCCTTGAGCTATGACGCACGACGTATCGCAGGCCGTGCCGTCCGAGGCAGCACCCGAGGCCGCGGCGGGCCGCTCTCCCTGCCGTACGACGTCAACAGGGCGGCTGATCGGCATCGACCTGGCCCGCGGCCTGGCGGTCCTGGGCATGTACGCGGCCCACGTCGGTCCCGAGCCGTCCGTGGGCGGCCCGCTGGGCTGGGCGATGGAGCTGGCACGCGGCCGGTCCGCTGCCTTGTTCGCTCTGCTTGCCGGGTTCTCCCTGGTCCTGCTCACCGGCAGGCCGCAGCCGCGGACCGGGCGCGCGGGGCGGCAGGCCGTGGGCAGGGTACTGATCCGCTCCGCCGTCCTGATCGTCCTGGGATACGCCTTGGCCGCCCTGGACACTCCGGTCGACGTGATCCTTGCCTGCTACGGACTGCTCTTCGTCCTCGCCCTTCCTCTGTACCGGCTGCGCGCGGTCACCCTGGCCCTCATCGCCGCAGCGACCGCGCTCGTACTGCCCCAGGTCCTGTATTTGCTGCGGGCTGCGGTCGAGGGCGGAAGCTGGGCCGATACCGTCATCGCCCACGATCCGCTGGGGCGCATCACCGATTCGGACGGGCTCGTCGAGCTGTTCATCACCGGCGCGTACCCGGTGCTGACCTGGCTGCCTTTCATCATCGCCGGAATGGCGGTGGCCCGGCTCGACCTCACCCGGCCCGGTGCACCGGCCAGGGTCGCCCTGACCGGCGGCGCGCTGGCCGTGCTCGGCTACGGGGGCTCATGGCTGGCCCTGCATCTGGTCCCGGGCGCACCGGCCGCTGTGAACGCGGCCACGGACACCGGGGCGGCATCATCGGCCTGGTGGTCCGACGCCGTCGGCGAGGACCCGACCGCGGGCATTCCCGCCTGGCTGCTGGTGGCCGCGCCGCACAGCCAGACGACATGGTCCATCCTGGGCAGCACCGGCGTCGCCCTCGTGGTCCTGGCCGCCTGCTTCATCGCCACGGACCGGTCGGCCCGCCTGCGGTGGCTGGCCACGCCCGTCATCGCGGTCGGCTCAATCGCCCTGACCGCCTACGTCGGCCACATCATCGCCATCAAGGCCCTGGGCATCGACGACCTGCCGGACTCCGTGGCCCTACTGGTCCTCCTCGGCTTCGCCGCAGCTGCCATGCTGCTGGCACTCGCCTGGACCCGGGCCTTCCGGCGCGGACCGCTGGAGTACATGCTGCATGCCGCCACCACACCCGCCCGTCTCAGGGACACAGAATGATTCGCCAGAACTGGGAGGTTTCTCCATGACTGGCTGCGACCCGTACGCCCCCAAGGAGTTGCAGACCGCGCAGACTCTCCAGACGCGGTCCCTCGAGAGGCTGACTCTGCTGGAAGCCGCAGACTTCCTCCGCGCCAAAAGCCAAGGCGAGATGTTCACCATGCCGTACATGGCAGTCGAGGCGCTCTTCGCCCACGACGGGATGGTCGGAGGCGACGAGTCCATCGAAAGCCACCTGGAACTGCCCAGGGCACTCGGCCTGCACGCGCCGTTCTGGGCACGCATCACCGACTACCGGGAAGGCGCGAACGTCATCTACATGACCGAAAAGAGGGAAGCGCTGCACGGGGTTCTGGGCATCGTGCTCTACCCGGATGGCGACGCCCCCGGCGAAGGCCACAAGTACTGGCGCGCCTTTCACGCCCAGTCCGGCACCGACACCACCGAGCGGAACTACCTGTACTACTCATTGAGCTGGAAGCAGACCCATGGCGGCTACCAGGTGGGGTGCCCACATCTCCGGCCGCAGCAAACACGGTGGGCTGGGACGTCCTGCACCCGCCGACGGTCACAAACGCTGATCGGCCGGTACACAAACCGCTTCACCGATCCCTCTTCGTGACCAGGTGAGCCGGTCGGCCGGTCAGCCGGTGCGCACCGCCGTGACGGTGAAGCGTTCAACCTCGGCGACGTGCCCGCCGGTGGATGCGACAACCGTGAGCACCGGGTCGCGGGCTCCGGAGAAGGACACCGACTGTTTCCAGGGCTGGTCGTTGCCGCCCGCCGAGGTGCAGCACGAGGTTCCCAGCAGCGCCCCGGACGATGGCTGGCGCACCTGCACGCGGATGCCCTCGTCCACGCCGGTGATCCGCCCGCCGGCCACCATCGGGGAACGCACGAGCGACCCGTATCCGGGCGTGGTCAGGGAGAACGTCGTGTCGTCGGTGCCCACGACCTCCCACGGGGCGTCCGGGCCGGTGCCGTATCGCATGAGGTGGACAATCGCCGCGGTGCCGCCTTCGGGCCCGCTCGGTGCGACGCCGATGCGGGCGTGCGGACCGCTGACGGTGTGTGAGGAGATCCGGCCGATCTCCCGGAAGCCGAGGTAGTTCCGGGTGAAGGACAGTGCGGTCTGGTCCGGGTCGAGATGCCAGGGCGCGTGTCCGCCGGAGCGATAGTCACGTTCCCACGCCTGGGCTTCGGCGAGCGTGGCGAACGGCCACAACGGCTGGAAACGCCCGGAGCCGAGCACTGGCAGGCTGCCGCCGGGGGCGGGCGAGGTCGGCCCTTGCGTGCCCGGCGGTGTCGTCGCCGCCGGGGCCGAGGGAACGGGTGTCGCGGGCGACTGCGACGGTGAGGACGTTCCCGGTGCGGCGGACGGCGATCCCGACGCGGTCGGGGACCCGCCAGAACCCCCGCAGGCGGTGAGCATCAGGCCGGTCACGGCCGTTGCGGCGAAGAGCCGGAATGGGAGCCAGATGTTCATGAGTGCCCCACAGGGTTGTACCGACCGCCGATTCGGTCCGTTCAGCCATCGTCCCACCACTCCGGTTCACGTCACAGACCCCGGCCCGGCCGCGTTCCCCGTGGGCAGCGCGCCGCCTCGTGCCTGGCGGCGGCGGCGAGGGGGCGCTCGTAGGGTGACGTGCGTGATCGTTCGCAAGGGCGCAGTGAACGCAGGCGGTGCTTGGCGACCGGGCTATCCGGCTGCGGCAGTGGTGTTCGCCATCGGGATGGCCGGGACCACCCTGCCCACACCGTTGTACGGGCTCTACCAGGAACAGATCGGGTTCTCCGAGCTGATGGTGACCGTTGTCTTCGCCGTGTATGCCGTCGCGGTCATCACCGTGCTGCTCGTGGCGGGAAACTACTCCGACGAGGTCGGCCGCCGACCAGTGCTCCTGATCGCCATGGCCTTGTCGGCCGCGAGCGCGGGATGCTTCCTCCTGCAGAGCGGTCTGCCTCTGCTCTTCGCGGGGCGGCTGCTGTCCGGCTGCGCGGCCGGTCTGCTGAGCGGCGCGGCCACACCGGCCGTCATCGAGCTGGCCGGTCCTGGGCAGAAGGCGCGGGCCGGGTTCGCCGCCACCGCAGCGAACATGGGTGGTCTGGGCTGCGGGCCACTGCTCTCCGGCCTTCTCGCGCAGTACACGCCCTGGCCGCTGTTGCTGCCGTTCTGGGTCCACCTGGGGCTGGTGGCTGTGGCCTGTGGGATCACCTGGTTCCTGCCGGAGACCGTGACGGAGCCGAAGCGATGGCCACCTCTGAAGCCGCAGGGAGTCACGGTGCCTCCGGAGGTGAAGGGTGTGTTCACACCCGCCGCGCTGGCGGCGTTCGCCGGCTTCGCGCTTCTCGGGCTGTTCACGGCGGTCGCGCCGAGCTTTGCCTCGCAGACGCTGGGTTTGCACAACCTGGCTGTCTCGGGCGCGGTGGTGTTCTCCGTGTTCCTCGCTTCGACCGTCGGACAGACCTTGACACAACGGATCGGCGCGCGCCTCGCGCTCCCCGTGGGGTGCGGCATCCTCATCGTGGGCCTGCTGTTGGTGGCATCATCGCTGCTCGCCGAATCCATGCTCCTACTCGTCCTCGGCGCCCTCTGCGGCGGCACCGGCCAGGGCCTGGCCTTTCGCGCGGCGCTCACCGTGGTCAGCGGCGCGGCCCCGGCACAGCATCGAGGCGGCACCATTTCGGCGTTCTTCGTCGTCGCCTACGCCGGAATCTCGGTGCCGGTGGTCGGTGTCGGCGCCATGGCCACATGGCTCGGGCTACGCCAGGCCGGGCTGATTTTCACGGGCTGCGTGATGCTGCTGGCGGCGGGCGCGGGAACGTACGCTGCGCGCAGGCCGCCGGCGGGGGCGTAACCGGGCGCACATGAGGGCCGCGCTTCTTGCCAGTCTGGGCCGTCGGCAGCGAAGCGCCTCGGCCGCGGTACGGCCCGCCCCTTCTCGCCGCACTGACCCTGGTCGCCGGCCAGGACGTCGAACCGGCCGACGGCAGCGACGGCCGTGACTCGGGGCGAGTGGCCGTCATTCGGCGCCCGGGGACAGGGATGAATCGGAACCGAACGCATGGAATTCGATGCACGGCTCGGCGGTCGTCGGGCAATGCGCGGTGACATGGACACGGTGCACGCCGTCGACGGGGATGATCGGCACCGAGATGTCGTGCACGGAACCGTCGGCGGTTGGCGTGATCCGCGCCAGCGTTAATCGGGCAGGGGAATCGAGCACGAGCTCTATCCACGCACCGCCGCCCGGCGGCCCCGCGAGTCTGGCGTGGGCGAGCGCGTCCCCGGTGGAGAAAACGACACGGTCGTAGCGCAGGAAGGATGAGCTTCCCAGGACACGGGTGCCCCGGCCGGAGCCGGCAGTCGTCCCGCGCTGGAATGTGTACGCATCAGCAGGGACGCGGTCTCTGGCCCGGAACGTAGGGGGAGTCGGTGCTTCCGGCGACGGAGAGTCGTCCGGCGCGGGCGAGGACCGGGACGCAGACGGCGGGTGCCCCTGGGCCCCGCGCTGCTGATCGCAAGCGGCCAGCGCGACCATGCCCACGCCAACGCCGGCCAGGAAGCCGATGACCACGAGAGCGGCCCGCGAGCGGCGAAGGACCCGCGGGGACGCCGCCCACATTGTTCCCCGGTGACGCGGGGCGGTGGCCGCCGTGGCCCGGGCCCGGCGTACGCGCGAGCGCTGTGCGGGAGCATCGACCCGGGCTTGCACCATCAGCCTCGTCAGGAACGGCGGATCGTCCAGGGGCACGGGGATGGCGGCCTTCGCCCGCAGGTAATCCTGACCGGTCCACCACCCCAACAGTCGTACGGGCAGCTGCGCTTCCAGCTGCCCGTCGAGCCGGGACACGTCTTTGTAGACACCCATGCATGCCGGACAGACACGGAGATGGTCCGCGACCTCCTCGGTCGGCGACGCCTCGGCCCGCAGGGCCAGCCGCTTGATCACCTCCCGGCAGTCCTGACGCTCCAGCCGCTCGAGATACAGGTCCGTACGGGCCTGGCGCAGCGCGCTTCTGGCCTGGTCGCACCAGTCCTTGACCGCATTGAGGGCCAGCCCCGTGATGCGGGCCGTCGACGCGGGATCGTCCCGGTCCACCACCGAGTGCCACAGCAGACACTGGGTGGTGACGGGGAGGCGCTGGAACGCGAGAGCCAGCTGGCCGTCCTCGCCCCAGGGCCACCGGCCTCCCGCGGCGACCCAGGCCCGGAAGTCCGGCGACAGCGCTTCGCGCTCCCGATGCCATCTCGTGATCGCCGCGGTGCGAACATTGCCCAGTAACTGAGGTCGCAGGCAGCCCGGATGACGTTGTCCGACGAAGCCCTCCCCGGACACCATCCGTTGCAGCAGTTGCGCGAAGACTTGTGATGTCACCTCGTGCGCATGCAGTGGACCCGGCAGGCATTGGGAGGCGTACGCCTTCACGGCGGCGTAGTGGCGGCGATATAGATGCCGAAAGAGTTCGACTCGTCCTTTACGCACTGCGTGAATCAGAGCAGCATCCGAAAGGGGCTGCCGTGGCGGCCGCGAACCCAGGACCAAATGCATCGAGAAACCTTCCACTCAAGTCCGGTGGCGGCCGGCCACGGGTGAAGGCCCGCATGGCGTCACCGGCCTGCCGGCCGACGCCTTGCTGCGAGCCGGCAAAGTATTCCGGGGAGAGTCAGCTGAAGGTGAATTCGGTGATGCTGACGCAGGAATTGCCCGCGGCGCAGCACGCCGTGAGATGCACCGTGTGGACACCGGCGGTTGGCCGCATGGGCGCGTGCGGCCAACGTGCCGAACCCGGCAAGCTGCCGTCGGTGAGGGTACGAGCCGCACCCTCCGCGTCCGGGGTGTCGCCCCACGCCTTCGGCGCGCGGTTCCACTCGCGCAGCGCCGGCGTGCGCGCGGTGGTCAATAGGTGCACCCGAAGCGAGCCTGCGAGTGGGCGTCCGCCCACCGTCGCGTCGTAGAGGTCGCTGAAGACCTGTTCGGTGCCCCTCAGGACAGCTGCCCGGTCCTTGAAGCAGGTGTGGAGACAGGCGACGACGGCGGGCCGGTGACGCACCACGAGGGTCTGAAAGGCCGCTGTTCTGCCGTGTCGTACGAGCTGTCCGGTCTCCGCATCGCTGAAGCGCTGATGAAGGTGGTGCGCGAGGACACTTCGGACCATCGGGGTCCCCCGGGATGTGTGTCGTATGTACAGACGGTCACAAGGAGGACTGCTCCCGGCGGAGTTCATCCCGCCGCTTTGCTAACGCTTTGCCCAATGGGCCCATGCGGCCGGGTGGCGTCGCACGGGCCCTGGCCAGTCAGTCACTTGACGTCGATGTGGAAGCGGAGCCGTGGGGCGTTGTAGTAGTTGTACGTGAGCACGACGGGGGCGTCCTTCTCAGGCGGCGGGTCGTTCCCTTCCCACCAGTCCAGCATGCCGAGTTGCATCTCGTCCCAGGGCTTGCCGTCCTCGAGTTCGGCGCGCACCAGGTAACTGCCGCCGTCACTCTCGCCCCACCACGGGTCGAAGCGGAACAGCTGTCCGTCGCCGGCCGCGCGGCAGGGTCCCATCCTGATCCGTACGTTGGCAGCGTTGTCGTATACCTCCTGGGTGCCTCCGCGGTAGTCGATGCACTCGCCTGTGGCGGCATTGCGCAGCCAGGTGTAGTCCTTGTTCTCCTTGAACGAAAAGGTCTCCCAGACCTGGTCCTTACCGTCGTCACACGCGTTCTGGACGACACTCGTACCGGCGGGCTCGACGCACATGACGCTGACTCCCGCGTTGCGGAGGCTGCCTGACCACTTGACGGCCCCGAGGTCGGCCAAGGTGGGCGATGGCTGCGCCGACTCTCCGGATGCCGGAGCTGACGCTGTGGCGGAGTGCCCGGCCCGGCGCGCCGCGGCGGTCTGGGAGGGCGTGGCTGTGAGCCTGACGGGCGGCGGATGCCCGGAAACCGAAATGGGCGGCTGCGCCACCCGTGCGTGCGGCGAGCTCTCCGACCCGTTCCCGTCGTCGCCGAAAGGCATCGGCGCGACGAGGACTGCGATCCCGATGGCGGCGACTACGGAACCGGCGACCGCGCCCGAGGACAGCGGGGCGTCCTTGGCCTTGGCCCACCACCCCGTACCGCCGTCCAGGGGGACGGAGCCGTCCGGTGCGCCGGGTGCGATGGCCATACCACCGGCACTCGCGCCCGCTTCCGCCAGCCGTGCCGCCATATACGCCGAGCCTCCCCACAGCAGCACTCCGGCCGGCAGCACCGAGCCCAACCGCTCGTTGAGTTCGGTGAGTTCGATGAGCGCCGCGCGGCAGCGCTCACACTCCGCAAGGTGCCGGTCAAGGTCCTTGTTCGTACGCCGGCCGGTGCGACGCACGGCGGCGCCGAGCAGGGAGCTGTAGCGGCGGCATTCGTCGGTGCCGGAGGCGTTCTCTCCGTACACCGCCAGGTATGCCTCGCGCAGACCTTCCCGGGCGCGGGACGCCAGCGAGCTGACACCGCTCGCGCCCAGGCCGAGCAGGGGGCCGACATTCGCGGCCGGTTCCTCCTCGACGGCGGTGTGCCAGAGGACGGCCTGCCAGCGCTCGGGCAACGAGCGGAACGCCCGTAGGACAAGGCTGTTCTCCTCCAGGCGGAGCATCCGCTCCTCGCCGCTCTCCGCCTCGGGGGTGTCGGACACGTTGGCGAGCCACTGCTCGAAGTCGGCTGACAGCTCGGTGCGGCGAGCCGTGCCCGCCCAGTCGGCGGCGGTGCGGCGGACGACGGTGAGGAGGTACGGGCGCCAGGCGGCCTCCGGACCGCTGCCGGACCGTACGGCTTGGAGTGTGCGGACGAAGGCTTCCGAGGTGAGGTCTTCGGCGGTGTGCCGGTCGCGGCAGCAGGCGAGTGCGTAGCAGAAAACGGCGGACCGGTGGCGGCGGTATAACTCGTCCACTGGGGCGTCGGACTGCAACTCTCTGATTGCGGCGGTGAGTTCGGCGTCGGACAGGGGTATTTCTTGCTCATTGGGCATTGTTACCCATGCTTTCGGTGTGCGACATGAGGGAAGCGGCATTCTGGTCGATGTTCGAATACCGACGGAAGCATCTGGGGTGGACCACCATCGAGTGGTACGACAACTCATCCGTCCAGGGCTGTGGTGTCGGCCCGGACGCACGCCGCGCGTTACCTCCTCACCCGTAAGGGTCAGCCGTTCCAGTCCCAATCGTGTCGACCGAACCCGAGGGGCGTGCTCGCGGCCCGGGGGAACGCCGAACCCCCGGATCAGACGTGGACGCGGCCAGCCATCTGCCCGACCCGGTGCGGCAAGCCCCGGACCTGGAGCGCCCGCATCGCCCGCATCGCCCGAGAGACTGCTTCAGGATCATCGGCCCAGGTCAACAGACTCGACCCCGGGTTTCCGGAGCGCCGCAGGCCAAGGTCGGCGTCGGACCCGCGGGCTGGGCGGGATCACTCTGCCACCGCGCCGGGTCTGCCGCGATGTCCGGCCGTCACTGTTTTATGTTTTCTCATACATTGGGGGTTATGTCGGTTCGGCCCCAGACGGTGCACAGCCTCAGGAGACGTGGCAGGAAAATGCCTCGGACGAAGAACTGTCCGGGTCGTGCTGTCGTCGCCGTGACAGCGGCGTGGACGCTCGCCGCTCTCGCCGCCTGCGGGGTGGTCGGCGAGGCAGGCGAGGACGCGGGCGGGAGAACCTCCGGCAGGGGCGGCTTCACGATCGGACTGCTGCTCCCGGACACTCACACCGCTCGCTGGGCGACCGCCGACAAGCCCCTGATCGTGGAGAAGGTCAAGGCACTGTGCCCCGACTGCAGGGTTACCCACGCCTACGCCTCAGCGGACGTGGCCACCCAGCAGCAGCAGATCGAATCCATGATCGCGGACGGTGCCAAGGTCCTGATCCTGGATCCCGTCGACGACAAGGCGCTCCGCTCCTCGGTCACCAGGGCCCGCGACGCGGACGTCCCGGTGGTCTCCTACGACCGCCTCGCCGAGGGCCCCATCTCGGCCTACTCCAGCTACGACTCGGAGGAGATCGGCAGGATCCAGGCCGAGGAGCTCCTCAAAGCGATGGGCCCCAAGGCGCGCGGCGGCCAGATCGTGATGATGAACGGTGACTCCACCGACCCGAACACGAGAGACCTGATGAGGGGCGCGCTCTCCGTACTCAAGGGCAAGACGAAGATCGGCAGGTCGTACTACACCGCCGAGTGGATTCCGGAGAACGCGTTCAGGAACATGTCGGCCGCCATCGCCGAGCTGGGCGCGGACAGGATCGACGGCGTCCTGTCGGCCAACGACGGGCTCGCGGGTGGCGTGATCACCGCGCTCAAGGCCGCCGGTATCAGGCCGCTGCCGCCCGTCACCGGTCAGGATGCCGACCTCTCGGCCGTGCGGCGGATCCTCAAGGGCGAGCAGTACGTCACCATCTACAAGTCCTTCGAAGCAGAGGCCAACGCCGCCGCCGAGATGGCCGTCGCCCTGGGCCGTGGCGAGAAGCTCGACACCATCGCAACGGACCGTGTCAGCAATGGCACAAGCAAGGAGATTCCGGCCGTCCTGGGGCCCCTCGTCCCCGTAACCGTCGGCACGATCAAGGACACGGTCGTCAAAAGCGGCCTTTACACGGTCAGCCAGATCTGCACCCCGGCGGTCGAAGCCGCCTGCCGGAAAGCCGGGCTCACCGAATAGGTAGCCCGACGCCGCACCTCCCGCACGTCGTGCGGCATCACCGGCCCGGAGAGACGGGACGGGCAAAGGAGGTGGTTCACGTGCCGAGCACGCCCCTGCTGGCGCTGCGCGGAGTCTGCAAACGGTTCGGCGCTGTCTGGGCACTCACGGACGTCGAGCTGGAGATCCATGCCGGAGAAGTCGTCGCCCTGGTGGGCGACAACGGCGCGGGCAAGTCCACCCTCGTCAAGGTGATCACCGGCGTCGCCCCTGCCGACGAGGGTGTCATCAAGTGGAACGGCCGTCCCGTCCGGATCACTCGCCCCCGCGATGCCCAGGGCCTGGGCATCGCCAGCGTCTACCAGGACCTCGCGTTGTGCGAGACCCTCGATGTCGTCGGCAACCTCTTCCTCGGCCACGAGATCGGCAGGACCGGAATCCTCGACGAAGTGTCCATGGAGCGCCGGGCCGGGGAACTGGACCTGCTGGACACCCTCTCCATACATATCCCCAGCGTCGGCGTCCCCGTCGCCTCCCTCTCCGCGGGCCAACGCCAGGCGGTCGCGATCGCGCGCGCTCTTCTCAGCGAACCCAGGATGCTCATCCTCGATGAACCTACCGCTGGGCTGGGCGTCAGGCAGACCATCCATTTCCTCGACCTGATCGACCGGCTTAGGGAACGCGGGGTCGGCGTTCTCCTCGTCAGCCACAACCTGGGTGACGTCAAGGCCGTCGCGGACCGGGTCGCGGTGCTGCACCTCGGTCGCAACAATGGTTTCTTCAGCGTGCCGACCACGTCCCAGGAGCAGATCGTCTCCTCCATCACAGGCGCCACCGACAACGCCGTAACCCATCGCGAGACCTGGGCGTCGGAGGGAGCGATGTGAACAGGACACGGGCATCCGAGAATCTCGGTCCCACCAGGGCGGGCAGCGATTCGGCCGGCGCCGTGCCCACCGCCGTCGACCAGCGCCGGGCAGCGGGCGGCGAGGGCGGTTTCAGGAGCTACGTCGGCGACTTCACCCGCAAGCTGCGCAGCGGCGAACTCGGATCGCTGCCCGGCATCATCGGCGTCGTCGTGCTCTGGACCGTTTTCCAGAGCCTTCACCAGCAGTTCCTGTCGCCCCGCAACCTGTCCAACCTCAGCGTGGACATCGTCGGCACGGGCATGATCGCCCTCGGCATCGCCTTCGTGCTGCTGCTCGGCGAGGTGGACCTGTCGGTCGCCTCCATCAGCGGGCTCACGGCGGCGGTGTTCGCGGTGCTGAACGTGAGCAACGGCCTGCCGGAGTGGCTGGCGATCGTCGCCGCCATGCTCGTCGGGGCGGCGATCGGAGCCGTTCAGGGGTTCTTCTCGGCCAAGATCGGCGTACCGGCGTTCGTCGTCACCCTGGCGGGGCTGCTGGCCTGGAACGGCCTGATGCTCTATGTCCTGGGCGCGAGCGGCACCATCAACCTCCACGAGCAGGGCCTGATCCACGCGCTGACCAGTTACTACTTCCACGACGCGGCAGTCGCGTACGGGCTGGCGGCGTTCAGCGTGGCCGTGTTCTTCCTCGCGTCCTACCGGGACGCACGCCGCCGCAGGGCCGCCGGCGTGCGGTCCCGGCCGCTCAGTGTCATCGCCGTGCGCATGGGCGCGGTGGCACTGGTCGCGTTCGCCGCCGCTTATATCCTGAACCGCTTCCAGGGCCTGCCGCTCGCTCTTCTGATCTTCCTGGCCTTCGTCGTCGGCCTCGACTTCGTCCTTCGCCGCACGTTCTACGGGCGGAAGATCTTCTCCATCGGCGGGGGTGCCGAGGCGGCCCGCCGCGCCGGCATCAATGTGGTGTGGTTGCGGATCTCGGCGTTCATGGTGTCCGGGACCCTGGCCGCTGTCGGCGGGCTCTTCCTGGCCTCACGCGTCGCCGCGGTGGGCCAGACCTCGGGCTCCAGCATCCTGCTGATCAACGCCGTCGCCGCAGCCGTCATCGGCGGCGTCAGCCTGTTCGGCGGCCGCGGTACAACCTGGTCTGTCCTGCTCGGCATACTCGTCATCCAGTCGATCGCGTCGGGAATGGTTCTCCTGGGCATCCCGACGCCGATGCAATCCGTGATCACCGGTGGCGTGCTTCTCGCCGCCGTGGCCCTCGACTCGCTGTCGCACCACTCGCAGAAGGCACATGGCAGGGCTTGACCACGCAGGCGCCGGGACCTGGGCCATGAACCCGTCGGCCACAGTCGGCGAAGCGTTCGCCCATCAGCCGTTCTCTGCCGTTCTCTGCCGTCTGCCTGCCCACGGGGAAGGACCGGGCGGCCTCACCCGAGGCGGGTGAGCGGACGGGGCGCGGAACTCAGACGGTCCCGGCGGAGCCGCGTGGCCCCGCGGTGCTTGACCTGCGGAGTGCGGCTCGCCATGCGAAGGCCACCGCCACCTCGACCAGGCCGAGCAGGACGAGCCACAGACCCAGCAGCCAGGTCAGCGCGCGGGCCGACTCGGCCGGCAGGGCCAGCACCACGATCCCCGCGACGATGCCGATCACCGCGGCGCCGAAGACGAACCCGCGGTGGGGCAGGTCCTTGGTGGCGATGGCCGTGTAGAGGGTGAGGATGCCGGACACCAGCCAGACGATCCCGACGATCAGCGAGAGCGCGGCGATGGTCTGCAGCGGGTTCCTCAGACACAGCACCCCGGCCAGGACGTACAGCACTGCGAGGAGCAGCCCGTGCAGCCTTTCGCCGTGCTCTTCCCTTGCGAAGGCCGCAACGAACCGGAACGCCCCGGTCACGAGCAGGTACAGGCCGATGAGGACCGCCACGACGTGCAGGGTCCCGTCCGGCCAGACCAGTACCAAAACGCCCGGCACGAGCGTGGCGACAGCCGAACCCAGGATCCACGTCCATGAGCGTCCGAGTTGCGCCAGCACTTCCGCGGGGTCGCCCGCTAGTCCGGGCGCCACCCCGTCGGGCATGTGTTCCGGTCCGGTACGCGGTGTCGGACCACGCGACACGGTCATGGCTCCTCCTCGCGCGATCGAGCGGGGCACTCCTGGACCGCCGACGGGGCGGTGCGCAGGGATCTCACCTGGCCAGCATCCCGCCCGCCGTCGGCCACCGGGTCACCCACGGCGGGTGATCCGTACGCACCGCCGGGGCTTTGAGGTGAGTGCCGAAAGGAATGCGCCGGCGTGCGGCGGAACGGACGAAGAGACACGAGCTGAACGATCCAGTGGCTGCCCGGACGGGGCCCGCCCGGTCCGGGCAGGCGACGTATCGGAGACGACCGGGTCCCGCTACGGCGACCCCCTCGCCGTCGCCGCCTGCCTGGGAGGGAGCGACCGCTTCGACCGCGCGCTCAGCCGGTTCGCCCAGGCCTATGCCGAACAGGACGAGCGGGACCAAGGACGAGCGGGACTTCGAGGCGTTGGGCGCCGCCGCCCGCTCCGGCAGGATCCACGCCGAGAGCCTCTGAGGTCACCCGCCCCACCCCCACGGCGCTCCGTTGCGCGAAAGCGCCGCTCGTGGCATCGCTCGTCGTAAGGCCGCGTCACTCCGGCAGCTGGCGCATCTCCAGGACCCGTAGTCCCAGCGACTGGCAGCGGGCCAACAGCCCGTACAGGTGCGCCTCGTCGACGACGCAGCCGAACAGGACTGTCTGGCCGGACATCACCACGTGGTCCAGCTCCGGGAAGGCTCTGGTCAGCGTCTCCGACATGTGTCCGTCGACGCGGATCTCGTAGCGCATGAGCTGCTCTCTCCCCCTGATGGCCTGGGACAGGCGGGCTGCGCCCTTTCCCTACAATCGTCCGCCTCGGCGCACCGCCCGGCCTCACCCCGTAGAGGTGATACGTCGCCCGGCACGCGCTCCACCTGCATCAATGCTTCAGGATGACCTTGAACGCGATAATCAGCAGACCGAGCAGCAAATTCACCGAGGCGGTGGCGGCCACCAGGCGCCACGAGGCGCCGGCACGTCGTGCCGCGGCCGCCGACCAGCCCGCCTGGCCTGCCACGGCAACCGAGAGCGCCAGCCAGAGGGCACCCTGTACGTCGAGGCCCAGGAGGGGACTGACGGCCACGGCGGCGGCCGGCGGGACGGCGGCCTTGACGATCGGCCACTCGTCGCGGCACACGTGCAGCACGATCCGGCGATCCAGGCTCTGCTGTGCCAGGCGCGCCCCGAACAGCTGGGCGTGCACATGCGCGATCCAGAACACCACGCCGGTGAGCAACAGCAGCAGCACCAGCTCCAGGTGCGGGAACGAGCCCAGGGTGCCGGCGCCGACGACCACCGAGGCGGCGAGCATGGATCCGTAGACGCCACCGGTGTAGTCGGCATGGGCCCGGCGCTCGACGGTGCGCGCTCGGGCCGTGCCGTGCTCGGCGTTGGACATCGCGGCCTCCTCGAAGTCAGCGACTCGAGCCGTTCGCGTCGGCCCCGAGCGCCGGTGTCGGGTTGCTTCGGACGGCCGGCCCTCCGAGTCGGCAGATGCGGCTTGACCAGGACTGGCGAGCGTGATTCCCCCGGTGGCGAGGACCGCCGGAGCGGCCCGGCACATGCCCTGCCGCCACCCCCATCGCAGCCGAAGAACTCACCCTGTGCCTCACCCACCACGGGCGAGCCGGACGAGCCGCGAAGACCCCTGCCCGCGGGGGTGCCGGCGGCGGTGCGCCATGGAGCCGGCCCCTTCACGGCCAGGTGGTCACAGCAGCCGCAGCTCGCGCGCGCGGCGCACCGCGTCGTGGCGCCGGTTCACGGCCAGCTTCCGGTAGACGCTCTTGAGGTGGGTCTTGACCGTGTTCACCGACACATACAGATCGGCGGCGATCTCTTCCGTCGACATCATCTGGGCCAGCCGTTGCAGCACATCGCGCTCGCGTTCACTCAGTTCCTCCACGACCGGCGCCGGCGGCTGGTCTTCGGGCCGAGGCGACCCGCCGTGCGGCGGCGGACCGGGTGTGAGCCAGCCCGCGGCCAGCCCTCGCAGCGGCACCATGCCCAGCAAAGGCCGGATCCACGGTCCGGCTTCGAGGAAGGGGCGCCGCAGCCGCTCGCGCCGTGCCTCGTGGAGAGCCTGGGCGACGAGCCTGCGCGAGGTGGCGCAGTCCCCCGCCTCGTCCGCGGCCTGCGCCCTCACCAGCGAAGCCCGGACGGTCACCGCGGGGCCGGTGCGGCCCTCGGGGTGCACTCTGTCGAGCAGGTCGATCGCCGCGAAGGGCTTCCCCGCGGCGAGTTGGGCCCGCGCGGCCCCTACGGCACACGCCACCTGGTCGTCGGGCACCGCTCGCAGCAGCTCGGCGGCCGTCTCCGGCCGGCCTTCGGCCAGGTGTGCGGTGGATGCCACCAGCGCCGTGTGCCCCTCCGCCCATGGGGAGACCACGTCGGCGGCGACGGCCGGTTCCGCCTCTTCGAGCGCGGCTTGCGTGTTGCCGCGGGCCAGTAGCAGGCGCGCGGTGGCGATGGCCCGCCCCGCTTCCATCACCGGGTCCCGCATCGCGCGGTGCGAGTCCGCAGCGGCGTCGAGGAGGGCCTGGGCCTGACCCAGTTCGTTGCGTTCGACGGCCACGGCGGCCAGGACCAGCAGCCCGATGCCGGAGCCGGACGCCTGGGGCAGGCTGAACCGCTCGGTCTCGGTCATCGCCGCCAGGGCCTTGCGCTCCGCCCTGCCTAGCCAGCCGTTCAGGTAGTCGATCAGGGCCAGGTGGCCCAGGGACTCCTCGCGCGGGAGCGCCGTCGAAGCCCCCCCGGAGCAGCCGGCCACCGTGGTCAGGGCGGCGCGTGCGTCCGCGAAGCGCCCGGCCCACAGCCGCGTCGAGCCAAGATGGGTCAGCAGGAGGGCGTTGAGTTCGGGATGCTCGTCCAGGAGGTGGGTGGGCACCTCCTCCTGGAGTTTCTCGGCCGCCTCCGCGGCCATCTCCGCCCTTCCCGGCGAACCGGTCAGCCGGGCCGCCAGGGCTTCCAGCAGGGCACAGCTCAGCCGGGCCGCCGCCAGGCCGGGTGATTCGTCCCCCGCCGGCGTCTGCTCCCCCGCCAGGCTCTGCTCGGCCTGCCGCAGGTGGGTCAGGCCACGGTCGAGGTCGCACCGGGACAGCTCACGGGCCGCGCGGACGAGGTCCGTGGCCGGGCTCGTGGTCTCGGGCCCCATCCGTGAGAACAGCCCGGCCAGGTCGTCGGAACGGAGGCCGGTGAAGAGCTGACCGATGGCGAGGCCGTCGACGAGGGCATCGGCGGTGAACTCCCAGTCGCCCGCAGCCGCACCGTGGCCGAGCGACTCCGCGAGGGATCCGGAGCGCCGCAGCCATTCCGCGGCCTGCCGGTGCAGTTCGGGCTCCAGGCCGGGAGACCGCACCCGCAGATGGGCATGGAGGATCTCCCTGAACAGCGGGTGGAGGCGGTACCAGGCGTGCCCGAGGTACTCGACGAACGCGTTCTCGCGGTGCAGCCCGGCCAGGATGGACTCGGCATCGGTGCGCTCCGTCAGCGCGTTCGCCAGCTCGGGACAGAAGCGCTCGAGGACGCTGACCCGCAGCAGGAGGTCCTGCGTCTCGGCGCTCTGCCGCTTGAGCACCTCCGCCAGCAGGAAGTCGGCGACTGTGGTGCGGTCGGCCTCGAACTCCTTCAGATACATCTCCGGATCCGGGCTCTCCTGCGCGGCCAGGGCGCACAGGCGTAGCCCGGCGGCCCATCCCCGGGTGCGCTCCACGAGCCCGCGCGCAGCGTGCACCGGAAGGCGCAGCCCGTGCAGCTCCAGCAGCGCGGCCGCTTCCTCGGGAGCGAAGGCCAGCTCCGCGTCCCTGATCTCCGTCATGTCGCCGGCCGCCCGGTAACGGTGCAGCGGCAGCAGCGGTTCGGTGCGGGTGACGAGGATCAGGCGCATGCCCCGTCCTGCGTGGTGCAGGACGAACTCCAGCTGCTCCGCGATCTCCGGTTCGGTCACACGGTCGTATTCATCGAGCACTACGATCACGGGCCGGTCCCGAGCGCTCAGACCGGCGGCGAGTCGCGCCAGCAGCGTGTGGTCCACGCGGCTCGCGTCCGCGGGGAAGCCGACCTCCGCGGGCAGCGGCACACCGGAGGCGCGCAGGGCCTGGAGCAGGTACGCCCAGAACACTCCACACCCCTGGTCCGCCGTGTCGGCGGTGAGCCAGGCGACGGACCGGTCCAGCCCCGCGGCCCAGTCGGCGACCAGCAGGGTCTTGCCCGCGCCCGCGGCTCCGTTGACCATCGTCAACGGAGTCAGAAGAGCCTGGTCGAGGTGCTTGACCAACCGCTCCCGCCGCAGGAACGTCGCAGGGCGCGTCGGTACGGCGAACCGCGTGCGCAGAAACGGGTCTCCCTGGGGATCGGCGCGCGGTGTGGCCGGTTCCGGACCGTTCTCCTCCACCCCAGCCATGACGCTCACCGCCACTGTTCGTCAGGTCATGGGCAACGCTCTCCCCCCTCAGCATCCCAGTGTTCCTACGCATATGCGCGCCGCGCAGGGCGGCCGGGCGCTCTGCGGGTGCGGTCGTGCCGACCGCTGAGCACGCTGGAAGCACGCCCGGATACGGGGCAGCCGTGCGCCCTCTGTCGGCACCGGCAGTGCTCCGCGCGAGCCATCGCAAGGGGGGCGCTGCACGACTGCGCCTCGGTCACAATTCGTAATGGTTTGCCCGTCAAGGGCGGTTCGACGGTTTGATCCACCCCAGCGATCGCTCGACGGCACGCTGCCAGTTGTCGTATTCCGATTCGCGCCGTGCGGAGTCCATGTCGGGCAGCCATTGGGCCGCCCGGTGCCAGTTGCTGCGCAGGACTTCCAGGTCCGACCAGTAGCCGACGGCCAGCCCGGCGGCGTAGGCGGCGCCCAGCGAGACGGTCTCGGCGACCATGGGCCGCACCACGGGCACGTCGAGGACGTCGGCCAGGATCTGCATGAGCAGGTTGTCGGATGTCATGCCGCCGTCGACCTTGAGCTCATTCAGGGTCAGCGAGGAGTCGGCGTTCATGGCGTCGACGACCTCACGCGTCTGCCAGCCGGTGGCTTCCAGCGCAGCTCGGGCCAGGTGCCCCTTGGTGATGTACGAGGTGAGGCCGACGATGACACCGCGTGCGTCGCTGCGCCAGTGGGGCGCGAAGAGACCGGAGAACGCCGGGACGATGTAGCAGCCGCCGTTGTCCTCGACGGTGCGCGCGAGGGTCTCGATCTCCGGCGCGCTGCTGATCAGTCCCAGACGGTCACGGAACCACTGGACCAGCGAGCCTGTGACGGCGATCGGGCCTTCCAGCGCGTAGACCGCGGGCTGATCGGCGATCTTGTACGCAACGGTGGTGAGAAGTCCGTTCCGCGACCGCACGACGTTGTTGCCGGTGTTGAGCAGCAGGAAGCTGCCGGTCCCGTAGGTGCACTTCGCCTCGCCCGGGGAGAAGCAGGTCTGCCCGAAGAGTGCAGCCTGCTGATCGCCGAGCGCGCTCGCGATGCGGATGCCCGGGAGGACCGAGCGGTCCTCACCGTAGATTTCCGCCGAGGACCGGATCTCGGGCAGCATGGCGCGGGGAACCCCGAAGAACCCCAGCAGTTCCTCGTCCCAGGTGAGCGTGCGCATGTTCATGAGCATCGTGCGACTGGCGTTGGTGACGTCGGTGATGTGCTGACCGCCGGCCGTCCCGCCGGTGAGGTTCCAGATCAGCCAGGTCTCCATCGTGCCGAACAGCACCTCGCCGTCCTGAGCTCGCTGTTCCAGCCCCGCGACATGGTCGAACAGCCAGCGGATCCGTGGCGCGGAGAAATAGGTGGAGGGCGGCAGGCAGCAGCGGTCCAGGAAGAAGTCGTCGCCGGGGTGGTTTCTCAGATCCTCGACGAGCGGAGCGGTGCGGGTGTCCTGCCAGACGATCGCTCTCCCCAGCGGGGTGCCTGTCCGCCGGTCCCAGAGCACCGTGGTCTCGCGCTGGTTCGCGATGCCCAGGGCGGAGACCTCTCCGCCGGCGGCGCCGACGCCGGACAGGGCCTCGGGCACGACGCGCCGCAGATTGCGCCAGATCTCGAGGGCGTCGTGTTCGACCCAGCCGGGTCTCGGGAAATACTGCTCGTGCTCGCGCTGGGCTACCGACACCAAACGCCCACGGTGGTCGAACAGGATGCAACGGGTGGAGGTGGTGCCCTGGTCAATGGACATCACATACCGTTCAACCATGATCCGGACCGCCTTCCGATGCGTCGAGGATGCGGTGGTGGGACCTACCAGCGGGCCGCCCCCAGGTCTCTGGAGATCGCCCGTGCGGCCTCACGGAGCAGGGTGATCAGGGCCGGCTGAGGCTGGCCCTTGGCATCACAGACCCGCTCGACCGGGCCGGACACGCCGATGGAGCCCACCACGAGGCCCCCGTGCCCCCGGATGGGCGCGGCGACGCCGGCCTCACCCATGCTCATCTCCTGAACCTCGGCCGCCCAACCGACCTCCCGGATCTCGGCGAGTGCTCGGGTGAGCTCTTCCGGGACAACCAGGGTGTGCCGGGTGTACGCATCCAGACCGGCGTCGAGCGCCGACTCCACGGTCGCGGTGCCGAAGGCCAGCAGGACCTTGCCGAGCGAGGAGGCGTGCAGCGGCAGCAGCGCGCCCACGTCCAGGGTCTGGAGCGTGTCGTCCGGCCGGAAGACGTGGTGGACGATGAGCACCCTGTCCTCCAGGGGGGTGCCCAGGCGGACTGCCTCCCCGCTGCGGGCGGCCAGAGCGTCGGCCCAGTTGATGGAGCGCGACCGCAGCTCGTTGACATCGAGGTAACTGGTGCCGAGGTGGAGCAGCGCCGCCCCGAGCTGGTATTTTCCCGTCGCCGCGTCCTGCTCCACGAAATCCACGTGCTGCAAGGTGCGCAGAATGCCGTGGGCGGTGCCCTTCGCCAGCCCCAGCGACGCGGCCACCTCTCCCAGTCCGAGCCGACGAGGGCCGCCGGCGAGCAGGCGCAGAATTGCCGCCGCTCGTTCGATGGACTGGACCGGACCGGCCATACAGCAATTCTAGGCTCGCCTTTGCCGGTCTGCGGTGGCCCATGATGGGGTGATTCTTCAGGATCCAGGTAGTCCATTCGGTAATGCCGACCGCTGTTCATTGACCGGCCTCGCATCGCTCCCTAGCGTGCGTCGAGACCGGCGTCCTGCCGGCAGCGCTACGCCGAGGAGGGCACATGGCGGCTCAGCTCAGCACAGTGGCCCGCGAGGCAGTCGATCACTTCTGTCCCGTGCCGCATTCCCCGAGAGCCGTCTCGGTCGTGCGCGGACGTGTCCGCACGGTGCTCACGGAGTGGGGCCTTTCCCCGGACGTCACCATGGATGCGCTCCTGGTGGTCTCGGAGTTGCTGACCAATGCGCTCGTCCACGCCCTGCCACCGGCGACGCTGCGGTTGTCGTGGGTCCACGTCGACGAACGAAGAGCCCTGCGCGTCGAAGTCACCGACGCGGGAGGCGCGCTCCCAGCCAGGCAGTCGGCAGACCCGGACGAGCACGGCCGGGGAATCGCCATAGTCACCGCCCTGTCGGCCCGCTACGGCGTACGCGTCCACGCCGGCGGGATCACTTGCTGGGCGGATCTCCTCGCAGCGTAGGAGGACAGCCCGGACAGCCCGGACGCCCAGTAACCGAACGTCGGAAACGGGCCCCGGAAACCCCAGGCGGGTGCGCAGACGCCTCGGCCGGCCGACGTCGCGGTGCCGAACCGCGTGCGTCGGAGATCGTCGACGACGCTGCCGGAATACCGCACAAGGCAGACCGGGCTATGGGTGGCCACCGGCACCGACCTGGACGTCCTGCACGCCTCCTTGCGCTCCGGGCCGCACGGGCGCACGACGTTGGTAGGTCATGGTGGCTCCGCGCACACCCGCACACAGAACTATGGTGTCCCACCACATGTGCCGGTGACCAGCGGATTTCTACGGTGTGGCGACATCAAATCGTCCCCGTCCTCCGCCCGGAAGTGGTGACCATGGCTGCCTCGGCATCCGCTCCCCCAGCGCCCGCATCGCCCAGCTCCCTCAAGCGCATCGTCGCCGCGAGCCTCATCGGCACCACCATCGAGTGGTACGACTTCTTCCTCTACGGATCGGCTGCCGCCCTGGTCTTCAACAAGCTGTTCTTCCCCGGCTCCGACCCGCTCGTCGGAACTCTTCTCTCCTTCCTCACCTACGCCGTCGGCTTCGCCGCCCGCCCCCTCGGGGCGCTGGTCTTCGGGCACTACGGCGACCGGCTCGGCCGCAAGAAGCTGCTGGTGCTGAGTCTGCTGCTGATGGGTGGGGCGACCTTCGCCATCGGGCTGCTGCCGACGCACGCCACCATCGGGAGCGCCGCGCCCGTGCTGCTCACCGTGTTGCGGCTGGTGCAGGGGTTCGCGCTCGGCGGTGAGTGGGGCGGGGCCGTGTTGCTCGTGTCGGAGCACGGGGACGCCAAGCGGCGCGGGTTCTGGGCTTCGTGGCCGCAGACCGGGGCGCCGGCCGGGCAACTGCTCGCCACCGGGGTGCTCTCCGCTCTCACCGCGTTGCTCTCGGATGCCGCCTTCACCTCATGGGGCTGGCGCATACCGTTCCTCCTCTCCGGTGTGCTCGTGATCGTCGGTTTGTGGATACGTCTCTCTGTCGATGAATCTCCGGTCTTCAAGGCGGCGCTGGCACAGGCCGAGGAGCGCAAGGCGGCCTCCGGGCAGGTCGAGAAGATGCCGCTGGTCGCCGTGCTGCGGCACCACTGGCGCGATGTGCTGGTGGCGATGGGCGCGCGGATGGCCGAGAACATCAGCTACTACGTCATCACGGCGTTCATCCTCGTCTACGCCACGACCGCGGTAGAGCTCAGCAAGCAGACCGCGCTCAATGCCGTACTCATTGCCTCCGCAGTGCACTTCGCGGTGATCCCGGCATGGGGCGCGCTGTCGGACCGGATCGGGCGCAGGCCTGTGTATCTCATCGGCGCGATCGGTGTGGGCGCCTGGATGTTCCCGTTCTTCGCGCTGATCGACAGGGGCAGCTTCGGCAGTCTGCTGCTCGCCGTCACGGTGGGGCTTGTGCTGCACGGGGCGATGTACGCACCCCAGGCGGCGTTCTTCTCCGAGATGTTCGCCACGCGCATGCGCTATTCCGGGGCCTCCATCGGTGCACAGTTCTCGTCGGTCGCGGCCGGCGCTCCGGCTCCGCTGATCGCCACCGCGCTCCTCGCCGACTACGACTCGTCGACGCCGATCGCTCTGTACGTCATCGCCGCTGCGCTGCTCACCGTCGTGGCCATCGGCTGTGCGCGCGAGACCCGGCAGCGGGATCTGAACGCAGTCGAGGCCGAGCCGGTGGAGGACGGCGGGCCGGCGCATCGGCCGGCCGATGCGCGAACTGCCTGACAGGCAGGCCGGCAGGTAAGTAGGTAGACAGACAGACGTATGGCGTATGGCGCTGCGCGGATCCCAACGGGGTCCGCGCAGCGGCGCGTTCAGTGGGCGACCGCCGCAGACATCGCATGCAGCCGCAGTGCCAGCTGGATCTCCAGCGCCCTCGCCGGTGACTGCCAGTCGGGGCCGAGCAGCCGGCCTATTCGTTCCAGTCGCTGGGCCACAGTGTTCACATGGACATGCAGGTCGTCCTTCGTACGGGCCGGGCTCATGCCGCTCGCAAAGTACGCGTCGAGCGTACGGACCAGATCGGTGCCGCGCCGACGGTCGTACTCGACGACCTCGCCCATCGTGCGCTCTACGAAGCCGTCGATGTCACCGGGGTCGGCGAGCAGCAGGCCGAGGAAACCCAAGTCCTGTGCCGCGGCGCCCTGTCCGGAGCGGCCGAGCAGGCGCAGGGCGTCGAGGCAGCGACGCGCCTGTGCGTACGCGCCGGCTATCGGGCTCGGATCGCCGGCGGGCGCGGCCACCGGTGAGGACGCGCCGACGGTGACCAACTCCCTGAGTGTGCCGCCCAGTTGCCTGGCGGTCTGGCGCGCGACGTCGGACGCACTGTCGTCGGGGCCGAGCGGCAGCAGCAGTACGGTGCCGCCGTCGCGAGCAGCCGCCAGGCCCGAGCGGGTCGCGGCCAGGTGCGAGGCGGCGGACCACAGTCGCTGACGGTCCGCGGTCTCCCGCTCGGCGGTAGCGGTGTCCCGTCCGGTCGAGTCCCGTCCGGTCGAGTCCCGGCAGGCCGCGTCCCGGTCCGCGGCGTCCGTGCCGGGGCCGTCGATGCGGGCGGCGAGCACCACATGCGGGGCGTCCAGGTCGGCCCGAAGCCGCGCAGCCCGCTCACGCAGCAGCCGCGGGTCGCGGTCGGCGGCGTCGAGGAGGTCGTCGAGCAGCTCGCCCCGTACCCGCTGTTCGGCGGCGTGGGCGGAGCGCCGGGCAAGGAGCAGCAGCGAGGTGACCATGGCGGCGCGCTCCAAGGTGCGCCGGTCGACGGGATCCAGGTCCCGCCGGCCGCGGAGCACCAGGGCGCCCAGCAGCTCGCCGCCCGCCGAGACCGCTGCCACCCAGGCGTCTCCGTGCCGTATCGCACGGCCGTCGGCGCCGGTCGCGTCGAGGTCGTCGTCCGTGAACTCGACCGAGCCGTCCAGGACTTCGGACAGGGCGGCGGCCACGTCATGAACGCCTCCGCCGCGCAGCACCACTTCGGTCAGCCGGTCGTGGACCTCCGAGGCACGCTCGATGACGCCGCTGTGATCCCGGATGATTTCGTTGGCCCGCTCCAGCTCGGCGAGCGCCGAACGGGTCTCCGCCAGCAGGTTGGCGGTGTCGATGGCGACGGCCGCATGGGCGGCGAAGGAGGCCAGCAGCGCGACCTGTTCGCGTTCGAAGACTCTCTCACGGCGGTCCGCGGCGAAGAGCACGCCGATCACCTGGCTGCCGAGCATCAGCGGCACCCCGAGGATCGCGACCAGGCCCTCGTCGCTGACGGCCGTGTCTATCGCCCTCGTGTGCTCGAAGCGGGCGTCGTCGAAGTAGCTGTCGGTGACATACGGTCGTGCGGTCTGGGCGACGAGCCCGCCGAGCCCCTCCCCCATGCCTAGCCGCAGCTGCTGGAAGCGCGCCGACACCGACCCTTCCGTGACCCGCATATAGGTGTCGCCCGCCGACGGGTCGTTGAGGCTCAGATAGGCGACCTCGGTGCCGAGCAGCGAACGGGCGCGCTGCACGATCGCCCGCAGCACGGCGTCGAGGTCGCGCAGACCCGCCAGGTCGTGCGCGGTCTCGAAGAGCGCGGACAGCTCGGCCTCGCGCCGTCGCCGCCCCTCCAGCTCGGCGCGCACCCGCAGCGCGAGCTGCTTGGCGTGCTCGATGGCGGCGAGCTCGTCCGGTGCCGCGCCGCTCGCGCGGGCGAGCAGCACGGGCCGGTCGTACGCCTCGGTGGCGGCACCGCGTGCGAGGAGCTCCAGGTAGGAGGCTTGATCGTGAGGCATGGACACAGGATTACCTGCCGTACGGGTGGTCGCACCAGCCCTGTGGACGACGAAGCCGTTGTGGACAACCGCGTCCCCCTCGGCAGGCGGCCGCGGGATGTCGCGGGAAGCCCCGGATGTCTAGTGGGCGGTCCAGCCACCGTCGATGACGAGCGAGGTGCCGGTGATGAAGGAGGCCTGCGGGCTGCACAGATACAGCACCGCTTCGGCGACCTCCTCCGGCTCGACCAGCCGCTTGATCGCGGAGTCTCTGAGCAGTACGTCGGCGAGGACGCGCTCCTCGGCCACGGAATGGGCCGCGGCCTGATCGGCGATCTGTCGCTCGACCAGTGGTGTCCGTACATAGCTGGGGTTGACACATACGGACGTCACCCCATGTGGAGCACCCTCCAGGGCCGCGGTCTTCGAAAGCCCCTCCAGACCGTGTTTGGCTGACACATAGGCGGACTTGAAGGCAGAGGCTCGCAGTCCATGTGCGGAAGAGATATTGACGATTCGGCCCCACCCTTGGGCGTACATGTGCGGAAGGGCGCCCCTGATCAGCCGGAACGGCGCTTCCAGCATCACGGTGAGCACAGTGTGGAAGACGTCCGGCGGGAACTCCTCGATGGGCCGGACCAGTTGCAGCCCCGCGTTGTTGACCAGGATGTCCGCACCGGCGGCCGCCGCCTCCGCAGCATCGAGATCGGTGAGGTCCAGGACCTGCGGTTCCACGGCGCCGGCCAGCCCCCGGGAGTCCGCGGCCAGGGCCTCAAGGCCTTCGGCATCCCGGTCGACGGCCCTGACCTTCGCACCGGCTGCCGCGAGCCGCAGAGCGCAGGCTCGGCCGATGCCGCCCGCCGCGCCGGTGACGAGTGCCGTACGGCCGCCGAGGTCGAGGTCGACCGTACGAGGATGACGAGGACGAGAGTGAGGTGCGGGACCTGGTGTGGTGGGCGCGGTCATGCTTCGCACCCTAGGCAGTGATCACCCCCCGACCGATGTGGTCACCACCCATACTTCACTGCTCGATGGTGGGTTGAAACCATGCTGGTCCCTCGGTCTGCGCCTGCTTGATCCGGAAGAGCGAGAACTCCTTCAGCTCCGGCAGCGCGTCCGCAGAGAACCACCCCACCTCCAGCGACTCGTCATCATTGACGCGAGCCTGTCCGCCCACCGCCCGGCAGCGAATGCAGATGTCCATGAACTGGCACTGATCGCCGTTGGGGTAGGTGACCGGCTTCCGCAACGCCTGCACGAGCACGACCCGCTCCGCGACACACTGCACCGCGGTCTCCTCGTACACCTCCCGCACAGCCGTCACGGCCGGCTGCTCTCCGGGCTCCGGAATCCCGCCGATGATCGACCACTTGCCGGTGTCGGCACGTCTGCCCAGCAGCACCCGCCCCTCGTCGTCGAAGACGACCGCGCTGATGCCCGGCAGGAGGAGAAGCTGATGCCCGGCAGTGGCCCGGATCTCGCGGATGAAGTCAGGGGTTGCCATGCTGTCGACCCTAACCGGCGTCGACCGGGCCCTGCTCCGACCGCTCCACCCGCTGTTCCCGCTCCACCCGCTGCTCCCGCCGAGTCCGTACGCCCCGAACGACCAGCCAGCCCAGACCGCCCAACCCGACCAGCACCAGGAAGCGCTCCGGCCAGGTCCCGAGCCGGGACGCCGGAGTCAGCGACGAGCGCAGCGGCACCTCGGCCACCAGCGCGTCCGGGGTGAACATCTTCGTCTTCTGGACGATCTTCCCGTCCGGCATGATCACCGCGCTGACACCGCTGGTGACGGGGACGACGACCGAGCGCCCGTGCTCGACCGCCCGCACCCGCGACATCGCCAGCTGCTGATACGTCATCTCGCTGCGCCCGAAAGTGGCGTTGTTGCTGGGTACGGAGATCAGCTGGGCACCGTGCGTGACGGTGTCCCTCGCCGCGTCGTCGAACGCCGCCTCGAAGCAGGTGACCATGCCGACCTTGGTGCCCGCCAGATCGAAAACGCCCACCTTGTGGCCGGGGCCGAAGTCCCGGCGTACCCGGTCGACGTCCGAGTTGACGAGCCGTACGAGGGAACGCATCGGGATGTACTCGCCGAATGGCTGCACATGGCGCTTGTCGTAGGTGTCGACGGGGCCGCGCGTGGGGTCCCATTCGATCAGGGTGTTGCGGAGCTTCCCGGTGTCGGGATTTACCACCGCGCCGACCACGGTCGGCACGCCGATCGCCCTCACCGCGTCGTCGATGACCACCCGGGCGTCGCCATTGCGGTACGGGTCGAGGTCCGAGGAGTTCTCCGGCCACAGCACGAAGTCCGGCTTGGCCACCTTGCCCGCCTTCACATCGGCGGCGAGCTGCTCGGTGCGGCGCGCGTGGTTGTCGAGGACCGCACGGCGCTGGGAATTGAAGTCGAGCCCCAGGCGCGGCACATTGCCCTGGATCGCGGCGACGGTCGCGGTGCCGTCCTCGGCGGAGTCGTCGACGAGCGGCAGGGCTGCGAGTGCCGCGGTGACGGGGACGAGCACGCTGAGGAGCGCGGCGGCCGCGGCGCTGCGCGGCAGCCCGCCGGTGCGCCGGTAGGCAAGGACCCGGCGGACGGTCTCGTACAGCCCGAATCCGCACAGTACGACGGCGAAACCGAGCAGCGGCGTCCCGCCGAGCGCCGCGAGCGGCAGGAAAAAGCCGTCCGCCTGGCCAAAGGCGATCTTGCCCCAGGGGAAGCCGCCGAACGGCACCCGGGCGCGTGCCGCCTCGCCCACGATCCACACGGCGGCCGCCCACACCGGCCACACCGGCAGCCGGGAGACCGCGGCGATGCCCAGGCAGGCGAGCGCGACGAACACCGCTTCCACCGCGGCCAGTGCCACCCACGGCACCGGGCCAACCTCCTCGCCCGTCCACATGAGGAGCGGCAGCAGAAAGCCGAGGCCGGTGAGGTACCCGAGACCGAGAGCGGGCAGCGGCCGACGTCCGTACAGCGTCCAGCCGAGCAGCGCGAAGGCGGGCAGCACCAGCCACCACAGGGGCCGCGGCGGGAAGCTCACGAAGAGCAAGGCCCCCGAAAGCGCGGCGGCACCCGGCCGTACGAACCGGCGCAGCAACGGTCGGCCGGCGGTGGCGGGCTGAGGGGTGTCGACGGTGGTGATGGTGGCGCTCACCTGGCGGAGTCTACGGCGGCAGGCTGTGCTCCCGGCAGTCCGGTCCGCGCTCTGTCGGCAGTGCGGACCGGGGCGGGCGCCGGACTGCCGAAGCCTCGGCTGCCGCAACGTTCCTGCGCAACCCATCCACAAACCCCTGTCTCTGCCGTTACCGTGTGCGCCAGTCCCTGCCACCCGACCCTGTTCGGCTGCTGCGGCAGGGCCCGTCACAGGTCGGGGGGTCGACGGGATGGCTGCACCGGACAGCCGGTCCGCGGCGCGGGAGCGCGGCGGCGCGAGCGATGTCGCCGGCGTCGTCGTCCTGAGCGGGTGCGCCGTCTGGTCGCTGATCAGCGCGGCGGGACGAGAGGCCCGGCCCGAGGGTGTGCTGCTCGCCGTGTTCGCCGTCGCCGCGGGGTACGCCTGCGGCCGCATCTGCGGCACGCTCCTGCCCGTTGCCGCCGCGTCGGCCGCGGCACTCGCGGCCCTGGGCCTGGCAATCGCCTCGCGGCAGGGAGTGCCCGGCGCGAACGTCGGAGCGGCCACCCAACCCGGGCATACGGGCGCGGCCGCCGCGCTGCTGGTCCTCGCCGCGGGCGCGGCCTGCTGCGCCGCCTCCGCGGCCCGTCCGCCCGTGCTGCGCCTTGGGCTGCGGGTGCTCGCTCTCGCCGTCGCCTGCACCGCGCTCGCACTCGGATCCATGGTCGGGTTCGCTGCCGCGCTCGGCGTACTGCTCTGCTCGCTCGCGGCCGTTCGGATGCGCCGGCGGACGGTGGCGATCGCAGGTATGGCCCTCGCCGCCGGCCTGGTCGTCGCCACGTCCTGGGGCGTGGCCGAAGACGCCCTGCCGGACGGGCTGACCGTCTCGCTGGAGGGCCAGCTGACCCAGAACCGGGTGGCGTTGTGGCGGGACGCGATCGCGCTCGCCCAGGAGGATCCGATACGGGGCGTGGGCCCCGACCGCTTCGGCAAGCTGAGCAGCACGGCTCAGCAGTCGCTGGGCTCCGACGGCAAACCGCACTCCGCCTCGCTGCAGCAGGCGGCCGAGCAGGGTGTGGTGGGGGTGGCGCTGCTGGGGGCGGCGTTCGGCTGGATGCTGTACGGCTTACTGCGCTCGCCCCGGTCCACGCCGGTGGTACTGAGCGCGGGCGCCGCGCTCACGGCGCTGGCAGTCCTGGCGAGCGTCGGCAATGCGCTGAGCTTCGCCCCGGTGACGGCGGGCGCTGGGCTCCTCGCGGGCCTGGCGACGGCGCGCGTGGCGGCCGAGGGCGCGGTGGGGGCGGGTACTCGGGTGGCGCGCCAGACGGAGGCGGACAGTCACGCGGTATAGCGGCCACCAGTCTTCAAGTGCACGGTTCAGCCGGGCCTCAGAGGCCGACGGCTACGAGCGCTACGCCCCCGCGGGCTTGGTCGTACCCGTCAGGTGGAGGCGGTCGCGGATCGCCCGCACAGCCGCTTCCGCGTCGTCCACGGTCACCGTGAAGACCCTGCCGTCGCCCAACGTGACGACCAGGCCCTCGCCGCGGCGTACGACCACGGCCGTGCCCATCTCCGGGCGCCAGCGGTACCCCCAGCCGCCCCACTGACAAGGGGTGACCTTCGCTACGAACTCCGCGTCCACCACGTGGGAGAGCGGGATCCGCCGACGTGGCAGGCCGATGTGGCCGCAGCGCACCTCGACGGCATCGCTGTCGACCTTGACCGCCACATGGACGAAGGCGAGGGTCCCGTAGAGGATCATCAGGCCCGCCGCGACGCAGCCGATCACGGACATCAGCAGTGGGACGATGTCCGTGGTCCATGCGTAGTCGACGGCCAGCTCGATGCCGAGCGCCATGCAGGCGGCACCCGCCGCGGCGAACAGCCACTGAATGCGGTTGGTCGCCCGGCCGGTCCAGATCGCGGGCGGGGGCGCTGTGGGGTGCCCCGATTCGCGGAAGTGGTCCCTCATGGCAAGCAGGGTACTCAGATTCCTGCGGCAGGGCATGGTCTCGACCGTATGGATCACAGGTGCGGAGCGACCCCGGTAGCGGCCTTAGGCCGAGCGCTGAGCTGGCCCGATCACGATCAGTGCGCGGGGCTCACTGCCTCCAGCAGGCCGCCTTCCAGGTAGCCGAGCGCCTGCTCGGGGAGGGTGGACTCGCGGCCGCTGAGCAGCACCGTGAGCCGGTTGCTCGGAGCGGCGTCGGGGGCCGGCTGCTCGCCGATACGGCGTAGTGCCTGCGCGGCGACCGCCCCGGCCGAGCCGTGCAGAGCCACGGGGTGTCCGACAGCGGAACGGATCCGGTCGGCGACCAGCTCGTAATGGGTGCAGCCCAGGACGATGGCCCTTACATCACTGGGTGTGAGGGCGGCCGCGGCTGCCACCGCCGCGTCGATGGCACTCTCGTCAGCCCACTGCACGGCGTCCGCGAGCCCAGGGCAGGGCACCTCGGTGACGGCGACCGAGTCGGCGAAATCCCGGATGAGACCACGCTGGTACGGGCTGCCCGTGGTGGCGGGCGTGGCCCATATCGCGACGGGGCCGCCGCCGGCCGAGGCCGGCTTGATCGCGGGGACCGTGCCGATCACCGGGATCCCGGGCTCCAGCTCGGCGCGCAGAGTGGGCAGGGCGTGCACCGACGCGGTGTTGCAGGCAACGATCAGCGCGTCGGGGCGGTGCAGGGCGGCCGCCCGGGCCGCGGCGAGTGCACGCCGGGTGACATCGTCGGGCGTACGCGGGCCCCAAGGCATGCCGTCGGGGTCGGAGGAGAGGACGAGATCCGCGTCCGGCCGCAGCCTGCGTACCGCGGCGGCCGCTGCAAGCAGGCCGATTCCGGAGTCCATGAGCGCGATCTTCACCCGGTCACCATAGTCGACTGCCCTTGCGGTACTGGCGCAGTGGGGCAGACTGCGGCAAATGAGCGTCGTTGCCTGGATCGCCGTGGGATCACTGGCCGCATGGGGGTGGCTGCTGCTCGGGCAGGGCTTCTTCTGGCGTACGGACCAGCGACTGCCCCGGCGTGAGGCCCACGGCCACTGGCCGGATGTCGCCGTTGTCGTGCCCGCGAGGGACGAGGCCGAGGTGCTGCCGCTCAGCCTGCCTTCCCTGCTGGCGCAGGCCTATCCCGGCCGGGCGGAGATCGTGCTGGTCGACGACGGCAGTACGGACGGCACTGGGGAACTGGCCCGCTCCCTCTCCGAGCGCCATGGCGGGCTGCCGCTGCGTGTGGTCTCCCCCGGCGAGCCGGAGCCCGGCTGGACGGGGAAGCTCTGGGCGCTCCGGCACGGCATCGCCCTGGCCCGGGCCGACAGTCCCGAATACCTGCTCCTCACCGATGCCGATATCGCGCACGAACCGGACAGTCTGCGCGAGTTGGTGGCCGCGGCCCGCACGAACGGGCTGGACCTCGTCTCCCAGATGGCGCGGCTGCGCGTCGCGAGCGAGTGGGAGCGGCTGATCGTGCCCGCCTTCGTCTACTTCTTCTCGCAGCTCTACCCCTTCCGATGGGTCAACCGCCCGGGGTCGCGGACGGCGGCCGCGGCGGGCGGCTGCGTCCTGTTGCGCACGGAGGCGGCCGAGCGGGCGGGCGTTCCGGAGTCGATCCGGCAGGCGGTGATCGACGATGTGTCGCTGGCACGGGCCGTGCAGCGCTCAGGCGGCCGGATCTGGCTGGGGCTGGCGGACGGGGTCGACAGCGTGCGGCCGTATCCGCGGCTGGCGGACCTGTGGCGGATGGTGTCGCGCAGCGCGTACGCCCAACTGCTGCACAGTCCCGTGCTGCTGGCCGGGACCGTGGTGGGGCTCGCGCTGGTGTACCTCGCGCCGCCCGTCACGCTGTGCGCCGGCGTATGGGGGCACAATGCGGCGGCCGGCTGGGCCGGGGGGCTCGCGTGGGCGGTGATGACGGGGACGTATCTCCCGATGATGCGCTACTACCGGCAGCCGCTGCTGCTCGCGCCTCTGCTGCCCTTCACCGCCCTGCTGTATCTGCTGATGACCGTCGATTCGGCGGTACAGCACCACCGCGGGCGCGGCGCGGCCTGGAAGGGGCGTACGTACGCCCGTCCCGAGGCCGCGCCGGACCGGTGACCAGCCCAACGAGCGTCACTTCCTGCCGGGCGTCCAGTTCATGCCCCAGCCGTACGCGTAGTCGATCGACCGCTGCGGGCTCACACCGCGCTCCGGGACCAGGAAGCGGGCCTCGCGCTGGACGACGAGATCCGAGCCGGTGTTGGTGATCAGTGCGAGCGCGCAGACGGTCGACGGTACGGTGCACTCGCCGAGCGAGAAGTCGATGGCGGCGCCGTGCTGCGGCTGGAGGGTGACCGTCGCGTCCAGATCGGCGAAGCTGCGCGCACCTTGGTAGATGGTCACGAAGATGACGACGCGGCGGAGCCGGTCCTTGTGGTCCAGATTGATGGTGAGGTTCTCGCCGGAGGTCCCGCCCGTGCGGTCGTCGCCGTCGAGATGGATGTACGGGGGCTGCTGGAGCGAGCCGAAGGCGTTGCCGAGGGCCTGGACGACTCCCTTGCGGCCGTCGGCGAGTTCGTAGAGCGCGCACAGGTCGAGGTCGAGGTCCGCGTGCATGGCGACGGCGCGGCCGAGTTTGGCGCCCCAGCCCTGGAACTGCTTGCGCACCTGCCAGCTGAGGTTGACGCGCATCGCGCCGGAGGTGCCGCCCTGCTTGGTCAGGGAGACGGACGGGGTCTCCTTCGTCAGCGTCACCTTGCTCAGACGTACGGGAGCGGAAGGAGCAGGCGCCGGCGGCGGAGACACTGGCTTCACGGGGGCGGGCGCGACGGGCGTGGCAGGAGCCGTCGCAGCGGCAGCCGGGGCCGCCTGCTGGGGCTCGTCGACCGAGATGCCGAAGTCCGTCGCCAGGCCCTCGAGTCCGGTGCTGTAGCCCTGCCCCACCGCGCGGAACTTCCACGCACCCTGCCGCCGGTACAGCTCGCCGAGCACAAAGGCCGTCTCGACCGTCGCGTCCTGGCTGTCGTACCGCGCGATCTCGGCGCCGGACGCCGCGTCAAGCACCTTGATGTACAGGCCGGGCACCTGCCCGAAGCTGCCGCCGTCGGCCGAGGCGGCCAGCACGATCTTCTCGATCGCGGGCTCCACGCGCGCGAGGTCGACCGACAGCAGATCCGTCACATTGTCCGGCGCGCTCTGCTTCCCCTCGTGGCGTACGGCTCCCGAGGCGTGCGACGGCTGGTTGTAGAAGACGAAGTCCGCGTCGGAGCGGACCTTTCCCGATGCGAGGAGGAGCGCCGAGGCGTCGACATCCGGTGCACCGGGACCTGTACGCCATCCCAATTCGACGCGAACGTGTTGCGCCGGCACCGGAGTATTGGCTCCTTTTAGCATGGACATGCTCGCCCCCATCGCGAGTCGGGGTGACCCAGAAAATTCATCTGCCGCCAACCTAATCCCCAGGGCGCCCGGGGCGCCCTGGCCGACCCGTGGGTAACCCGCTCTCAGCTTGCCATTTACACGATCTATGCGCTTCCCGGCGACCGTTTTTCCCGGGTTCGCTCGCATTGGGGATCCACGGTCACTCGCATCTACTGAAACAACCCTCTTATCGGGCTCCCCAACCAGCACATCGTGGGCTTAACTTATGTGCCATGACCTCCCCCCGCGCCACCTACGGCGGCGGTTACTACTCCGCTCCGTCGTTCCCCGACACCCCCATCTACGACTCCCTGGTCGCGGAGCGGGGCACACCTCAGATCGCCCCGATCCGAGTGCCTGCTGCGTACGACACCGGCAACAGCTATCTGCCGGCGCTCCCCGCGGCCCTGCCCGCCCTCCCGGCAGGCCCCTCGCAGTCCTCTCCCTCCTACGGCTCGTACGGCTACCCGCAGCAGATGCAGCAGCCCATGCCGCTGCAGCACGCGCCCGCGCCGTACATCCCTCAGCAGACCTCCGTGCCGCGCGGGTACCCGGGCCCTCAGCCCCAGGCCCAGCAGCAGCGTCCGGTGCCCACCGGTTACGAGGCGATGCGCCCTGCGGCCGCGCGTCCCGCGCCCACGCCCGCCCCCTACGACGACCCGTACAACCGTCCGTACCAGGGCCGGGGGTACTGACCGGCCGGATGTCAGTGGGGGCTGGCACTATGGCTGTATGCGCAACCCAACCATCCGCTCCATCCATGTCCACCCGGTCAAATCGGTGGCGGGGTACGCACTCGGCGAGACGGCTGTAGAGCCGTGGGGACTCGCCGGGGACCGTCGGTGGACGCTGATCGACCCCTCGGCCAAGGTGGTCACCCAACGCCAGCAGCCACGGCTGGCGTTGGCCCGTGCCGAGTCGATGCCGGACGGCGGGATCCGGCTGACCGCGCCCGGGCACGAGCCGCTGACCGTCGCCGTTCCCGAGCCAGTCGGGACTGTCGCGGTGCAACTTTTCGGGGACAAGGTCGAGACGGTGCCTGTCGAGGGGCCCGCGGACGACTGGTTCAGCGACTATCTGGGCGCCAAGGTGCGGCTCGTCCATCTCGACGACCCGGCCACTCGGCGCCCCATTGACCCTCAGTACGCGCTCCCCGGCGAGACGGTCCATCTCGGCGACGGGTATCCGCTGCTCGTCACCACCCTCGCCTCACTCGACGCTCTCAACTCCCTCATCGCACAGGGTGATCACGCCGACGAGGGGCCGCTGCCCATGACCCGGTTCCGGCCGAATGTCGTCGTCGACGGCGCGGCGCCCTGGGCCGAGGACGACTGGCAGCGGATCGCGCTGGGCGAAGTCACCTTCCGGGTGGCCAGGCCCTGCGGCCGCTGCGTCATCACCACCACCGACCAGCGCACTGCCGAGCGTGGCAAGGAGCCGCTGCGGACCCTCGCCCGGCACCGCCGCGTCGGGGACAAGGTGGTCTTCGGGCAGTACCTGGTGCCGGAGCGGACCGGCGTCATCCGGGCCGGCGACACTGTCAGCGTCCTCGCATAGGTCACCACGACCCGGGAACCCTCAAACCCGGGAACACCCCGCGGTGACAGACGCGTTGGACTGTTGGCGGGGTGAGTGGCGGGTGACATTCCTCTCTCTTCGCGCCACTCGTGCTTATGCCGTGCCGTACCGGGCTATGACGGACGCGGGAGGGGGTGCAGGACAGTGCGAGCAGCCACAGGAGTCTGGCGCTGGCGCCGCAATCCCCTGCGCCGTGCGACCGATCTCTTGGAGGCGTGGGTGGCGCTCGTCGCCGCCGTGCTTCTCGTCACCGCGGCCCCGGCCGTCGGCTGGATCACCGGGAGCCTGACCGACGAGTCGCTGCGCCAGTCGGTACGCATGCAGGGCGAGCAGCGTCACGCGGTCACCGCGACGGTGCTGAAACCGGCCCCGGCGCACAAGCCCGCCGCGTACGACCCCGAGTCCTCCGCGGCCCACGAGAGGCGTCGGCCGATCGTCGCGAAGTGGACGGCGGCGGACGGCAGTCGGCACACCGGTACGGTCTCCACCGTGCTGCGGACCGTGCGGCCCGGCGACACGTTCACCATCTGGACCGACCGCACCGGCCGGATCGTCACTCGCCCGATGGACGCGGCGACTGCCGGCGTGCACGCCGTCCTGGCGGGGACAGGCGCCGCGTTCGCCGCCGCCGGACTCGTCGAATGCGCCAGACGGCTGGTCGTCTCGCGACTTGTACGGCGCAGATACGCGCGCCTTGACCGGGCATGGGCCGCGGCCGGCCCCGACTGGGGTCGTACGGGCGCAGGCAGCTGACCGGTCACGTCTCGTCAACTCCGGCTCGTCGCGCGCGCTACGGTTGGGCAACCCCCTCGGGGGTCAGGGGGCGTCCCCCTCAGAGACGCGGCGGAGCAGGATCACGAGGTGGGGGCAGAGCAGCACCATGGCACAGGGCACGGTCCAGGTGACGCACACCGGCACATCGCGGTGGCGGCGCCGCACGGGCGAGTACCCCTCACTCGCCGCAGCCCTGGAGGCCGCAGGGGACGGTGACATCCTCACCGTCGCGCCGGGGACGTACCGCGAGAATCTCGTCGTCCAGCGGGCGGTCACCCTGCGCGGCTCCGAGGGCGCGGTCGGCTCGGTGCGCATCGCGCCCGCCGACGGAGTGCCGCTCACCGTGCGCGCTTCGGCCATCGTCCAGGACCTCCATGTGGAGGGGCAGGACGCGGCAGCGCCCGCGCTGCTGGTCGAGGACGGCACTCCCGAGCTGATCGATCTGCGAATCGTCACCCGTTCCGCTGCCGGTCTCGAGGTGCGCGGCGCGGCCCGCCCCACCGTCCGCCGCTGCACCGTCGACAACCCGGCGGGCGTCGGCATCGGCGTACTGGACGGCGCCGGCGGGGTGTTCGAGGAGTGCGAGGTGGTCTCGGCCGGCCGGTCCGGCGTCTCCGTGGGCGGCGGCGCGCATCCGAGGCTGGAGCGCTGCCGGGTGCATCACGCGTCGGGCGCGGGCCTGACCGTCACCGGCGAGGGCAGTGGCCTCGATGCGATCGGCTGCGAGGTGTACGAGATCAAGGGCACCGGCGTCCAGATCGCCTCCCGCGCGAGCGCCCATCTCACCGACTCCACCGTGCACCGCACTTCGGCCGACGGCATAACCCTCGACACGGACGCCGTACTCACGCTCTCCGACTGCGACATCCACGACATCCCGGAGAACGCGATCGATCTGCGCTCCCGGTCCGTGCTCACGCTCACGCGGTCGACGGTCCGCCGCTTCGGGCGCAACGGCCTGTCCGTCTGGGACCCGGGCACGCGAGTGGACGCCAATCAGTGCGAGATCCATGACAGTACGGGCGACTATCCGGCTGTCTGGGTCAGCGACGGCGCGACCGTCGTGCTCGACTCCTGCCGCGTGCACGACGTCCCGGACGCGATCTTCGTACTCGACCGCGGTTCACGCGCCGATGTCGTCGACAGTGATCTCTCCCAGGTCCGCAACACCGCGGTGTCGGTGAGCGACGGCGCGACCGCGCAGCTCGACGACTGCCGGATCAGGGAGGCGTCCACCGGCGCCTGGTTCCGCGACCACGGCAGCGGCGGCACGCTCAACGGCTGCACCATCGACGCCGCGCAGACCGGCGTGATCGTCACCAAGGGCGCCGATCCGGTGATCGAACGCTGCACGGTCACCTCGCCCGCCGAAGCCGGTTTCTATGTGTCGGCGGAGGGCCGTGGCACCTTCCGCGGCTGCCGGGTCACGGGCAGCGGGGGCTACGGCTTCCATGTGATGGACGGCTGCCGTACAACGCTGAGCCGCTGCCGCACCGAGCGCTGTGCGCGCGGCGGTTACGAGCTGGCGGAGGACGACGGCTCGGCCGTCGAGGACTGCACCAGCGACGAAAGCGGCGTACGGCCGGGGGCCGAGCAGACGACGGCCGTGCTGACCGCGACCCAGTCGCCGGGGCTGCTCAGCACGATCCCCGACCAGCGCGCCCCCGAGGCCGCGCCGGCCGAGCCCGTACGCACATCGGGCGCGGTCCTCGGCGAACTGGACGCGCTGGTCGGCCTGGACAGCGTCAAGCGCGAGGTCCGCACACTCACCAACATGATCGAGGTCGGCAGGCGCCGTCAGGAGGCGGGGCTGAAGGCCGCCTCCGCCCGCCGCCACCTGGTTTTCACCGGCTCCCCCGGCACCGGCAAGACGACCGTGGCACGGCTGTACGGCGAGATCCTGGCCTCGCTCGGGGTGCTGGAGCGCGGCCATCTCGTCGAGGTCTCCCGGGTGGACCTGGTCGGCGAGCACATCGGCTCCACCGCGATCCGCACCCAGGAGGCGTTCGACCGGGCGCGCGGCGGAGTGCTCTTCATCGACGAGGCGTACGCCCTGTCTCCCGAGGACTCCGGGCGGGACTTCGGCAAGGAGGCCATCGACACGCTGGTGAAGCTGATGGAGGACCACCGCGACGCCGTCGTGGTGATCGTCGCCGGGTACACCGCGGAGATGGAGCGGTTTCTGTCCGTCAACCCCGGTGTGGCGTCCCGTTTTTCACGGACCATCACCTTCAGCGACTATGTGCCCGAGGAACTGCTGCGGATCGTGGAGCAGCAGGCCGAGGAGCATGAGTACCGGCTGGGCACGGGCACCGGCGAGGCGCTGCTGAAGTACTTCACCGCACTGCCCAAGGGGCCCGCCTTCGGCAACGGCCGCACCGCCCGCCAGACCTTCGAGTCGATGGTGGAGCGGCACGCGGGCCGGGTCGCCGAGCTCGCCGAGGCGAGCACCGACGACTTGACCCTGCTCTACCCGGAGGATCTGCCCGAACTGCCTTGAGCCTGACCCTGGCCCGGGGCCTGGGCCTGGGCCTGGGCCTGGGCCTGGGCATCCGCCTGCACCTGCCGGGGCACCGCCGGGGTGAGCCGGTCGAGAAGCTCCCGGCGTTCCCTGTCGAAGGCCTTGTCGGCCTGGTACTCGGAGTGCCCGAGGATCGGTTCCGGCAGCGGATGCCGCTCCGAACGCCCGTACACCACCGGGTCTTTGAGTGCATCCCGGTCCACCGCGGGGTGTTCGCCCTCGGCAGGGACCAGCACCGGCCCGCCGATCGGGTCGGTGCGCCGCCACAGATTGCGCCAGCAGTTCACTTCGCTGCGCAGCTCGCGCAGGGCGACGGGTCCGAAGTACGCGGGGAACCAGCGGCCGTAGAGCCGCTCCAGGGGTGATCCGTACGTCAGCAGCGCCACCCGGCGACGGGTGGCGGCGGGCAGCTGCCAGACGGCCGCCGCGGCCAGCACGCTGCCTTGCGAATGGCCGGAGATGACGAGCCGTCCGCCGGTGAGTCCGGTCCAGGTGCACATCCGCCAGGTGAGGTCGGGGACGGCGCGTTCCGCGTAGCAAGGGGGTGCGAAGGGGTGTGCCGCGCGCGGCCAGAAGGTGCCGACGTCCCAGAGGATGCCGATGGTGCGCCGGGCCGAGGCGTCGCGGTAGGCGCGGCGGCCCCAGGTGACGAAGAGTATGAAGCCGAAGCCGATCAGCCAGGAGCCGATGGACTGTGCGGCCTCCGCTGCGGACTCGACGAAGCCGTCGCTGTGGCCGAAGGCCTTGCCGGGCACTTCGCCGCTGGCCCAGGCGCCGGCGACCGCGCCCGCGCCGAGGGGCAGGGTGGCACCGGAGACGATGCCGACGATCCAGGGGGCGGCGTCGGTGAGGGCGGCCCGGGCGCGGGTGCCCGCTATCCGGCGGGTGCGGACGGCGTCCGGGCGGCCGTCGTCGTAGTCCGCCTCGACCGGGCCCGCGAGCCGGCGGGCCTTCAGCCAGGTCCGTACGGCAAGGACGACGGCGGGGACGAACAGGACGATCAGCAGCACGGGGATGACCGAGGCCTGCCAGCTAAGCAGCACCGGAGGCCCGGGAATCGAGCCCTCCTCGTCCATGCCAGGCGTGCCGGGGCCGTCCAGCCAGTCGGCCACACGCTGGGCGACTCCGCCGGTCATCACCCCGCCCAGGGCGCAGGCGAGCATCGCGACGGCGGGCCCGCCGAAGCCGGACATGGCGGTACGCGGGTGGCGCGCGCGGCGGTGCAGGACACGTGCGGCCACTGCGAGGGAAACAACCAGGGCGCCCTGGACGAGGGCGATGACGCGGAAGGTGACATCGCCGGGGAGGGTGGCGCTGGAGACCCAGCCGGGGCGGGACCAGGAGGCGTACAGCAGGGACAGCACGAGCAGTACGAGGGCGGCGCCGGGCAGATAGCGGACGGCGGCGCGATCGATGCGAGCGTCGATCCGCCGCTCGCTGCGGCCCCTGCGGATGACGACCCACAGCACGCCGAGCAGCGCCACGACGAGAGCTGCCTCCAGCAGGAGGCCGCAGATTTCCAGCGCCGTACCGGCGGCTCGGCGGTCGTGGCGGGCGGCTGCCCCTGCGACCGCGGCGGAGACGGTCAGGAATCCGGCTGCGGTGTGCGCGGCGCGCAGCCGGGCGACGAGCCGGCGGCCGTACCAGAATCCGGGCCTGCCGAGCGCGGGCCGCACGGCCGGCTTCGTGCCGCACTTGTCTTCGCCCTTGTCCTCGAGCTCGTCCGCGTCCTCGTCCGGGTCTTCCTCGCCCTCCCCCACGTCATCGCCGGTCGGCGGCCGCTGGGATTCGTACGCGCTCCAGGTGCGGTTGGAGAGGTACCACAGCAGCCCCACCAGCGCGGCCGGAACCACAGCGGCGAGCGCGAGACGGCGGCCCGGTTGCGACCACCAGCCGCCCTGAGCGCTCGACAGGAAGCCGAGCCAGGACCTCTCCCGGGTGCAGTCGGCAGAGCCCGCGCACTGCCACGCCAGCAGGTCCAGCGCGACCTCGCAGGCAGCGGCCGTCAGCAGCACGGTGAGGCTGAGCGCGACGAGCCGCACCAGCACTCCGTATAACCGGGTCGTACTGGCGCGGCCCTTGGCGCGGGGCCGCATCCAGTGCGCGAGGTTGACCACCATGAAGGGGAGCAGCAGCAGCCACAGGGCCCGCGCGCCGTTGCCCGAGGTGAGGTTGGACCAGCAGTACGCCTCGGGGATGGGCCGGTCCGCGTACCGCTCGGGGTGGCGCTCCGCCTCCTCGTCGTCGGTGCGCCGGAACACTGCGGCTTTCTCGTCGCCGGAGATCCGGACCGTACGTGGGTCGCCGAGCATGTCCTGCGGGGTGGCGCCGCCGACGCCGTGGACCAGCAGTTCCAGCGCGGGCCCTCCGCTCTGCGGGACCGGAGTGGCAGGGGACACTTCTGTGACTCGCTCTCTCGATGGGAGGATCGATCAGTGCGCGGCCGCGCGGCAGTTCATGACCAGAATCCCGGATCCTGGCAGCTCACCGCACGGCTCTCACGGAATCTCCCCGAGACGGGCCGCGTCGTGCGTGCGAGGATGAGCCACCTTCGCCCCAGGCGGTGTACGACGAGCGGTGTACGACGACATGGAAGGACCGGCCCCGGCAGTGACCGACAACCAGAACCTGCTCGCGGAGCAGCGGCGCGCCCTGATCCTCGACGAGGTGCGCAGGCGCGGTGGGGTGCGGGTCAATGAGCTCACCCGCAAGCTCAATGTCTCCGACATGACGGTGCGCCGGGATCTGGACTCCCTGGCCCGGCAGGGGGTCATCGAGAAGGTCCACGGCGGCGCGGTGCCGGTGGTTGAGGCGAGCACGCACGAGCCGGGGTTCGAGGCCAAGTCGGCGCTTGAGCTGAGCGCCAAGGAGGACATCGCGCGGGCGGCCGCGCAGATGGCGGTGCCCGGCAGCGCGATCGCGCTGTCCGGCGGCACCACGACCTATGCGCTGGCGCACCATCTGCTCGAGGTGCCGGATCTGACGGTGGTCACCAACTCGGTGCGGGTCGCGGATGTGTTCCACGCGGCGCAGCGGGCGGGTGCGGCGGGCGGCCAGCGTTCCGGCGCCGCGACGGTGGTCCTCACCGGCGGTGTGCGTACGCCCTCCGACTCGCTGGTCGGGCCGGTCGCCGACCAGGCGATCCGCTCGCTCCACTTCGATGTGCTGTTCCTCGGGGTGCACGGCATCTCGGTGGAGGCCGGGCTCTCCACGCCGAATCTGGCGGAGGCCGAGACGAACCGCCGCTTCGTCCAGGCCGCGCGCCGGGTCGTGGTGGTCGCCGACCACACCAAGTGGGGGACGGTGGGCCTGAGTTCGTTCGCCCGGCTCGCGGAGGTCGACACGCTGGTGACTGATGCGGGTCTTTCGGGGGAGGCGCGCGAGGAGATCGCGGAGCATCTGCCCGGCCTGGTGGTGGCGGGCGGTCGCGAGGTCGCCGACGGGCAGGACGGCTGACGCCGGGTGACCGCCTTCCGGATCGCACGGGCCGTCACGCTGCCTGCCGATGAGGCCTGGCTGCGGGTCACCGACTGGCGGGCGCACGCCGCCCAGGTGCCGTTGACAACCGTGTCCTCTGTGACACCGTCGCCCACCCGGGTCGGCACGGTGTTCGTGGCGCGCTCGGGACTTGGCCGCTCCGGACTTGGCCGCTCGGGACTTGACCGCTCCGGACTTGACCGCTTCAGACTTGACCGCTTCGGCTTCGACGATCCGATGGAGGTCGTCCACTGGCAGCCGCCCGAGGACGGCGCGCCGGGGCTGTGCCGACTGGAGAAGCGCGGCCGCGTCATCAAGGGCTGGGCAGAGATCGAGGTGCTCCCTCAGGGGCCTGGTGCCGTGGTGGTCTGGGTGGAGGAGCTCCGTATCCGGCTGGTTCCCCGGCTGCTCGACCCGCTGGTAGTCCGGGTGGCGCGGCTGGTGTTCGGCCGCGCGCTGGACGGACTCCTCACACGACCGAGGCCGCCTGCTACGGACAACTGACGGGCCGCCAGCTATGGTGTGCGGGCCCCGCCCCACTCCTCTCCAGCCGGAGGTACGGTCCATGGCACGCCGACTCCGCCCCGTGGAACTCGACTTCGTCGAGTCAGCCCCGCTGCGCCTGGTCTTCTCGGCCGAGTTGTCGGCCTCGCCGCAGGCCGTGTACGAAGCGCTCGCCGAGGATGTCCCGGGCTGGACCTCGTGGTTCACCGCTGTCAGCTCGGCCACGCCCACCCACGGGGGCGGGGGCCGCGAGATCAGGCTCAAGGGCGGCGTCCTCTTCCTCGAGACCATCCTGGCCACGGACCCCGGCGAGCGCTACGCCTACCGCGTCGACGAGACCAACGCACCCGGCCTTCGCGCCCTGTTGGAGGAGTGGCGGATCACTCCAGCCGCGAACGGCACCCGGGTGCAGTGGACCTTCGCGGCGGACGCCCCGGCGCTGATGCTCGCCGTCCTGAAGCTGGGCCGCTCAGGGCTGGCCACGTCCTTCCGCGGCGCGGTCCGCAGTCTCGACCGCAGGCTCACCCGGTCCGCCGCGCAATGATCCGCCGCGCAATGACATGAACCGCCCCGGTCAGCGGGGCCAGACGCCGCTGTCCAGGAACTCCTCGATCGCCGCGGTGTATGGGGCGATGTCCAGGCCCTGTTCGTCCAGCCAGGCGTCGGAGTAGTACTTGTCGAGGTAGCGGTCGCCCGGGTCACAGAGCAGCGTGACCACGCTCCCCTTGCGCCCGTCGGCCAGCATCTCGCCGATGATCTTCAGCGCGCTCCACAGGCCGGTGCCGGTGGAGCCGCCCGCCTTACGGCCGATGGCCGCGTCCAGGGCACGTACGGCGGCGACGCTCGCCGCGTCCGGCACCTTCATCATCCGGTCGATGGCCCCGGGCACGAAGCTCGGCTCCATGCGCGGCCGTCCGATGCCCTCGATGCGGGAGCCGCAGTCACTGCCGGCGTGCGGATCGTGGTTCGTCCAGCCGTCGAAGAAACAGGAGTTCTCCGGGTCTGGGACGCAGATACGGGTGTCGTGCTGCATGTAGTGGACGTAGCGGGCGATGGTCGCCGAGGTGCCGCCGGTGCCGGCCGTCGCGACGATCCACGCGGGCTCGGGATAGCGCTCCAACTTCAGCTGCTGGTAGATCGATTCGGCGATGTTGTTGTTGCCGCGCCAGTCGGTGGCCCGTTCCGCGTAGGTGAACTGGTCCATGTAGTGGCCGCCGGTCCGTTGCGCGAGCGCCGCCGACTCCTCGTACATCTTCCGCGAGTCGTCGACGAAGTGGCACTGGCCGCCGTGGAATTCGATCAGCCGGATCTTCTCGGCGCTGGTGGTGCGGGGCATCACCGCGACGAAGGGGACGCCGATCAGCTTGGCGAAGTACGCCTCGGAGACTGCGGTCGAGCCGCTGGACGCCTCGATGACGGGCTTGCCAGGCCGGATCCAGCCATTGCACAGGCCGTACAGGAACAGCGACCGCGCGAGGCGGTGCTTGAGGCTGCCTGTGGGATGGGTGGACTCGTCCTTGAGGTAGAGGTCGATGCCCCACTCCTCGGGCAGCGGGAATCGCAGCAGGTGGGTGTCGGCAGAGCGGTTGGCGTCGGCCTGGACCTTGCGCACCGCCTCCTTCAGCCAGGCCCGGTACTCTGGATCGCTGCGGTCCACATCGACGGTCGGCATCGCCTCGCCCGTCACTGGCTTCTCACTCGTGCTCATGCGCGCCGTTCCTCGTCCTGTCGACTTCGGTCCCACACACCACAGTAAGCCCCTCACCTGCACAAACGTTCACTTTGGGCATCCATAGGGGTCACTTGCAGGGCTGGAGTTGCCCGGGTCCTTCCACACGTACTGGTGCATACGCCCAGAGTTGTGCAGACTGCCAACAGGAAACGGTGTGAAGGGGGCGGAGGGCCTATGGCGATGGCAGAGCCCGAATTCAGCGCTACGGGCGTACGGATCGAGCGGTGGCCGCGCTCGCTGACGAAGGCCGGACAAGTGCGGATCAAGGACGGCAGGCTGGCGCTGCTGACCAGTTACGGCCGGGTGATCGAGAGTGCTCCCGTCCGCGGGGTCAGGGCCGGCAAGCCCTGGTTCGCCGATGAGGCGAGCACGGTGGCGACGGTCAACGGCAAGAGGTACCGGCTCACGATGGGACAGCGCAGCCGCAGGCCTGAGGGCCGGGCGCTGGCCGGACGCTTCCTGGAGGCGCTGCACGGCGCGGGCGGCACCAGGAACTGAGAGTAACCACCCGGATGCTGCGAGTTGCGGGACCGTGGTCAATGGTTCACGCTGGTCTCACATCACTCAGGGTGCACCGGCGGTCACGCTGCGATCCAGCCCGCCGGACAAATCAGCAGCCAGCCAACTGCTGGATCCGATCCTTCGTCTTCTTCCGGACCTCATTCGGGGAGTCGCAGCCGTGATCAGCCAGCCAAGCAGGCACTGCACGGTGGAGCTCCAGGCCCTGCCGTCGCGGATCGGTCAGGTCCGCAGAATCATCTCGGCGCAACTGCGCTACTGGCATCTCGATCCCTTGATCGACCAGGCAGCACTCGGCGTAACCGAGTTGCTGACCAATGTCCACCAGCACGCCGAGCCGGACAAGATGTGCACCGTGGAGATCGAGCTGCTGCTCGACCGGCTCACGGTCTCGGTTCATGACCACGATCCACGTATCCCGACGGTCGAGGACTCCGACCACTTCGCCACCTCCGGCCGCGGGCTCGCGCTGATAGCGGCGGTGAGCGAGAGCTGGGGCGTACGGCCGCAGGGCGACACCGGGAAGAGCGTCTGGTTCACGCTCTCGGCGCCGTCGCCCGTGGCGCTGCCGCCGTATCCGCTGGTGTACGGGGCAACGACCGACGGCCCCTTGCGCGAACACGCCACCGTGCGGTCAACCATCGCGCGCTGACCGGGGTCTGCCGACCGAGGTCCACTGACCGGGGCTCCGCCCCAGCCCCCGCCCCTCAATCGCCGGGCGGGCTGGATTTTCAGCCGCGCTGTTCGGTGGCGATGGCGCGCAGTACGTCCAGGCGGGCGGCGCGACGCGCGGGCCGCCAGCCCGCGACCGCTCCGGCCAACAGACCGACCAGCGCGACCACCAGGAGCTGCACCGGCGGTACGGCGAAAGCGAAGGCGGTGTCGCCGGCACCCTCGGACGCCTTGACGAGCACCCAGCCGAGCAGGCTGCCGAGCGCCAGGCCGCCTGCCGTGCCGAACGCGGCGACCAGCACCGACTCGTAGCGCACCATCGAGCGCAGCTGGCTTCTGGTCTGTCCGACGGCACGCAACAGGCCCAGTTCCCTGGTGCGTTCGTGGATCGCGAGGGTGAGGGCGTTGGCGATGCCTAGCAGCGCGATCACCACGGCGAGCGCGAGCAGGGCGTAGACCAGGGTGAGCATCATGTCGATGGCTCCGGCTGCGGTCTGCGCGTACTCGTCGCGGGTCTGCACCTCGGGATTGCCGTACGCCGCCGCGGTCTTCTCGACCGCCGCAGTGCCGTCGGCGGTGGACACCCCGTCTTTGAAGCTGACGGCGATCAGGGTGTCGGAGTCCTGTCCCCGGTGCGGGGCCCAGGCCTCGCGAGTGATGACGTAGTCGCCCGCCAGCTCCGACTGCTCGAAGACCGCGCGGACCGTGAAGGTCTGCTTCTTCCCGTCGGTGAAGGCGAGTTCGGCGATGGAGCCGGGCTTCCAGCCCCGCCTGTCCGCCTCGGTGTCCGCCACGGCCATGCCGTTCGTGCCGAGCCCGTCGAGCGAGCCCCGCACCGTGCCGAGGTCGAATGCCTTGCCGAGCGCGACCGGGTCGGTGACGGTGAGCCGGCGTCCCGCGCCGTCAACCTCCGCAACACCTTTGCCGAGGCCTACCGCGGTCTGCACCCTCGGGCTGTGCGGCGATGGCCGGGGCGAGCTTCGGGCTGAGTCCGCTGCCGCCCGCGCCGAACGCCGGGACGCTGACCGCGAGCCCGGCGGCGCATGGGGTCTCCCCAGCGAAGCGAGGGGAAGCATAAGGGTCGATTTGCCGGAGCCCGAGGGCCCCATGATCGCGGTGAAGCGGCCGACGGGAAGTCGACGCTCACCCCGTCCAGGGCCCTCACTTCGGTATCGCCCTTGCCGTAGATCTTCACGGCGCCGACGACCCGGGCTGCGGTGCGGGTCCGGGTGGCGGTGGCGGTCATACCGCACTGTCCTTGCCCGTACGGCCGAACTGCTCGTCCAGGACGGACAGCCGCCGCCAGTACTCGTCCTCGTCGATCTCACCGGCGGCGAAGCGGCGGCCGAGCAGCGCGATCGGCGAGTTCTCGCCGTGCGTCGAGCCGGGCCTCTGCGTCGAGCGGGGTCCCTGCCAGGGGCCGCGGCGCCCGCGCCACACGCCGGTGCGGCGCAGAACGGTGACGACGCCGACGACGACGGCCGCCCAGATCAGCGGGAAGAAGAGAATCCACGGGCCTGGCCCGTCTGCGTACGCCAGGGTGTTCATCTCGGCTCAGCTCCTCGGTGGCGATGGTGGTGCGTGGGTTCCTTGTCGCCTTTGAGGCTCCCGCCGGGAGGGGGTCGAAGTCGTCGTACGGCCAGCGGCACTGCGCATACCACCCGGGGAGTATTCAGGGCTTTCGTGGCTGCTCCCGGCTGCCCTGGATTCTGTACCTACTAGTATGTACAGTCTGTTCATGAGCACTCCCGAGCGGCTGATCGAGGCCACCCGCGAGCTGCTGTGGGAGCGCGGCTACGTGGGCACCAGCCCCAAGGCCATCCAGCGGCAGGCCGGGGCAGGCCAGGGCAGCATGTACCACCACTTCGAAGGCAAGCCCGATCTGGCGCTGGCGGCGATCCGGCGTACGGCGGACGAGATGCGGGCCGCCGCGGAGGCGGCACTGAGCGGCGAGGGGACCGCGTACGAGCGGATCAGCGCATATCTGCTGCGGGAGCGCGATGTGCTGCGCGGCTGCCCGGTGGGACGCCTGACGATGGACCCGGACGTCATCGCGAGCGACGAGCTGCGCGCCCCGGTCGACGGGACGCTGGACTGGCTGCGCGGCCGGCTCGCCGCGATCGTCCAGGAGGGCCGGGAGCGGGGCGAGTTGAGCACCGCGCTGGTGCCCGCGGAGATCGCGGCGACGATCGTCGCGACCGTGCAGGGCGGCTATGTGCTGGCTCGCGCGTCCGGCACGACGGCCGCGTTCAAAGCGGGCGTGCGGGGGCTGCTCGCCCTGCTGCGTACGACCGGGAGCGCCTGATGCATGCCATGCAGTACGAGATCACCTTGCCCGCCGACTACGACATGGGGATCATCCGCAAGCGGGTCGCGACGAAGGGGCATCTCCTCGACGACTTTCCCGGGCTCGGCCTCAAGGCGTATCTGATGCGCGAGCGCGGCCACGACTCACCGGTGAATCAGTACGCGCCGTTCTATCTGTGGGCCGCCCCCGAGGGCATGAACCGCCTCCTCTGGGGGCCGGGATTCCAGGGCATCGTCGATGACTTCGGGCGGCCCGAGGTGCAGCACTGGACCGGGCTCGCGTACGAGGAGGGGCCTGCGGCCGCCGCCGCGCCACGCACCGCCGTGCGGCGCAAGCAGCGGATTCCGCAGCCTGCTCCGCTCGCCCCCGTGATCGAGGAGGCCGTAGGGGAGACGCGGCGCCTGGCGCGGCTGGACGGCGTGGTGTGCGCGGCGCTCGCCGTCGATCCGCGCCACTGGGAGCTGCTGTACTTCACGCTCTGGGAGTACGAAACGCCCGAGGCGACCGGCGACCTCTACGAGGTGCTCCATCTCTCGGCCCCGCAGCGGGACGGGCTCCCCCGCGGGCGGCAGTGGTGAGCGCCGTGCCGATGGCCGTCCGTAGGCCCGAGGCGCTCGCTCAGCTGTCGCGGTCGCACGGAATCCCGCCCCGCGCCCTCTGCTGGGCCTAGGGAGCGTCTTCCGGCTCGCGTCCCAGTCGGCGCCCCACGCTTCCTTCGTGGATGAGGCGTCCCACGAGCGCTCCTCCGTAGACGACCACGCCGACACCGACGAGCCAGGACTGGATGACCAGCACGGTCCCGAACGGGCCGTAGGTGACGGCGGTCGACGCGATCAGCGGTGAGAAGACGAGTTGCGAGAAGACCCGCAGGCCGAGCAGGCCCACGGCCGTCGCCACCGACCCCGGCAGCAGGGCCCGCCAGCGGACCCGGCCGCCGAGCAGCACACGCTGGGACAGCAAGAAGAAGATGCAGGTGCCGATCAGATCTGCCAGGGCGCCCAGGATCGTCTCCCAGACAGCGTCGGTGGGCACGGGCGTGCTGGCGAAGACCACCAGGGAGAAGACGAGCAGGGCCAGCCAGACGACATGCCGCCACATGGTGTGCCAGCGGGCCGTCGGCAGGTCCCAGACCTTCTCGTAGCCGGTCTGCACCGCCGAACCGAAGGTCAGACCGAAGACGGTGAGCGCGGCGAGACCGAACGCGGTCGTGCGCTGCAGCGCCTGCCCAGGCAGGCCGAACAGCCGCTCGACCTCGTCCTGGGAGGCCTCCGAGACCCCCAGCGCCTGGCCCAGCCAGCGGGCGAAGCCCTGTCCGCTCGCCGGGTCGGCCGCCGCGACGACGATCAGGAGCGGGACAAGCGTCAGAAAGCCGAGTGCGGCGAAGCCCATCGCGCGGTGCATCAGCTCCACCTCGCGGCCGCGGTTCCAGGCGAGCCCGAGGGGTGACGCGAGAGTCCTGCTGTGCAGGTTCCGGAGCGGGTGCGCATGGTGCTCCGCGCCGGAAGGCTTCTGGGTCATAGGTCGTCGCCTACCCGAAAGTGCGCCCCCAAGCGTCCATCGTGCCCCCGGACGGGTGTCGTCGCCCGTCAGCCGAGCGCGCCCAGCGGGTCGTCCAGGACCGGCTGCCACGCCAACTCCGCCGCTCCCACCAGACTGTTGTGGTCCAGCGTGCAGGCCAGGATCGGCACTCCGCCACTGCGGCCCCACAGACTGCGGTCGGCGACCACGGCGCGCAGTCGCTCGGGGTCGGCGTCGAGGAGCTCGCGGTGCAGCCCGCCGAGGATGATCCGGTCGGGGTTGAGGATGTTGACCAGGCCGGCGAGCCCGAGGCCGAGGCGGTCGATGAGCTCCTCGCCCGCGTTCCGTACGGCCGGGTCGTCGTACTCCGTACGCAGCAGCTGCCGGGACTGCTGCAGCAGCGAGACCTCGGGGCCCGGGTCGCGGCCCGCGGCGGTGAGGAAGGCGAGCGGGTCGGCCTCGACGTCGAGGCAGCCGCGGCTGCCGCAGTGGCAGGGGCGGCCCTCGGGGTTGACGGTGAGATGGCCGACCTCGAGGGCGAGGCCCGAACTGCCGGTGTGCAGACGGCCGTCGAGGACGAGCGCGCCGCCGACGCCCCGGTGACCGGTGGCGACACAGAGCAGATGCTGGGCGCCGCGGCCCGCGCCGTGCCGGTGCTCGGCGAGCGCCGCGAGGTTGACATCGTTGCCGGTGAAGGCGGGGCCCTGGATGCCCGCCGCGCGTACGCGCTCGGCGAAGATGTCCCGGACGGGGGCGCCTGCCGGCCAGGCGAGGTGCAGCGGGTTGAGGGCGGTGCCGTCCGGCTCGGCGACCGCGGAGGGCACGGCGAGGCCCGCGCCAACGCACCGTCGCCCGCTCTCGTGCAGCAGGGCCGCGCCCGCGTCGACGACCTCGCCGAGCACCTGGGCGGGGTCGGCGGAGACGGTGACGCAGCCGGGGGCGGTGGCGACGGTGCGGCCGCCGAGTCCGACCAGCGCGGCCCGGAATCCGTCGGCGTGCACCTGGGCGGCGAGTACGACGGGGCCCGTGTCGTCGACGGAGAGCCGGTGCGAGGGGCGGCCCTGGGAGCCGGCGGCGGCGCCGGGCCGGGAGTCGACGCGGATGAGACCGAGCGCTTCGAGTTCCGCGGCCACCGCCCCGGCGGTGGCGCGGGTGACGCCGAGTTCGGCGGTGAGCACGGCGCGGGTGGGCGCACGGCCCGTATGAACCAGTTCCAGCGCGGGGCCGAGCGCGCTGCGGCCCCTCTCCAGCCTTGCTTTGGTGGTCGTCGCCTTGCCGTTCATGAAGGCGAGTCTCCCATGATCGGGGTGCTGAGCAGCCGCCTTGTACGGATCGGTGCCAGGCCCCTATGCTGAGTTTGTGCCGCACCTAAACAAACTACGGACGGCCGTTCCGGGGGGACCCGGCGGAAACCCCGCCCCACCCTCCCTGTTCCGCCTCCGTACCGCGCTGACCGTGTTCTTCGCCCTCGACGGCTTTCTCTTCGCCGGCTGGGTGGTCCGCATCCCCGCGATCAAGCAGCAGACCGGCTCGTCGGCGAGCGATCTGGGGCTGGCGCTGCTCGGGGTCTCGGCGGGCGCGGTGGTGACAATGACGCTGACCGGACGGCTCTGCCGCCGGATCGGCAGCCATCCGGTGACCGTCGTCAGCGCCGTACTGCTGTCGCTGAGCATCGCGCTCCCGCCGCTCACGCACTCGGCGCTCGCCCTCGGTCTTGTGCTGCTGGTCTTCGGTGCGGCGTACGGCGGAATCAATGTCGCGATGAACAGCGCGGCGGTCGATCTGGTCGCGGCCATGCGGCGGCCGGTGATGCCGAGCTTCCACGCGGCGTTCAGCCTCGGCGGCATGATCGGCGCGGGGCTCGGCGGTCTGGTCGCGGGCGGCCTCTCCCCCACCGCGCATCTGCTCACCCTCACCGCCGTCGGCCTGCTGGTCACCGCCGTCGCGGGACCCGTCCTGCTGCGCCACCCGGCGCCGACAGCCGGGCCCGCGGCCAAGGAGCCGGTACCACGCCGACTGAAGGGGCGTACGCGCCAACTCGTCGTCCTCTTCGGCGTGATCGCGCTCTGCACGGCGTACGGAGAAGGCGCGATGGCCGACTGGGGCGCGCTCCACCTCGAAGAGGATCTGCACGCACACCCCGGCATCGCCGCCGCCGGGTACTCCCTCTTCGCGCTGGCCATGACGGCCGGCCGGCTCTCCGGCACGGCCATGCTGGAGCGGCTCGGCCAGACCCGCACCCTTGTCGCGGGCGGCACGACGGCCGCGACCGGCATGCTGCTCGGCGCGCTCGCGCCCAGCGTGTGGCTCGCGCTGCTGGGCTTCGCCGTCACCGGCCTGGGCCTCGCGAACATCTTCCCGGTCGCGGTGGCCAGGGCGGGCGCGCTGGCCGGCCCCGGCGGGGTCGCGGCCGCGTCCACGCTCGGCTACGGCGGGATGCTGCTCGGGCCGCCCGCGATCGGCTTCCTCGCCGACTGGTTCTCGCTGCCCGTGGCGCTGACGACGGTGGCCGCCCTCGCGGGTGGCGCGGCACTGATTGGGTACACGGCCCGCAATGCGTCTGCGCCGCGGGACAACTGAGTAGGCGTACTCAGGCAGAACCGCCGCCCCGGACGCACCATGGGAGCAATGACGTCCAGGTGGGGAGAAGGCCATGAAGTCTGAACGGCTAGGCACGCTGACGCGACTCGCCTTCGGCAATCGCGCCTCACAGGCGTATCTGGCGCTGGTCGCCGTGGCGACGGTGTACGTCACGATCGACACCGTCTTCGTCCATCACGAGGACGCCTCGTTCGCCGGCATATGGCTGTTCCTGCTGGCCGCTCCGACCGTGTTCGGCTTCTTCGTCGTCGGCTCGATGTTCGGCGACGCGGTCTCCTCGGCCGCGTGGTTCATGTACACCGCCCTGGTGCTGTCGGTGCTCATCCAGTCGGTCGCCCTCGGTTTCTTCGTACGGCTGCTGCGTGGACGCCCGCACTCTGCGCACCCCCAGGGAGCTTGAGCTCGGTGGCACAATCTCCCGCATGGAGACCGCCGAGCTGATCAAATCCCTCGTCCGGGAGGGCCAGTTGCTGGCCGCGGCCGCCGTCGAAGCGGGCCCCGGCGCGAGAGTGCCGACGTGCCCCGGCTGGCAGGTACGGGACGTGCTCAGGCACACGGGCATGGTCCACCGCTGGGCGACGGCCTTCATCACCGAGGGATACGTCCGCTTCCACCCCGCCGATGAGCTGTCCGAGCTCGACGGTGACGAGCTGGTGGAGTGGTTCAGGGACGGTCACGGTCTGCTGGTGGCGGCGCTGAACGAGGCGCCCGCGGACGTGGAGTGCTGGACCTTCCTGCCCGCGCCGTCGCCGCTCGCGTTCTGGGCCCGGCGGCAGGCGCACGAGACCGCGATCCACCGCGCCGACGTCGAGTCAGCCCTGGGCGGCAAGCCCAGTCCGATCGCCGCGGAGTTCGCGGCCGACGGCATCGCCGAGCTGCTGACCGGCTTCCACGCCCGCTCCCGGAGCCGGGTGCGCTCCGAGGCGCCGCGCTCACTGCGCGTGCGGCCGATCGACACCGATGACGTGTGGACCGTGTGGGTATCGACGGACGCGCCCCGCACGGAGCCCAGCGAAGAGGGTCCCGCGGACTGCGAGTTGAGCGGCAGGGCCGAGCAGCTCTATCTGACGCTCTGGAACCGACTGCCGCAGACCGCCGTGTCCGTCACGGGCGACGCGGAGCTCGCGAAGCTGTGGCGCGAGCAGTCCGCCGTCACCTGGTCATAGACGATCACACGGACTTACGCGGACGGGCCCGGGCTTACGTGGACGGGCCCGGCTTACGCGGACGGGCCCGGCAGCATCCGGGACAGCACCGCGCGCTGGAGCGGCTGCACCTCGGCATGGCGTGCCCGGCCCGCTTCGGTCAGCGAGACCTGCACACCACGCCGGTCCACGGGGCACATCCCCCGCCTGACAAGTCCGTCCTTCTCCAGCCGCGCGATCAGCCGCGACAGGGCGCTCTGGCTGAGATGGACCCGGGACGCCAGCTCCTGCACGCGGAAGGAACACCCGCCGTCCTCCGCCTGCTCTTCGGCGAGCACATCGAGGACCTCGAAGTCACTGGCGCCGAGCCCGTGCTGATGCAGCTCGCGGTCGAGCTCGCAGATCGTGCGGGCATGCAGCGCGAGGACGTCCCGCCACTCATCCGCGAGCGCTCGCTCGGACTTCTTCGCCGCCATGACCGCACGTTAGCAGAAAAGACCCATTTTGTTGCACCGGAATTAAATGCACTTGCATTCAATGCATGTGCATGTACTGTCCTCTCCATGACCTCTCCGCTCACCGACCCCGCAGTGCAGGAACGCTGGAGCCCGCGACTGTGGGGCACCCTGCTCGTGCTCTGCGCCGCGATGTTCCTCGACGCCCTCGACGTCTCGATGGTCGGCGTCGCCCTGCCCTCGATCGCCACCGATCTCGACCTGTCCACCTCGGCCCTGCAGTGGATCGTCAGCGGCTACATCCTCGGATACGGCGGCCTCCTGCTGCTCGGCGGCCGCGCCGCCGACCTCCTCGGCCGGCGCCGGGTGTTCCTGATCGCGCTCGCCGTCTTCGCGCTGGCCTCGCTGCTCGGGGGACTCGTCGACTCCGGACCGCTGCTGATCGCCAGCCGCTTCATCAAGGGGCTGAGCGCCGCGTTCACCGCGCCCGCCGGGCTCTCCATCATCACCACGACCTTCAAGGAAGGTCCCCAGCGCAACCGCGCGCTGGCCATCTACACCACCTGCGCCGCCACCGGCTTCTCCATGGGCCTGGTGCTGTCCGGGCTGCTCACCGAGGTGAGCTGGCGCCTGACGATGCTGCTTCCCGCGCCCATCGCCCTGATCGCGCTCGTGGCCGGCATCAAGCTGATCCCGCAGAGCAGCCGTGAAGACTCCGGCAAGGGGTACGACGTGCCGGGCGCCGTCACCGGCACGGCCTCGATGCTGCTGCTGGTCTTCACCGTCGTACAGGCTCCCGAAGCAGGCTGGGCCTCGGCCCGCACGCTGCTGTCCTTCCTGGCCGTCGCCGCGCTGCTCACCGCGTTCGTCACCATCGAACGGCGCAGCTCGCATCCGCTGATCCGGCTGGGTGTACTGCGCGCGGGCAGCCAGATCCGGGCCAATCTCGGCGCGGCCTTCTTCTTCGGCTCGTACGTCGGTTTCCAGTTCCTCGTCACGCAGTACATGCAGTCCCTGCTCGGCTGGTCGGCGCTGCAGACGGCGCTGGCCTTCCTTCCGGCGGGCGCGCTGGTGGCGCTCTCCTCGACGAAGATCGGCTCAGTCGTCGACCGGTTCGGCACGCCACGTGTGATCGCGGTCGGCTTCTCGCTGCTGGTGGTCGCGTACGCGCTCTTCCTCCAGGTCGACCTCTCACCGAGCTACGCCGCTGCGATCCTGCCGTCGATGCTGCTGCTCGGCGCGGCCTGCGCGCTGGTCTTCCCCTCGCTCAACATCCAGGCCACCAACGGGGTGGAGGACCACGAACAGGGCATGGTCTCCGGCCTGCTGAACACCTCGATCCAGGTCGGCGGGGCCATCTTCCTGGCCGTGGTCACCGCGGTGATCACCGCGGACGGCAGCGACGGCGGCTCCCCGCAGGAGGTGCTGGACAGCTTCCGGCCCGGTCTGGTGGTGGTGACGGCGGTCGCGGCGGCCGGACTGCTCATCACGCTGACGGGACTGCGCACCCGGCGTGGGCGCCAGGAAACCGTCCTGGTCGCGAAGTCCGTACCGGATTCCGAGCCCGAGCGGGTGACGGTCGGCGACTGACCGGAACCGTGCTCAAGGGGGCGGCGGCCGACGGGAGTTCTTGCCCGTCGGCCGCCGCCCTGTGACACTTCGGGCATGGGGCGACGTACACAGGCGGAACGGGACGCGATCACGGTCGAGACCGGCTACGCACTCGTCAGCGGGTTCCTGGTCGCGGGGCTGACGTTCTTGGCGATCGCTGCACCGATGATGGTGATCCCCATGCACGCCGCCGAGCGCGGGCTGCTCATCGGCGCCACCGTGGCTGCCCTGGTCGTCTTCGTGCTGCGCGTCGTTACCGTGCTGTGGCGCTTTCCCGGGCACGGTCAGCCGATCAAGCCCGGTCAGCCCAGCCAGCCGGGCCGCACCAGCCCCGACTCGTAGGCCAGCACGACCAGTTGGGCCCGGTCGCGGGCTCCGAGCTTCACCATGGTGCGGCTCACATGGGTCTTGGCGGTGAGTGGGCTGACGACCAGTCGGCGGGCGATCTCCTCGTTGGACAGGCCGATTCCGACCAGGGCCATCACCTCGCGCTCCCGTTCGGTGAGCTCGCCGAGGCGCTCGGCGTCCGCGGGCGGCTTGGAGCGGGCCGCGAACTCCGCGATCAGCCGGCGCGTCACGCCCGGCGACAGCAACGCGTCCCCCTCCACCACCGCCCTTACCGCACGCAGCAGTTCCTCCGGTTCGGTGTCCTTCACCAGGAAGCCCGACGCGCCGGAGCGGATCGCCTCGAAGACGTACTCATCGAGCTCGAAGGTGGTGAGCATGACCACCTTCACACCGTCCAGCCGCTCGTCCCCGGTGATCCGGCGGGTGGCGGCGAGACCGTCCAGCCGGGGCATCCGGATGTCCATCAGCACGACGTCCGGGCGCAGTTCACCCACCAGCCGCACCGCCTCCTCGCCGTCGGCGGCCTCGCCCGCCACCTCGATGTCCTGCTGGGCATCGAGCAGCGCCCTGAACCCTGCCCTTACCAGCAGCTGATCGTCGGCGAGCAATACCCGGATCACATCGTCTCCTTAGGCTGCACCGGGAGGTCGGCCCACACCCGGAAGCCGCCGTCCGGCCGTGTACCGGCCTCGATCGTGCCACCGAGGGCGGCGGCCCGCTCCCGCATTCCGACAAGGCCGTTGCCGCTGCCGCCCGCGTCCGATCCGGTGGCCGGGCCTTCGTCGTCGATCCGCAGACCGAGCCGGCCGGGCGCGTACGTGATCCGCACCCGCGCGGTGCGCGATCCCGAGTGCCGTACGACGTTCGTCAGGGCCTCCTGGACGATCCGGAAGGCGGCGAGGTCGGTGCCGGGCGGCAGCGCCGCACCCTCGCCCTCCGTTACGACCTCGACGCTCAGTCCGGCGCTCGCGGCCTGTTCGACGAGCTCGGGCAGCCGATCGAGACCGGGCGCGGGCGCGCGGGGGGCGTCTCCGGGCGTACGCAGCGTGTCGAGCACCTGGCGCACCTCGCCCAGCGCCTCCTTGCTCGCCGCCTTGATGGTGGTGAGCGCGGTCCGGGCCTGCTCGGGGTTCGTGTCGAGGAGCGCGAGGCCGACACCCGCCTGGACGTTGATGACCGAGATGGAGTGCGCGAGGACGTCGTGCAGTTCACGCGCGATCCGCAGCCGCTCCTCGTCGGCCCGGCGCTTCTCGGCGGCGGCCCGCTCCTCGCGCTCACGGGCCCAGACCTCACGTCGTACGCGTACGAGCTCGGAGGCCGCGAGGATCGCCACCGCCCAGGCGGCGATGAACAGGTCCTGCCCCCAGGGCGTGGCGTCGTCCTTCGCAGGCGGCAGATATTGGTAGAGCCAGTGCCCGATCAGCACATGCCCCACCCAGAAACCGCCAATCGCCCACCAGGCAGCGCGCCGGTGCCCGGAGACGACGGCCGCGAAAGCGGCCACGGCGAGGATGAAGAAGACCGGTCCGTAGGGATAGCCCGCACCGAAGTAGATGAGCGCCACCGCCGAGACGCCGAAGACGGAGATGACCGGCCATCGGTTGCGCAGCAGAAGCAGGGCGGGGCCCGCCAGCAGCAGCACCCGCGCGAAGGCGTCCAGCGGCTCACGGTCCGGCTGGCCGTGCGCCGCGAACCCCGACCCCACCATGACGAACACGGCCACCGCGAGAGTCGACGGCCAGGGCAGTCTCGCGGCGTTCCGCCGTGCCTCCCAATGACGCAAGCCCGGTGGTCCGCCCCGTGCCCACGGCGGACCACCGCACATGCCGGTGCGCTGCTCTTCCATAACGGCCACGCTAGACCGGGCCCGGGCGCGCGGGCGTCAGCCAGGCGTGGCGATCACGCGTACTCCCTGTGCAGTACGGCATCGGGGTCGCGGCCCGCACGAACGGGTGCTGCGGTGGGCGTCGCGAACAGTGGAGATCAAGGCGAAGCCGACGTCGATCCGGTGCAGACTGCTCTTGACGGAGAGCACTGCTCGCGCGCACCAGCTGACGCAGGGAGATCGCCATGTCGCAGGCGCATTACATCAAGCCCGGCCGGTTCGACAACATCCTCAACGGCGCCATCGGCTGGCTCGCCCGCCGCGGTATCAGCCTGATGGGCACAGCTGAGCTCTCCGTACGCGGCCGCACCAGCGGCGAGTGGCGGCGCATCCCGGTCAACCCGCTCCCCTACGAGGGCGGCCCGTACCTGATCTCGGCGCGCGGCCACTCCCAGTGGGTGCGCAATCTGCGCGCCGCGGGCGGCGGAAAGCTCCAAGTCGGCCGCAAGACGAGGCAGTTCACCGCGGTGGAGCTGCCCGACGAGGAGAAGCCCGTCCTGCTGCGCACCTACCTCGAGCGCTGGGGCTGGGAGGTCGGCCGGTTCTTCGGGGAGATCAACGCCAAGTCCACGGACGAGGAGCTGCTGGCCGCGGCGCACAAGCACCCCGTCTTCCGGATCACCGTGACCAAGTGAGCCGAGCAGCCCAGTGCCGCGCCCCGCGCGCTAGGCGCGCCGGTCCATCGCTTCCAGCGCCCGCCGCGCCACCGCATGCGTACGCACAATCCCGGCCAGCGTCGTCGATCCGCGCGTGATGTCCGCGAACGCCTTCCATGCGGGCCTGAAGCCGGTGATCGCCGCGTGCAGCAGCCCCGGGCGGCGCTCGAAGAGGGCGAGCATCCGCCGCCCGACCCCCATCTCCACACCCAGCCCCGCCTTGATTGCGAACGCGTAGTTCAGCGCCTGCCGGCGGGCGTCCACGGCATCGTGGGCCTCCGAGATCCGTACCGCCCACTCCCCCGCGAGCCGCCCAGACCGCAGCGCGAAGGAGATACCCTCCCGGGTCCACGGCTCAAGGAGGCCGGCCGCGTCACCGCAGACCAGCACCCGCCCCCGCGACAGCGGCGAGTCGTCGCTGCGGCACCGGGTCAGATGCCCCGAGGAGATCGCCGGCTCGAATCCGGCGAGCCCCAGCCGCGCGATGAAGTCCTCCAGATACCGCTTGGTCGCCGCGCCCTCGCCGCGGGCCGAGATCACCCCGACGGTGAGCGTCTGTCCCTTGGGGAACACCCAGCCGTAGCTCCCGGGCATCGGTCCCCAGTCGATGAGCACCCGCCCCGCCCAGTCCTCGGCCACCGTCGCCGGCACCGGAATCTCCGCCTCCAGACCGAGGTCCACCTGGTCGAGCTTCACCCCGACATGTGCCCCTATCCGGCTGGCACTGCCGTCCGCGCCGACGACCGCGCGCGCGAGCACCGTCTCGCCGTCCGCCAGCACCACGGCGACCGTGCGCCGGTCCGGCACCGCGGGTCCGTGCTGCTCGACCCGGGAGACCGTCACGCCCGTACGCAGCACGGCGCCGGCCTTCTGTGCCTGCTCGACCAGGCCGGCGTCGAACTCTGGGCGGTTGATGAGGCCGAAGAGCATCCGCTTGGAGCGGCGCGTACGCGTCAGCCTGCCGTTCAGCGAGAAGGTGACGGCGTGCACCCTGTCCCGCAGCGGCAGCTCGAAGCCGGGCGGCAGGCTGTCGCGCGAGGGGCCGATGATCCCTCCGCCGCAGGTTTTGTAGCGGGGCAGCTCGGCCTTCTCCAGCAGGAGCACCTGACGGCCGGCGACTGCCGCCGCATAGGCCGCCGAGGCCCCGGCGGGCCCTGCGCCGACCACGACGACATCCCACACCGGCTCGCCGTGCTCTCCTACGGCGTCTGCGTTCTCGCTGCTCACGATCTGCTTCTGCTCCCGATCCGATGCGTGACCATGGTCTCGACGGCATCCTACGGCGCGGTCACTTCCTGCCCGTGCGAGGATCAACCACACCGTCGCCTTACACACATCGCACAACGTCGCACCCACAAGGAGCGTGCCCATGACCGCGAATCCGATCGCCGAGACCATCGCCTCACTGATGCCCCGCGCCAAGGCGGAGCTGACCGAGCTGGTGGCCTTCCAATCGGTGGCGGACGAGGCCGTGGCGCCGCGGAGTGAGTGCGAGGCCGCCGCGAACTGGGTGGCCGGTGCGCTGCGCTCCGAGGGATTCCAGGACGTCGCGCTGCTCGACACCCCCGACGGTTCGCAGTCGGTGTACGGGCTGCTGCCCGGCCCTGAGGGTGCGCCGACGGTGCTGCTGTACGCGCACTACGACGTGCAGCCGAAGCTGGACGAGTCCGCGTGGGTGACCCCGCCGTTCGAGCTGACCGAGCGGGACGGCCGCTGGTACGGGCGTGGTGCCGCCGACTGCAAGGGCGGCTTCATCATGCATCTGCTCGCGCTGCGCGCCCTCAAGACGAACGGCGGCATACCGGTCACCGTGAAGGTGATCGTGGAGGGCTCGGAGGAGCAGGGCACGGGCGGTCTGGAGCAGTACGCCGAGGCGCACCCGGAGCTGCTGACGGCCGATGCCATCGTGATCGGCGACACCGGGAACTTCCGGGTGGGTCTGCCCACTGTGACGGCGACGCTGCGCGGCATGACGATGATCCGCGTCCAGATCGACACCCTTGAGGGCAATCTGCACTCGGGCCAGTTCGGTGGCGCCGCGCCCGACGCGCTGGCCGCGCTCATCCGCGTACTGGACTCGCTTCGTGCAGAGGACGGCTCGACGGTGATCGACGGACTGCCGGCGCAGGCGCAGTGGGAGGGACTGCAGTACCCCGAGGGCGAGTTCCGCAAGGACGCCAAGGTTCTCGACGGTGTCGGCCTGACCGGCAACGGCACGGTCGCCGACCGTATCTGGGCGCGTCCCGCCGTCACCGTGATCGGCATCGACTGCCACCCGGTGGCCGGCGCGACCCCCTCCATCCCGGCGAGCGCCCGGGCGCAGATCAGCCTGCGGGTGCCGCCCGGCCAGGACGCCGCCGAGGCGACCGAGCTGCTGTTCGCGCACATCGAGAAGCACACGCCGTGGAACGCCCGGGTGTCGATGGAGCAGGTGGGTCAGGGCCAGGCGTTCCAGGCGGACGTCACCAGCCCCGCCTACACCTCGATGGCCGAGGCGATGCGCGTCGCCTACCCGGAAGAGGAGATGCAGGCCTCCGGCATGGGCGGCTCGATTCCGCTCTGCAATACGCTCGCCGCGCTCTACCCCGACGCGGAGATCCTGCTTATCGGCCTGAGCGAGCCGGAGGCACAGATCCACGCGGTGAACGAGTCCGTCTCGCCCGAGGAGCTGGAGCGGCTCTCCGTCGCGGAGGCGCTCTTCCTGGTCAACTACTCCGAGTCCAAGAAGGCTTGAGCGAGCGGGCTTAAGCGCTCAGCGTAGATCGCCGCAAGCGTAGATCCGTACGGCGGGCGTACGACGATGCGTACGTTCGCCATATGGACTTCATCGAGGTACTGCCTCAACTGCACATGTTCCGATTCCCTGTCGGCCAGGCCTACCTGTGGCGCGACGGCGACGAGCTGACCCTGATCGACGCGGGGAATGTGCACGCCGCTGCGGACATCGAGAAGGCGATACGGAGCGCGGGCCATAGCCCCCGCTCCATCCGCCGCATCGTGCTCACCCACTGCCACCGGGACCATGTGGGCGCGGCCGAGGAGCTGGCGGACCGGTACGGCGCCGAGGTGCTGGCCCACCGCCTCGACGCCCCCGTCGTCCGCGGCGAGCGGCCCGTCCCCGAGCCGGTCCTGCTCGACTGGGAGGTTCCGCTGTACGAGCACGGGCTCACGGTGCCGCCCGCCCCGCCCACCCGCGTCGACCACGAGCTCGAGGACGGCGACGAGATCGGCTTCGGCGACGGGGCCGTGGTGGTCCATGCCCCCGGCCACACCGACGGCTCCATCGGCATCCATCTCCCCCGCCACGGCGTGCTGTTCACGGGCGACTGCGTCGCGGCCGTGGGTCAGGTGATGCTGGGCGTCTTCAATGTGGACCGCGCGCGGGCCGAGGTGTCGATGCGCCGCCTTGCCTCGCTCGCGCCGTCCACCGTCTGCTTCGGTCACGGCGATCCCCTCACCGAGGATGCCGCGGCGGTGCTGCGCGCCTCAGCCGACAAGGACCCCAGCCTCTAGGTTGAGCACGGTCCCGCGCTCGCGCGCCCGCAGCGCCCAGCGGAGCCGCTCGTAGCGCGTCGGCGGCAGCAGTTGCGCCGCCTCCTGCTCGCATACGAAGCGCCAGCCGCGCAGCTCCGATCCGGGCAGCAGCACCCGTCCGGCCTCGACGCTGTGCAGCCGGCCGCCGTCGAAGAGCAGCCGCAGCCCGCCGAACCCGGGCGGCCGCGGCGCCTCCCAGTCGACCACCAACAGCCTTGGCACCTCGGCGAGTTCGATGCCGAGCTCTTCGGTCACCTCGCGCATTCCGGCCCGCGCGGGCGCCTCACCCCGTTCGACGACTCCGCCCGGGAACTCCCAGCCTGGTTTGTAGGTCGGGTCGACGAGGAGCACCCGGTCCTCCTCGTCGAAGAGCAGCACTCCGGCGGCGAGGGTTTCGGCGGTCGGCTCGGGCGTCTGCACGATCTCGCAGACCGCGGCGTCCCCGTTCCGTACCGCCTCGGCTATGTGCTCCGCAGTCTCGTGCGGGTCCAGTCGGCTGGTGTCTACGACGTGCGCGTCGGCCCCGATCCATTCGAGGGCGGCGAGGTAGGGCTCGATGTGGTCGTACGCCCACTGCCTCACGCGCTGGTCGGCGTCCGGGATGTCCGGCTCCTCGCGGGAGGCGATCCGCGCGCGCAGGATCGTTTCCTCCGGTCGAAGCAGCACATGCCGAACGGGAATCCGGCGGGATGCGAGCCCACCGAAGATCTCGTCGCGGTACTCCTGACGCAGCAGGGTCATCGGCACCACCAGCACACCGCCGAGCTCGGCCAGCAGAGCTGCCGCGGTGTCCACCACGAGCCGCCGCCAGATCGGCAGATCCTGGTAGTCGCTCACCTCGGCGAGGCGCTTCGGCGGCAGCAGGTGGCGCAAGTGGCCGCCGATGAGTTCAGGGTCGTACAGCGTGCTGTTCGGGATCAGATCGATCAGTTCGCGCGCGGTACTGGTTTTGCCCGCTCCGAACGCACCGTTGATCCAGACGATCACGGTTCCCCCTCTTTCGTAGCCCACTGTGGATTGCCCGCAACACCCTGCCACGGAAACCCGTGTCGGGAACCGGCAGGTTGATCGCGGACACAACCGCGGACACAACTGTGCCCTTGCTGTTGCCGGTTCACCACAGCCGTCCGGAACCCTGGTGCGTCTCACCATACGAACGGATGGCTTCGCCCGAGCCGTGACACCGGCATGCGAGGCGCCGTTGGAGCTGGAGAGACAAGGGGGTGCGGGATGCGCCGTACGGTGTTGGAGAGGTTTCCCGCCGGGGGCCCGCGTGGCAGCTGGCCGGCCGAGGAATTCGCCCGGGCCCGCCGGGACGAGGGTCTGGCTGCGGAGGTCGTGATGGACCTCGATTCGGATGCGTTCCTGGTGGTCCTGCCCAAGCAGACCGCGGACGCGATCACTTAGTGGCACGGCAAGGCCCCCCGTCCCGGACGCGGACGGGACGGGGGCCGCGCTTGTCAGCCCTTGGTGGAGCCGAGGGTGAGCCCGGCGATGAAGTGCCGCTGCAGCAGGAGGAAGACCAGCAGCGTCGGCAGCGCCACGATCACCGAGCCCGCGGCGAGCAGGTTGTAGTCGGTGAAGAACTGGCCGCGGAGGTTGTTCAGCGCCGAGGTGATGGGGAGCTTGTCGCCGTCGGAGATGAAGACGAGCGCCCACAGGAAGTCGTTGTACATCCAGGTGAACTGGAGCGTGCCGAGCGCCGCGAGGGCCGGGCGGCACAGCGGGAGCGTGATGCGCCAGTACTGCGTCCACACACTCGCGCCGTCCACGATCGCCGCCTCCAGGATCTCCTGCGGCAGGGTGCGCATGAAGTTGGCGAGGACGAAGACGCAGAACCCGATCTGGAAGCCGACCTGGACGGAGATGACGGCCCAGAACGAGTCGAACATCGTCATCGAGTCGGACATCCAGTACGGCAGCGGAACGCGGTTGAACAGCACGTACAGCGGAGTGACGATCACCTGCTGGGGCAGCAGATTGCCGGCGGTGAAGAGCATCAGCAGCACCATGGAGCCGCGCATCCTCAGCCGTGACACGGCGAAGGCCACGAACGAGGCGAAGAAGAGCGCCAGCAGCACTCCGGGCACAGCGATGATGAGGGTGTTGACGAAGTACTTCATCATCCCCGAGTCGCTGAAGGCCTGCTGGTAGTAGTCGAAGGAGAGCTTCTTCGGCAGTGAGAAGTACCCGTGCTCGGAGGTCTCGTCGTACGGCCTGAGTGAGGCGTAGACCGCGAGCAGCAGCGGCGCGAGGAACGCCAGCGAGACGGTCAGCAGGAAGGCGTGCAGGCCGAGCCGGCCGGGGCGGACCAGGCGCTTGCGGGGCGCCGCGGGAACTGCCGGGGTCGCGGCGGGCGCCGGTGCGGTGTCGAGCGTCATCGGTTCTTCTCCCCACGGATCTCCTGGACCAGATACGTCACGACGAATCCCATGGAGACGAGCAGCAGCACGACGGCGATGGCCGAGCCGAATCCGATCCGGCTGGCCTCGCCGATGATGTTGTCGGTGACGAGGACCGAGAGCAGCTCCAGGCCGTTTCTGCCCTTGTTGACGGCGTAGACGATGTCGAAGGCGCGCAGCGCTTCGATGACGGTGATGACGCCGACGATGACATTGACGGGCCGCAGGGTCGGGAAGACGACGCGGAAGAAGGTCTGCGTCTCACTCGCCCCGTCGATGGCGGCGGCTTCCTTCAGCGAGGGATCGACCGCTTTCAGCCCGGCCAGGTAGAGGATCATCACATAGCCGGTGTGCCGCCAGGCGGCGGCCAGCAGAATCATCCAGAGATTGAGGTCGGGGTCGCCGAGCCAGTCGGTGGGCGACTCGGTGTCGGCGAGGATCGCGTTGAGCGCGCCCTGGTCGCGGGAGAAGACCAGTTGGGCGATGAAGCCGACGACGGCGAGCGAGAGCACGACCGGCATGTACAGCGTCGACTGGTAGAAGCGGCTGAACCGTACGCCCTTGTCGATGAGGACGGCGAGCAGCAGTCCGAACGGGGTGGCGATCAGTCCGAGGAAGGCCAGCCAGAGCAGGTTGTGGCGGGCGGCCGGCCAGAACTGCGGATAGTTGGTGAAGAGGGTCTCGTAGTTCTGCGTGCCGACCCAGGAGATGTCTCCGATGCCGTCCCAGCTGGTGAAGGAGAGCACGACGGAAGCGAGGGTCGGCCCCCACACGATGGCCACGTCGAGCAGGATCGGTATGCCCAGCAGCACGCCGAGGACGGCGAGGTCGCGGCGGTTGAACCGCCGCGGCCCTCGTCGTGCGGTGCGCCGCGAGACGCTCACCTTCCTTCGCCCCCGGGTGCCCTTCGGGGCGCCCCGGGCGGCCTGCGGTTCCGGCCTGGGAGTCCCCCCGGGCCCGGAGGGCCGAGGGGGAGGGTCCAGGGGTTGTCCCCCGGGAGATTGCGTCAGCGGCACGGGTGATGACTCCAAGTCGGTTTCGGCCGGCGTCGGTCAGTCTTCGGAGGCGAAGATGGTCTTCTTCTGCCTCTCGATGCTGTTGACCAACCCGTCCACGTCCTTCGGCTTGTTGATGAAGGTCTGAATGGCCGGGATCATCACGGTCGACGAGAAGTCGGGCCTGGTGTCGCGGTCGAGGAACTGCGAGATCTGCTTGGCGCCGGAGACGAGTTCGACGGCCTTCTTCTGCAGCGGCGTGTACTTCGAGAGGTCGGCCTCGTCGCTCACGGCGATGTTGTTGGGGTCACTTGCGAGGTAGATGTCCTCCGCCTTGCCGGTGGCCAGCCACTTCAGCAGGTCCTTTGCGCTCTCCATGTTCTTCGCGTTCTTGAGGTTCTTGGACTTCTTCGCGAGCAGGAAGCCGTCGATGGGTGCCTCGACGGCGTCCTGGCCGTGCTCCGGGTTGATCACCGGGAACGGGAAGAAGTCGATGTCGGCCTGTTCGGCCTTGGGGAACTGCGCGCCGGGGTGCGGGAGTCCGAAGACCGCCATGCCCGTCTGCTTCTTCTGCAGGCTGGTGGCGGCCTCCTGCCAGGTGCGGCCGTTGGCGCCGGGCTGGCAGTACGGGAGGATGCTGCGCCAGGTGTCGAAGACGTCCTTGACGCGCTTGTCGGTCCACGCCTCCTTGCCCGCCATGAGGCTCTTGTGGAACTCGTATCCGTTGGTGCGCATGTTGATGTAGTCGAAGGTGCCCATCGCGGGCCAGCCGTCCTTGTCGCAGAACGCGATGGGGACGAGCTTGTCCTTCTGCATCTGCTTGGCGAGCGCTATGTACTCGTCGAGCGTCTTGGGTGCCTGGTAGCCGTACTGCTGGAAGACGCTTTTGCGGTGGAAGACGGCCCACGGGTAGTAGTAGTACGGCGTGAGGTACTGCTTGCCGTCCTCGCCCGTCGACTGGGCCTTGAGGGCCGGCGAGAAGCCCTGGTAGCTCTCCCAGTTGTCGCTGATGTCGTGCAGCAGCCCCTTCTTGGCGAAGAACTGCATGCGGTAGCCCGCGAACCACATGAAGACATCGTCCGGCTTGCCCTGCAGATAGCGGTTGATGTTCTCCTGGAACGTGTTGTGGTCAACGGTGTTGACCTTGACCTTCCGGCCATCCTTGGACTGCTTCGCGTACGCGGCGAAGGCGTCGGCGAACGCCTTCTTCGGCACCGGGTCGGACGAGTTGGACCCCATGGTGATGGTCTTGCCGTCCCCGCCGGGGCCACTGCCGCAGGCAGCGAGCAGCGAGGGCAGCGCGATCGCACCTGCACCCGCCGCCGCACCCCGCAGCAGATTCCGCCGGGACATCCGATGTCCTGCCACGCTCCCGGGCGCGGCAGAACCGTTGAACGATGACTGCGCCATGTCCCCTCCTCCGGGGTGCAACTCAACACAACCCAACGCGAGGATTGGATCTCACTCCCAAGAAGGGGTGTCGTCAAGGGTTCTGGCGAGACATCGAACAACCGTTACCGCATCTCTTCCAACAGACTCCAACACGGCCTACCGTAAACGCTCGCCACTGACAGACACATGCCGTCATCCCAATATGCGCGAGTACGGAGGAACGTTACGATGCGTCACCTTCCCACCCGCACTACCCGCCATAGAGTCGTCGGAGCGCTGGCCGCCGCGCTGCTCAGCGCGGCAGGACTGGGCACTCCGGCGATCGCCTCGGGCGCCCCGGCCGCGCCGGCCGAACCCGCACCGGCCGGCGCGCAGCTCGACGAAGGGCTCGCCCTGACCCCTCCGATGGGGTTCAACAACTGGAACACCACCCACTGCCGGGCGGAGTTCAACGAGGCGATGGTCAAGGGAATCGCCGACATCTTCGTCGAGAAAGGCCTCAAGGAGGCCGGGTACGAGTACGTCAATCTGGACGACTGCTGGGCACTGCCGCAGCGCGACGCGAACGGCAAGCTCGTCCCCGACCCGGTGCGCTTCCCGGGCGGCATCAAGGCCGTCGCCGACTACGTCCACGCCAAGGGGCTGAAGTTCGGCATCTACACCAGCGCCGGGACCAAGACCTGCAACACCGCCGGCTTCCCCGGCGGGCTCGGCCATGAGTACAGCGACGCGCAGCAGTTCGCCGACTGGGGCGTCGACTATCTCAAGTACGACAACTGCAACAACCAGGGCGTGGACGCCAAGCTCCGGTACACCACGATGCGCGACGCCCTGAAGGCTGCCGCTGAGACAACAGGTCGCCCCATCGTCTACAGCATCTGCGAGTGGGGCCAGAACAAGCCCTGGGAGTGGGCCGCGGACGTCGGACAGCTCTGGCGCACCACCGGGGACATCAGCGACAACTGGGGCTCCATGTTGTCGATCATGAAGAAGAATCTGCCGCTCGCGCAGTACGCGGGCCCCGGCCACTGGAACGACCCCGACATGCTGGAGGTCGGCAATGGCGGCATGACGGACACGGAGTACCGCTCCCACTTCTCCATGTGGTCGATCATGGCCGCGCCACTGCTGATCGGGTCCGATCTCCGCAAGGCGCCCTCCTCCGCCTTCGAGATCCTCGGCAACCGCGAGGTCATCGCCATCGACCAGGACCCACTGGGCAAGCAGGGCACAGTGATCAGCTCCGAGGGCGGACGCTGGGTGGTGGCCAAGGAGATGCAGGACGGCAGCCGCGCGGTCGCGCTCTTCAACGAGAGCGGCAGCCCGCAGCGGATCGCCACCACGGCGAAGGCAGTCGGACTGCCGGACGCCCCCGGCTACCGGCTGCGCGATCTGTGGCGGCACACTGAAGCCAACACCGCGGGGACGATCTCCGCGACCGTGCCCGCGCACGGCACGGTACTGGTGCGCGTCTCGACGGACCGCAAGTGGGCGCTGCTGCCGCCGGCCGTCGAAGTGAGCGCCGACGAAGGCCTGATGGCCGAGGCCGGCCAGACCGGGAAACTCACCTCGACCGTCACCGATCTGGGCCGTACGCCCGCGCTCGCCGTCTCCGTCGCACTGACCGGGCCCGAGGGCTGGCGCGTCAAGGCAATGTCCAAGGCCGCCACCGCGGTGCTCACCAGCGGAAGGAAGCTGACGACGGGCTGGGAGATCGCTGTGCCGCCGGGCGCCGCGCCCGGTTCGTACGCACTGACCCTGACGGCGAAGTACCGCTCCCCGACCGGACAGCGGCTGACCGCCGCCGTGCCCGGGAGTGTGCATGTGGTCGTGGCGCCGCCCGCCGGTCAGTCGTATCTCAGCGATCTCGGCGCGCTGAGCGCGGCGAACGGCTGGGGTCCGGTGGAGAGGGACACCAGCAACGGCGAGAGCAAGGCGGGCGACGGAAGGCCGATCACCATCGGCGGCCAGGTCTTCGCCAAGGGTCTGGGCGTGCATGCCGCGAGCGCCGTGGAGTACTACGCCGGCGGCCGGTGCACCACGGTGAGCGCGCAGGTCGGCGTGGACGACGAGAAGGGGACGCGCGGCACGGTCGCCTTCGAGATCTGGGCGGACGGAACGAAGGCCGCGTCGACGGGCGTCCTGACCAACGCCAAGCCCGCACAGCCGATTTCGGCGGACGTCAGTGGCGCGAAGGTCGTACGTCTGGTGGTCACCGACGGCGGGGACGGTATCGACTCCGACCACGCCGACTGGGCCGATCTCAGGATCGGCTGCTGACCACCGCTGCCGCCTCGTCGTGACGGCCGAGCGAGGCGGCAGCTGCCGCACCCACCAGACCCGCGTCCGTGCCCGTCAGGGCCGGAGCCACGGTCAGCCGCTGTACGAAGGAGAGCGTGGCGTAGTCGCGCAGCGAACGGCGCAGCGGGGCGAACAGCACCTCGCCCGCGTTCGCCACTCCCCCGCCGATCACCGCGATTTCGATCTCTACGAGGGTCGCGGTGGCGGCGATCCCGGCGGCGAGCGCCTGAGCCGCGCGCTCGAAGGAGGCGACGGCGACCGGGTCTTGGGCACGGGCCGCGGCGGCCACCGCGGCCGCCGAGGTGTCGCCGTCGGGGCCCGGCTGCCAGCCGCCCTCCAGCGCCCGGCGCGCGATGTTCGGGCCGCTGGCGATGCGCTCGACGCAGCCGCGCGCGCCGCACGGGCACAGATCGCCGTCGAGGTCGACGCTGATGTGGCCGATGTGCCCGGCGTTGCCGGTGGGCCCGGGGTGAAGCTTCCCGCCGAGGACGAGTCCGCCGCCGACGCCCGTGGAGACCACCATGCACAGCGCGTTGTCGTAGCCGCGGGCCGCTCCCTGCCAGTGCTCGGCCGCCGTCATCGCGACACCGTCGCCCACCAGCTCGACAGGCAGACCGCCGACGGCCCTTCGCACCCGCGCGACCAACGGAAAGGCACGCCAGCCCGGGACATTGACCGGGCTGACCGTGCCGGCGGACGCGTCCACCGGACCGGCGCTGCCGATGCCCACGGCCCGCGCGCGCGCCCAGAGCGGGGAGACGGCCAGCTCGGCGAGGACTCCCTCGACGGCCCGCATCACCGTCTCGCCGTCCTCCTGGGCAGGTGTCGGACGCTGGGCCCGCACGAGAATCCTGCCGCTGCCGTCCACCAACGCGCCGGCGATCTTGGTGCCGCCGATGTCGAGCGCGGCGACGAGGTCGGTATGCATCGGTGTCGGATCCCCCGGGGAGCTGGTCGGACCTGCGGATTCAGTAACAGTCTCCATTCCCCTGACAACGTTGTCCAGGGCCTATGCTCGACGCCACACCCTTACACACCCGGACGACGACAGGACAGCGCGCTGTGGCAGAGACCGACCATCCCCTGCCTTCGCCGGGGCGGCCCCGAGGGCCCGAGCCCCGCTACGGCAATCGGCCGACCATGAAAGACGTCGCCGCCCGCGCGGGCGTCGGCCTCAAAACGGTCTCGCGGGTGGTCAACGGGGAGCCTGGTGTCACACCCGACACCGAGCGCCGGGTGCAGGAGGCCATCGAGTCCCTCGGCTTCCGCCGCAACGACAGCGCGCGCGTGCTTCGCAAGGGCCGCACCGCCTCCGTCGGCCTCGTCCTGGAAGACCTCGCGGACCCCTTCTACGGTCCGCTGAGCCGCGCGGTCGAGGAGGTCGCCCGGGCCCATGGCGCGCTGCTCATCAACGGCTCCAGCGCCGAGGACCCGGACCGCGAGCAGGAGCTGGTGCTGGCCCTGTGCGCCCGCCGGGTCGACGGTCTGATCGTGATCCCGGCCGGCCACGACCACCGCTATCTGGAGCCGGAGATCAAGGCGGGCATCGCGACGGTGTTCGTGGACCGCCCGGCCGGGCAGATCGACGCGGACGTGGTGCTCTCCGACAGCTTCGGCGGCGCCCGCGCCGGCGTGGCCCATCTGATCGCGCACGGCCACCGCCGTATCGGCTTCATCGGCGACCAGCCGCGGATCCACACGGCCGTCGAGCGGCTGCGTGGCTACCGCGCCGCCATGGAGGACGCCGGGCTCGATGTGGACGAGTCCTGGGTCTCGCTGGGCTCCACCGCGCCGGAGCGGGTGCGGGCCGCCGTCACCGCGATGCTGGCGGGGCCCGACCCGGTCACCGCGGTCTTCGCGGGCAACAACCGGGTGACGGTCACAGCGGTACGGGTCCTGGCCGAGCACCACCGGCCGGTCGCCCTGGTCGGCTTCGACGACATCGAGCTCGCCGACCTGCTGGGCATCACGGTCATAGCCCAGGACGCGGCGGCCCTGGGGCGTACCGCGGCGGAACGGCTCTTCCGCCGCCTCGACGGCGTGGACGACGAGCCCTCGCAGGTGGCGCTGGAGACGGTGCTCATCCCGCGCGGCTCGGGCGAGATCCCGCCGTCAGCAGACGGGTAGGCCCGGCACCGGCTGGTCGTTGTCGCCGCCCTCGATGTAGACGTCGCTGACGAAGACATTGGTGTTGCCTCTGTCGTCGTCGGTCTTGGCCCACCAGACGTTCGTCCACTGGCCGGAGGTCTCGCGGCGGCCCAGATTCTGCTGGCAGTAGAAGTAGTTGGTGCCCGCGTTGAGCACCCCCTTCTCGGTGCCAGACGCGGTGTACGACTTCGCCTGCTTCCAGACCTGGCAGTTGTACTTGCCGCCGCCGATCGAGTGGCAGACGGGCGCCGGGGCCGGGTTTGAACCTCCGGTCGTCGAGCCGCCGTTGGTGGAGGTGCCGCCACCGCCCGTGGTGGTCGAGCCGCCGGTCGTGCCCGAGGACCCGCCGCTGGTCGAGCCGCCGGAGTCCGATCCTCCGGTTCCCTTGCCGGGCGCGGGCGGCCTGGCGGACTGGCTGGGCGACTTGGTGGCGCCCTGCTCGGTGGGCCTGATGCTCGGGCTCTGCTTGCCGCCGGAGGCGCTCGCGAGCGGGCTCCCTGGTGGGCTCGAACTCGCCGCAGGGCTCTCAGGCCGGCCGCCCGCGATCTCCTGACCGCCCGATCCGTCACGGTCGACGAGGGCGTACGTCACGCCTCCCCCGGCGAGCAGAACGGCGACGACTCCGGCCGTCACCAGGACCCTCGCGCGACCGCGACCGCGACCGCGAGCGCCGGACGCGGGTGGCGCGGCCGCGGGTGGCGCGGCCGCGGGTGGCGCGGCCGGGGCGGGTGCGGGTATCCGCGCGGGAACGGGCGGGGCCGGGGCCTGCGGCGCCGCGGGGCCGAAGCCGTCGGGCCGGTGCGGCGCCGCGTTGAGCACGGTCGGCACCCGGGTCGCCGGATCCGGTGCGGCCGGCGGCGCTGTCCCCAGCGACACGGTCGAGGTGCCGGTGTCCTGGCCCGCCGCCACGGCGGAGAGCAGCCGCGCCGCGGTGTCCGCGTCGGGGCGCTGCGCCGGGTCCTTGTGCATCAGCTCCCGCAGTACGGGTCCGAGCGCGCCGGCCCGCAGCGGCTCGGGCAGCGGCTCCACGACGATCGCGTTCAGCGTCGACCAGGTGGAGGTGCGGCGGAACGGGGCCGCGCCCTCCACTGCTGCGTACAGCGTGGCGCCGAGCGCCCAGATGTCGGACGCCGGACCGGGGTCCTGGCCCTGGGCGCGCTCGGGCGCCAAGTAGTCGAGCGAGCCGACCAGTTCGCCGCTGCGCGTCAGATGGGTGGTGGCGCCGTCGCCGGGGTCGTCCATCGCCGCGATGCCGAAGTCCGTGAGCACCACCCGGCCCCCGCGGTCCAGCAGCACATTGCCGGGCTTCACGTCGCGGTGCAGCACCCCGGCGCGGTGGGCGGCGCCCAGCGCCTCCATCACCCTGGCTCCGATGGCGGCCACCTCGCGCGCGTCCATGACGCCGCGCTCGCTGAGCACATCGTCCAGCGAAGGGCCGTCGATGAGCTCCATCACGATGACCGGACGGCCCTCGTGTTCGGTGACGTCGTGGACGGCGATGACCGCGGGGTGGCGTACGCGGGCTGCCGCGCGGGCCTCGCGCTGCATCCGCACTCTGAGATCAGCCAGTTCGGGGCCCGACGAGTCGCTGTAGGTGCGCAGTTCCTTGACGGCGACTTCGCGGCCGAGCACCTCGTCGACGGCGCGCCAGACGACGCCCATGCCGCCGCGGCCCAGCTGTTCGATCACCCGGTAACGGTCGGCGAGCCGCTCGTTCTCCCCCGAAGACACCGCTGCCCCGATCCTTGTTGCGACTGTGGTCGCGTACAGACTAAGGGGCAGCGGTGACAGCGGTGCTGACTGTTACTTGGCTGTGGCCGTGAGGTCCCCGCGGCGCGGTGCGGCGAAGCCGTCGAGATCAGCGCGGGTGAGTCCGGTGAGCCCAGCGACCTCCGCGGTGTCGAGGGCGCCGCAGTCGATGCCGCGCAGCAGATAGCTGCTCAGCGCCTTGGCGGTGGCGGGCTCGTCCATGACGTCGCCGCCCGCGTGATTGGCATAGGCGGACAGCCGCGCGGCGGCCTGCTCGAAGCCCTCGCGGTAGAAGGCGAATACGGCGGCGTAGCGGGTCGGCAGGTGGCGGGGGTGCATGTCCCAGCCCTGGTAGTAGGCGCGGGCCAGGGCGCGGCGGGTCAGGCCGTAGTGCAGCCGCCAGGCGTCGTGGACCTTCTCGGTGGTGCCGACCGGAAGGACGTTTGTGGAGCCGTCCGAGACGCGTACGCCGGTGCCCGCGGCCGCGACCTGCATGACGGCCTTGGCGTGGTCGGCGGCCGGGTGGTCGCTGGCCTGGTAGGCGGCGCTGACGCCGAGGCAGGCGCTGTAGTCGAAGGTGCCGTAGTGCAGTCCGGTGGCCCGGCCCTCGGCGGCGTCGATCATCCGCGCCACGGCGGCGGTGCCGTCGGCGGCGAGGATGGACTGGCTGGTCTCGATCTGGATCTCGAAGCCGATCCTGCCCGCGTCCAGACCGCGCGCCTTCTCGAACTCCTCCAGCAGCCGCACCATCGCGGTGACCTGCTCGGTGTAGGTGACCTTGGGGAGGGTCAGAACGAGACCGTCGGGCAGCCCGCCGGCCTCGATGAGGCCGGTGAGGAAGATGTCGAGGGTGCGGATGCCCCGGTCGCGTACGGCGGCCTCCATGCACTTCATACGGATGCCCATGTACGGGGCCGCGGTGCCCTGCGCGTACGCCTCGGTGATCAGCCGGGCGGCGCGGGCCGCGTGCGCATCCTCCTCGGCGTCGCCGCGGCCGCCGTAGCCGTCCTCGAAGTCGATGCGCAGGTCCTCGATGGGCTCGCGCTCCAGCTTGGCCCGTACGCGGTCGTACACCGGGGCCGCGAGCTCGTCGGAGAGGCCGAGGACGGCGGCGAGGGACGCGGCGTCCGGGGCGTGCTCGTCGAGCGCGGCGAGCGCCTGGTCGCCCCAGGAACGGATGGTGTCGGCGGCGAAGACGTCGCCGGGTACGTAGACCGTGTGGACGGGCTGGCGAGTGCCGGGGTCTCCCGGGTAGCGGCGGGCGAGCTCCGCGTCCACCGGTGCGAGGGAGGCGCTGATTTCCTCGCTGACCGCTCCGGCGAGGCTCGTTGCCACCTTCTCCTGCTGACCCATCCTGCACCCTCCTGTTTTCCGCACCACGGAATCAACAATCCGTATGGCGAAGTTAGTCGGCGGTTACGACCTGCGTCAATGGTCCCCCGTAACAGACTGGGGCCGCGCGGTGAAGATCACCGCGCGGCCCCAGGCCGTAGAGAAAGCGGAGGTCAGCCCTTGCGCGTCTGGACCTCTTCAGTCAGCTGCGGGACGACCTCGAAGAGGTCGCCGACCACGCCGTAGTCGACCAGGTCGAAGATCGGGGCCTCGGCGTCCTTGTTGATGGCCACGATGGTCTTCGATGTCTGCATGCCGGCCCGGTGCTGGATCGCGCCGGAGATGCCCGAGGCGATGTACAGCTGCGGGGAGACCGACTTGCCGGTCTGGCCGACCTGGTTGGAGTGCGGGTACCAGCCGGCGTCCACCGCGGCGCGCGAGGCACCGACAGCCGCGCCGAGCGAGTCGGCCAGCGCCTCGATGATGTGGAAGTTCTCGGCGCCGTTGACACCGCGGCCGCCGGAGACCACGATCGCGGCCTCGGTCAGCTCGGGGCGGCCGGTGGACTCGCGCGGGGTGCGGGAGACGACCTTGGTGCCGGTGGCCTTCTCGGAGAAGGAGACGGCGAGCGCCTCGACGGCGCCCGCGGCCGGCGCGGCCTCCACGGCGGCCGAGTTCGGCTTCACCGTGATGACCGGGGTGCCCTTGGAGACACGGGACTTGGTGGTGAAGGAGGCGGCGAACGCGGACTGCGTGGCCACCGGGCCCTCGTCGCCGGCCTCGAGGTCGACGGCGTCGGTGATGATGCCGGACCCGATGCGGACCGCGAGGCGGGCCGCGATCTCCTTGCCCTCGGCGGAGGACGGGACGAGCACGGCGGCCGGCGAGACGGCCTCGTACGCGGCCTGCAGCGCGTCCACCTTCGGTACGACGAGGTAGTCGGCGAACTCGGGGGCGTCGGCGGTCAGGACCTTGACCGCGCCGTGCTCGGCAAGCGCGGGGGCGGTCGCCTCGGCGCCGGAGCCGAGCGCGACGGCGACCGGCTCGCCGATGCGGCGGGCCAGGGTCAGCAGCTCGAGGGTGGGCTTGCGGACGGCGCCGTCCGCGTGGTCGACATAGACGAGAACTTCAGCCATTACTACTCCTGGGCGAGAACCCCGAACTTCGGCCGGGGGAAGACTTGTTGACTGCTACGCTCAGCCCGAGCCTGCTGGCTCCGGGCAGGGCTTGTCCGTCATGAGGCCGTCTCATCAGTCGAATGAGAAGCCCCTTCGGGGGAGGAGTCACGGGATTGCTCTCCTGCGAATGCAATCCGCGGGGCGCGGGCTGCGTTGCAACCGGCCCGCGCCGCCGACTCTCCCTAGATGAACTTCTGGCTCGCGAGGAACTCCGCGAGCTGCTTGCCGCCCTCGCCCTCGTCCTTGACGATCGTGCCGGCGGTGCGGGCCGGACGCTCGGCGGCCGAGTCCACAGCGGTCCAGGCGCCCTCGAGGCCGACCTCGTCGGCGTCGATCTCGAGGTCCTCCAGGTCCAGGGACTCCACCGGCTTCTTCTTGGCGGCCATGATGCCCTTGAAGGACGGGTAGCGAGCCTCGCCCGACTGGTCCGTCACGGACACGACGGCCGGCAGGGACGCCTCGAGCTGCTCGCTCGCGGTGTCGCCGTCACGGCGGCCCTTCACGACGCCGTCCTCGACGGAGACCTCGGAGAGCAGCGTGACCTGCGGAACGCCCAGGCGCTCGGCGAGAATCGCCGGCAGCACGCCCATGGTGCCGTCCGTCGAGGCCATACCGGCGATGACCAGGTCGTAACCGGTCTTCTCGATCGCCTTGGCGAGCACCAGCGAGGTGCCCATGACGTCGCTGCCGTGCAGGTCGTCGTCCTCGACGTGGACGGCCTTGTCGGCACCCATGGACAGAGCCTTGCGCAGCGCGTCCTTGGCGTCCTCGGGACCGACGGTCAGCACGGTGATCTCCGCGTCGTCCGCCTCGTCGGCGATCTGCAGTGCCTGCTCGACCGCGTACTCATCCAGCTCCGACAGCAGGCCGTCGACGTCGTCGCGGTCGACGGTCAGGTCATCGGCGAAGTGCCGGTCGCCGGTGGCGTCGGGCACGTACTTCACACAGACAACGATCCTCAAGCTCACGCCGGCTCTCCTACTGCATCGTCTCTTCTGGGCTGCCTTGCACGCAGCATAGGCGTCTGACGGGGCGGATCCCGGTCGGGGCGGGCCGCGCTCCGAACGAAATATTACTCGCCAGTACTCTCAGTACATCCAGTTCATCCCCAGTAAGCAAGCGCTTTGTACTGTGACCTTGCCAACGCTCCGTAACCGGCGGCTCCCAGAAAACTCTCAGTCCTTCAGCCCGTTGAAGCGTCCCTGGTGGTAGAGCAGCGGCCGGCCGCCTCCGGCGGGGTCGCCGACGACGGCCTCGGCGATCACGATGCGATGATCCCCGGCCGGGACGCGGTTGATGATCCGGCACACCAGCCACGCCAGTACGCCGTCGAGCACCGGAACGCCCTCGGGGCCGCTGCGCCAGCCGGTGGGCGGCGCGAAGCGGTCGGCGCCGCTGCGGGCGAAGGTGGCGGCCAGATCCTGCTGGTGGTCGCCGAGTATGTGTACGCCGATGTGCTCGGACCGGGCGATCACCGGCCAGCTGGAGGACGACGTACCCACGCCGAAGGAGATCAACGGCGGCTCGGCGGCTACCGAGTTGAGTGAGGTGGCGGTGAATCCCACGGGGTTGTCACCCTGGGCGGTGATCACCGCGACACCCGCGGCGTGCTGCCGGAAGACGGAGCGGAGCAGGTCGGGAGAGGCCAGCTGAGGTGTGCCGAGTTCGGGCGAAGCCGTCATGGAGTTGTCCTTCTGCAAGGGATGCGAACGGGGCGGCCGTGGCTGCTCAGACAGCCGGACAGCGCGCACTCGCGTTCCGCGCGAGGTCGATGTGAGCCCGCCCGTAGAGAAGGAGTTCTGGAAGCACAGCGTCAGCGTGACGATGCATGGCGCGTGCAGTCAAGTGCGTTCCAGCATGTGCGACATGGGTCACGAGGTGTCACACCGCCTGTCCGAGCGCGGCGAACACATCCGCCTTGCGCGGCTGACCGGAGGCCCGGGTGACGATGTTGCCGCCCGCGTCGAGCACCAGCACGGTGGGCGTCTTGAGGATGCCGAGCTCCCGCACCAGGGCGAGCCGCTCCTCCGCGTCGATCTCGACATGGGTGACTCCGTCGACCATGTCCGCGATTTCGGCGAGGGTGCGCCTCGTCGCCCGGCACGGCTGGCAGAACGCGCTGGAGAACTGGACGAGCGTCGCCCGCTGCCCAAGGTCCGCGCCGAGCTCGGCCACGCCGAGCCGTCTGTGAGCGTCCGCACCCCGCACCTTCAGCCTCCCGCCGTTTCGCCGCTGCCACAGCCCGAAGGCGCTCGCCGCCACGAGCACCACCGCACACACCACAAGTCCAGTCATCCCCTGTGCAGCGTTCACAGGACCGTAAAGATTCCCGCGCCCGCACCGCGGATCCGCTGCGCGATGCTGAGGGCATGGACATCGACGTCAGGGGGCCGCGTTTCGGGGCCGCCGTCACCACGGTCGTACTCGCCAGCGTTCTCGTCACGGGCAGCGGCGCCCTGCTCGCCTGGCAGGCGCTCTGCTTCGCCGCGGGTGCTGCATTCGGCGTGCAGCGTTCTCCGTACGGATGGCTCTTCCGCACCGCGGTACGGCCGAGGCTCGGGCCGCCGGCGGAGCTGGAGTCGCCCGTGCCGCCGCGGTTCGCGCAGGGTGTGGGGCTGGCCTTCGCCCTGATCGGGCTGGTCGGGTATTTCTGGGGACCGTCGTGGCTCGCTCTCGTCGCGACCGGATGCGCCCTGGCCGCCGCGTTCCTCAACGCCGTATTCGGGTACTGCCTGGGGTGCGAGATGCATCTGGTGCTGCGCCGGGCGACTGCTGTCCGCTCATGATGTGACAAGAACGGCGTGAGAAGAATCTCGCCCGCCCAAGGCGCCAGGACTGGTCAGCACGCCGCGTATACGGCACGATCTGCCCAATGCCGAAAACCTACGGCTGCGTAACTTCCGCCGGGAGAACCCTCCCCGGGCACAACAGAAGGGCCCTCTCCAGATGGCAGAGCTCGTCTATCGGCCGGTCGTCGGCGCCGCTCTCACGCTGTTCAAGGCGCTGGACCTGAAGATCGACACTCAGGGATCGGAGAACATCCCGCGCTCTGGCGGTGCTGTGCTGGTCAGCAATCACATCAGCTATCTGGACTTCATCTTCACCGGCCTCGCGGCGCTGCCCCAGAGGCGCCTGGTGCGCTTCATGGCGAAGGACTCCGTCTTCCGGCACAGGATCTCCGGCCCGCTGATGCGCGGCATGAAGCACATTCCGGTGGACCGCAAGCAGGGTGAGGCGGCCTACTCGCACGCGCTGGACTCGCTGCGCTCGGGCGAGATCATCGGTGTCTTCCCCGAGGCGACGATCTCCCAGTCGTTCACCCTCAAGTCCTTCAAGTCGGGTGCGGCGCGGCTGGCCCAGGAGGCCGGCGTTCCGCTGATTCCGATGGCGCTGTGGGGCACCCAGCGGATCTGGACGAAGGGCCGCCCGCGCAACTTCAGACGCAGCCACATCCCGGTGACGATCCGGGTGGGCGAGCCCGTGGAGGCTCCGGCCGACCAGTACGCGGGCGCGATCACGCGGCGGCTGCGCGAGCGGGTGCAGGAGCTTCTCGAAGCCGCGCAGCGCGCCTATCCCGTACGCCCCAAGGACGCGAGCGACACCTGGTGGGTGCCCGCGCACCTCGGGGGTACGGCGCCGACTCCGGCCGAAGTCCGCGAGGCCGGCTGAAACGTCACACCCCTGCCTGTGGCGGGCGGACGGTGATCCGCGCTCCGGGGCTCAACTTCTCCAGCGACTCGGCGAGTTCGGCGGCTGCGGCCTCGAGCTCGCCGGTCGTCATGGGGGCCATGCCCTCCAGCAGGAAGAGCGCGTTCACCGACTCCTCGGTGAGCCGGGTGCGTACTCCCTGACGCCAGTTCCAGCGCCGGCAGGTGACGCCTTCGTCGTCGGCCCAGACGACCTCGCCGGCGTCCGGGTGCTCCACGGTCTCCTCGCCGCCCGCGACGGTGACGAACGGCTCCTGGCCGGTGGCGCGTACGAGCCGCATCCCGCCCTTGATGTGGTCGGTGTCCTCGCCGCCGACCGGGACCAGATGGGCCACGCTGATCGCGTTGTAGAGGTCGACCAGCACATTGATGCGCGGCAGCCCGCCGTCGGCGAGCGCCCGCTTGGCCAGCGCCTCGGCGGAGTTGCGGGTACGGGAGGGCTTGGCGCCGAAGGCGGAGTACGCGGCGCGCCAGGCGGCCATGTGGGGGTCCTCGTGCGGGGCACGTCCGTCCAGGCGCTCGGCGAGCCGGCGGGCGGCGTCGTCGAGCAGGGCCGAACTGTCGGCGTTGCTGGGCCCGTTGACCAGGCCGCGCGCCTCGACCGCGAGATGGACGAAGCCGGGCGCGAGGTCCCTGACCTCGTCGGAGACGGTGAGTGTGAGCGTCATGGTCGGGGATGCCTCACAGTTCGGTGGGGAGTTGGAGCCAGAGCGACTCGCGGTCCGACGCGGTCTGGAGCGCTTGGAGCACGGCCGGGTGTGGTGCAGCATAGAGTACCGGATAGTCTAAATCATTGGACCCCGATTGCACCGGAAAGGCCAGCCGCTCCACATCGAGGGAGAACTGCGCGTCGACTCCGGGCTTGTTCCCGCGCGGATCCTGCCGCGATCACCGCCCCCGCCCCGGCAGTTGCACGGCCACGAGCCCGTGGATGACACCCAGTCGCTGGTAGCACAGGGCGGAAGGGATGCCTTCCGCGCGCAGCAGCGCGGTCAGCGCGTGGGCTTTGGCGTAGCAGATGCCGGTCCGCTGCTCCAGCACGTCCGAGGCGCGCCAGGTGACGCGCATGTCCCCCGCATCGTGCGAGTGCGGGATGGTGTCGCGCACGAACTCGAAGGCCGCCTTGGCGTATGCGTATACACCGGCGACTTCGGTACGCAGGCGGCGGGCCGTCTCCCGTACCAGCGGGTTTTCATGGTCGATCGCCTCGTCGGCGGCGAGATACGCGGCCAGTTCAGGGTTCTGCTGGATCAGCTCCATGCCCGCCGACCCTAAGGAAGCGGCCGACCGGAGTCAATCATTTTCCGGTCGGCCACATACCTATGCAATATCCGAGGCTACTTGGCCATCTCTTCCTTCAGCGCCTGCACGAAGGCGTCCACATCGTCCTCGGTGGTGTCGAAGGAGCACATCCAGCGGACGTCTCCGGCCGCCTCGTTCCAGAAGTAGAAGCGGAAGCGCTTCTGCAGCCGCTCGCTCACATCGTGCGGGAGGCGCGCGAAGACGGCGTTGGCCTGGACGGGGTAGAGGATCTCCACACCGTCGACGCCGCGGACGCCCGCGGCCAGCCGCTGGGCCATGGTGTTGGCGTGCCGGGCGTTGCGCAGCCACAGATCGCGCGCCAGCAGGGCCTCCAACTGCACCGATACGAAGCGCATCTTGGAGGCGAGCTGCATCGACATCTTCCGCAGATGCTTCATATGGCTCACGGCGTCCGGGTTGAGGACGACGACGGCCTCGCCGAACAGCATGCCGTTCTTGGTACCGCCGAAGGAGAGCACATCGACTCCGACGGCATTGGTGAAGGTCCGCATGGGGACGTCCAGCGACGCCGCGGCGTTCGCTATCCGGGCCCCGTCCAGATGGACCTTCATGCCCCGCTCGTGGGCGTGCGCGCAGATCGCGCGGATCTCGTCGGGCGTGTAAACCGTGCCCAGCTCGGTGTTCTGGGTGATCGACACGACCTGCGGCATCGCCCGGTGCTCGTCGTCCCAGCCGTACGCCTGCCGGTCGATGAGCTCTGGCGTGAGCTTCCCGTCCGGGGTCGGTACGGTCAGCAGCTTCAGCCCGCCCATCCGCTCCGGCGCGCCGCCCTCGTCGACGTTGATGTGCGCGGTCTCGGCGCAGATCACCGCGCCCCAGCGGTCGGTGAGCGCCTGGAGCGCCGTGACGTTGGAGCCCGTGCCGTTGAAGACCGGGAAGGCCTCGGCCGTCGGCCCGAAGTGGCTGTGCATGACCCGCTGGAGGTGCTCGGTGTACACGTCCTCGCCATAGGCGACCTGGTGACCGCCGTTGGCGACGGCGAGCGCCGCGAGGATCTCGGGGTGCGCGCCCGCGTAGTTGTCGCTGGCGAAGCCGCGTACCTCGGGGTCGTGATGGCGTCGGGCGTCGGTCTTCACGGTTTGGGGGTCAGCCACAGGCGCTGTCCATTCGCTTCCCGGGCGGGCCGGTCCCAGACTCCGGCGATGGCCTCGGCCAGTTCCGTCACGTCGGTGAAGCCCGCGAACTTCGCATTCGGGCGCTCGGCGCGCATGGCGTCGTGCACCAGTGCCTTGACGACCAGGATCGCAGCCGCGGCCTTCGGCCCCTCCTCGCCCCCCGCCTTGCGGAAGGAGTCGGCAAGCGCGAGCGTCCACGCCTCGGCCGCCGCCTTGGACGCGGAGTACGCGGCGTTGCCCGCAGTCGGCTTGCTGGCGCCGGCCGCGCTGATCAGCACAAAACGGCCACGGTCGCTGCGTAGCAGCCCGTCGTGGAAGGCGAGCGAGGTGTGCTGGACCGTGCGGATCAGCAGCTTCTCGAGGAGCTGCCAGTCGGCGAGGTCGGTCTCGGCGAAGGTGGCGCCGCCGCGCCAGCCGCCGACGAGATGGACCAGACCGTCGATCCTGCCGAACTCCTTCTCGGTCTTGTCCGCCCACTCCCGGGTGGCGTTCAGATCGAGCAGGTCGACGGTGTCCCCGGTGACGGTCGCGCCGCCGTGCGCGTACCGAGCGGCGTCGACGGCCTCGGCCAGCCGCCCGGGATCCGCGTCGGAGGCCACGACTGTCGCACCGGCCTCGGCCAGCCGCAGCAGGGCGGCCCGGCCCGCCGGGCCCGCCGCTCCGGCGACCGCGACCACGGCGCCCTCCAGCCGACTGCTGCTGTTTCCGTTCATGGTCCCAGTCTCCTCCGTACGAGAGCTCACGCAGCCACCCGCTCAGCAGTCTCCGCGGTGATCCCCTTGGTGGAGGCGATCACGGACTTCAGCTTCTTGGAGAGCGCCTCATAGAACATGCTGAGCGGAAACTCGTCAGGAAGCACGTCGTCGACGAGCTTGCGCGGAGGCTGTGACAGATCGAGGGCGTCCGGGCCCTTGGCCCAGCGCGAGCCGGGGTGCGGTGCGAGGTAGCTCGAGACCAGGTCGTACGCGGCGAACCAGTGGACCAGCTTGGGGCGGTCGATGCCGTCGCGGTAGAGCTTCTCGATCTCGGCGCAGAGCTGGTTGGTGACCTGCGGCGCGCGCTCCCAGTCGATCTTCAGGGTGTTGTCGGTCCAGCGCACCACATCGTGCTTGTGGAGGTACGCAAAGAGCAGCTGGCCGCCGAGCCCGTCGTAGTTGCGCACCCGGTCACCCGTGACCGGGAAGCGGAACATCCGGTCGAACAGCACCGCGTACTGCACATCACGGCCGTGCTGGTTGCCTTCGGCCTCCAGCTTCACGGCCTCCTTGAAGGCGGTGAGGTCGCAGCGCAGCTCCTCCAGGCCGTACATCCAGAACGGCTGGCGCTGCTTGATCATGAACGGGTCGAAGGGCAGGTCGCCGTGGCTGTGGGTGCGGTCGTGGACCATGTCCCAGAGTACGAAGGCCTGCTCGCAGCGCGACTGGTCGCCGATCATCTCCCGGATGTCGTCAGGGAGTTCGAGGCCGAGGATGCGTACGGCCTCCGTGGTGACGGCGCGAAAACGGGCGGCCTCGCGGTCGCAGAAGATGCCGCCCCAGGTGAATCGCTCGGGGGCTTCGCGCACGGCGATGGTCTCCGGGAAGAGGACCGCGGAGTTGGTGTCGTAGCCCGCGGTGAAGCCCTCGAAGGTGATGCCGCAGAAGAGGGGGTTGTCGTAGCGGGTGCGCTCCAGCTCGGCGAGCCACTCGGGCCAGACCATGCGCAGCACGACCGCTTCGAGGTTGCGGTCCGGGTTGCCGTTCTGCGTGTACATGGGGAAGAGGACCAGGTGCTGCAGACCGTCGGCGCGTGTGGCGGCGGGCTGGAAGGCGAGCAGCGAGTCCAGGAAGTCGGGGACGTCGAAGCCGCTGTCGGCCCACTTGTGCAGATCCGCGACGAGCGCGCGGTGGTATGCGGCGTCGTGCGGGAGCAGCGGGGCGAGCTCCTCCACGGCGTCGATCACGCGGTCGAGCGCGGCTTCGGCAGAGACGCGGGCGGGGGCGCCCTCGGCGTCGAAGTCGATGGAGCCGTCCTTGGACTGCCAGGGGCGGATCTCCTCGACGGCATTCTTGAGCGTCGGCCATGCCGGGTGGTCGATCACCCGGGCGGTTTGGGATATGCCCTCTGGGGCAGCGGTCTGCACAAGAATTTCCGTCATGTCACTTCCTTCACAGGAGAACCTCGCGTCAAGACACCGTATCTGTGTGTGGTTCTCCCGTACAAGTGGGACCTTGGGAGATTATCCTGACTCACCCCATGATCACCGAAAGTTTTGCGGCCGCGGGTCGTTCGGGCGATTGCTTCGACCACCCCGTCGGCTGAGCGCGACCTCGCGTCAAGCCGCACAGGACGCGCCCACGGGCGGGTGACGCGGCCGGCTGCGGGCGGCCCGCCATGGGTAGGACGAGGGGTCCGCCCTCTCGCCCACCTCTCCCGGAGCCTTACCGCGTGAGTACCCGTGCCGTCCTTGTCGCAGCCCTCATCACCGGTTTCGTCCTGGGGATCGCGGGGGCCAGAGCGGACCACTCCACTCCCCCTCGCGAGACCGGTCCCATCGCGGAGGCGGGCCGTTAGGCTGCGTGATTGCCGCGCGGCTGCCGGGATGCGCCTCGCGGGAGCCGCCGTCGACGGAAGCGAGAAAATCTTGACTTTCCTCACCATCGGTCATCGCGGGGTCATGGGCGTCGAGCCGGAGAACACCCTGCGCTCCTTCGTCCGCGCCGAACAGGCCGGAATGGACGCCATCGAACTGGATCTGCATCTCACCAAGGACGGCGCGCTCGCCGTCATGCACGACGCCGACGTGGACCGTACGACCGACGGAAAGGGTCCGATCGCCGACAAGACCCTCGCCGAGCTGCGGGAGCTCGACGCGGGCAGCGGCGAGCGGGTGCCGGTCTTCGAGGAGGTACTCGACGCCGTGCGGGCACCGCTCCAGGCGGAGATCAAGGACGTGGCCGCGGCCCGGGCACTGGCCGAGGTGATGCTCAGCCGCGATCTCGTGCACCGCGTCGAGGTGTCGTCTTTCCACGACGACGCGGTCGCCGAGATCGCGGGTCTGGTGCCCGGTGTACGGACGGTGCTCATCGCCGGCCGCTGGGGCGCCGACGTCGTGGACCGTGCCAAGGCGGTGGGCGCCGCCTCCCTCGCGCTGAACATCCGCAGGCTGACCCTGGAGACCGTCGAGCACGCGCACGGCGAAGGCCTTCAGGTGATCGGCTGGGTGGTGAACACCCAGGAGCATCTGCGGCTGGTGCGCGCCCTCGAACTCGACGGCGCGACCACCGACTTCCCCGAGATCCGGCGCACCGGCCGGTTCACGGCCTGAGGACCCTGTTCTCGGGACCGTGTTCGCGGGTCCCTGTTCGCGGGTCCCTGTTCGCGGGTCCCTGTTCGCGGGTCCCTGTTCGCGGGTCCCTGTTCGCGGGTCCGTCCTCCTAGGACAGTTCCTTCACCAGCAGCTCGAAGGCGAGATCGTCGCGCTGCGGGATGCCGAAGCGCTCGTCGCCGTACGGGAAGGGGCTCAGCTTTCCCGTACGGCGATAGCCGCGGCGCTCGTACCAGGCGATCAGCTCGTCCCGTACCGAGATAACGGTCATGTGCATCTCGCGCGCACCCCAGCGCTCGCGCGCGGTGCGCTCCGCCTCCGTGATGATCCGGCGGCCGAGGCCTCCGCCCTGCAGCTCGGGGCGGACGGCGAACATGCCGAAGTACACGGACTCACCGCGGTGCTCCAGCTGGCAGCAGGCGATCGGCTCGCCGTCACGCTCCACTATGAGGAGGGTGCTGCCGGCGGCATTGATGACCTCCAGGACGCCTTCCGGGTCGGTGCGCTGTCCGTCGAGAATGTCCGCCTCGGTGGTCCAGCCGGTGCGGCTCGCATCGCCTCGGTACGCGGACTCGATCAGCGGGACGAGCGCGGGCACATCGGCCTCGATCGCGTCACGGTAGGTGAGCTCGCCGGAGTCCCGGGCCGGTGCGGTGTCCATTGAGGGGCACTCCCATCTCGACGGTGTACAGGTGTCCCGAGACTAACCCGTGCCTCCGCGCCCTAGGGTTTGCCCATGGTGCATGTGCTGAGCAGCCGGATCCTGCTGCGCCCGACCGACCCCGAGCGGTCGCGGCGGTTCTACGGGCAGACACTCGGCCTCCCCGTCTACCGCGAATTCGGCACTGGTCCCGAGCGGGGCACGGTCTACTTCCTGGGCGGCGGGTTTCTGGAAGTGTCAGGGCGCTCAAAGGCCCCGGCCGCGACCGGTCCCGAGCTGTGGCTCCAGGTCGAGGACGCGGCCGCGGTCCACGCCGAGCTGTCGGCGCGGGACGTCGAGATGCTGCGGCCGCCCAGGCGCGAGCCGTGGGGGCTGATCGAGATGTGGATCGCCGACCCGGACGGCCACCGGATCGCGATCGTCGAAGTGCCGGCCGATCATCCGCTGCGGTACCGCCCCTGAGCCGCCACAGGGCGTCCGGGGCGGGCCGGACTGCCGCGCTGTGCTCCCCATGCACCTCCGTGCACCTCCGTGCGCTCGCGTAGGCCCCCGAGCCGCCGGGCATCGACTCTTTGAACCGTCGAAGGGGGAGGTGCGCCGTGCACGGACCGGCCATGTCCGGCTGGCTGCTCGTCGCGCTGTGCGGGGGGACCGGCGCGTACTGCCTGGTACGGATGCGCAGTTGTTCCGGCGAGGCACGCGAGGCGGCCGGCGGCGAAGCCCTGATGGGGTGGGGAATGGCGGCGATGGCGGTGCCCGCCGCCGTGTTCGCGCCGCCCAGTTGGGGCTGGGTGGTGTACGCGGTGGTCTTCGGGGCGGCGGCGCTGCGCGCCCTGTGGCCGGCCCGCCGCGGCGCTCACCATCTGCATCACGTCGTGGGTTCCCTCGCGATGGTCTACATGGCGGTGGCGATGACGTCCGGCGCCGGCCACCCCGGGCATGCGGCCGCCGGAATCCCCCTGCTCACCGGCGGGCTGCTGGTGTACTATGCCGTGTACGTGCTGCGCTCCGGCGTCCGCTTAATGCCTGTGCCGTCCCCCCCGGGCGGTGCGGCGACGGTCTCCTGGAGCGCACGGCCCGAGCTGGCGCCGGCCTGCCGGCTCGCCATGGGCCTCGCCATGCTGGCGATGCTGCTCGCTCTCTGAGCCGTCTACGGGCGGGTGGCACCGAAACCGTGTCGTACGTCACTTGGAGCGCGAGGCCATACCCGCAAGTAGCCCCGCGCTCATAGGCTGACAGCATGTTGGTCTCCCTCGTGCTGCTGCTCCTCGGAGCACTGGCCGCCGTCGTGGCCCCGCGACTTGTGTCGCGTGCCGACTGGCCGGAGCGCGAGCCCGTGGTGGCACTGTGGGTCTGGCAGTGCGTGGTCGCGGCCGTACTGCTGTGCTTCGCGCTCTCCATGACGTTCAGCGCGGCGGCGGCCTGGCAGCTTGTGCGGGGTCATGTCTTCGCGCCCGCGCCGCACGGGGTGGTGGAGGCGTACGCCCTCGGCGCGAACGACCCGTGGTCCGCCGTCCTCGCCGTTGTCCTGGCCTGCGGGGGCCTGTGGACCGGCGCGATGCTCACCCGCGAGATCCATTGGGCCCGTGTCCGGGGGAAGCGGCGGCGCACAGAGCTTCTGGTGCGTGCCCCTCTGATGCCGGGCGAGGAGCCGGGCAGCGAACCTCTGGTCGTCCTGGAGGGCGTGCGGCCCGACGTCTGGTGGCTGCCGGGCGCGGCACCCCAACTGGTCGTCACCACGGCCGCGTTGCGCCGCCTGAAGGGCCGTCAACTCGATGCCGTACTGGCGCACGAGCAGGGGCACGCGCAGGCACGGCACGACTGGCTGCTGCACTGTTCCGCCGCGCTCGCCAACGGCTTTCCGCAGATCCCGGTGTTCGCGGCGTTCCGCGGCGAGATGCACCGGCTCGTCGAGCTGGCGGCCGACGACGTCGCGTCCAGGCGCTTCGGCCGGCTGACGATCGCCCTGGCCCTGGTCGAACTCAACGAGGACCGTGGCGTGTTCGGGCCCTGCCCCACGCCGGACGCCCAACTGCCGCAGCGGGTGAACCGGCTGCTGACACCCGTGCCGCGGCTGACCGCGGGCCGCCGGCTGCGGCTGACCGCGGCCGCCGCCCTGGTGCCTGTGATCCCCCTGCTGGTGGCATTCGTGCCCGCGCTGCGCGCGCTGGGATAGCCGTATGAGCCGGTGAGCGGCGAAGATCTCCCCCATGCACTTCCCGCGCTCAGCGCCTCCCACTCCGCCGGAGCAGACCCGGGTCGGCGTCGCCGCCCGTACGGGCGCGCTGCTCGCCGCCCTCTCGGCGGTGCTGCTGACCCTGGTCGCGGTCTCCTGGTCCCCCCTCGTCTCCTTCGACCGCACGGTCGCGGACGGCCTGCACGGCTGGGCGGTGACCGAGCCGGGGCTCACCCGCGTGAACCTGGTGCTCACCGACTGGGTGTGGGACCCGTGGACGATGCGCGCGCTGACGGCCGCGGCCGTTCTTTGGCTGTGGTGGCTGCGGGAGTGGCTGCTGGCGGTGTGGGTCGCGGTGACGAGCGCGGTGGGCACCTTCGTACAGCAGGGGCTGAAGTCCGCCGTGGGCCGGGAGAGGCCGCAATGGCCGGATCCCGTCGACTCCGCGCACTACGCGGCCTTCCCCTCCGGCCACGCGATGACGGCCATGGTCAGCTGCACTCTGCTGCTGTGGCTGCTCAGGCGGCACGGAGGAGAGGGGCGGCTGTGGCACTGGAGCATCGCGGCCGCCGTAGTCTCCGTCGTCGGGGTCGGCCTCACCCGGCTCTACCTTGGCGTGCACTGGCCCTCGGACGTGGTGGGCGGCTGGCTGCTCGGCGCCTGTTGGGCGGCGCTTTCGATCGCCGCGTACGAGCGTGTGGTCTTGTCCCGGCAGCGCTGACCCCGGAAGGATCGCGGTCATGGCGATCAAGGGTGTGCTCTTCGACTTCTCAGGAACGCTGTTTCGCATCGAGCCCGCGCGGGACTGGCTTCGCGCGGTACTCGACGCACGGGGCAGCAGTCTCCCCGAGGCCGAACTGGCCCGGTACGCCGGGCAGTTGGCGGCGGCCGGGGCACTCCCCGGCGGCTCGTCGCCACAGCGGATGCCACCAGGTCTCGCCGATCTGTGGGAGACCCGCGACGAGAGCGCGGAACGGCACCGTGCCGCGTACACCGGTCTCGCCCGCCAGGTGGAGCTTCCGGACCCGGGTCTGTACGACGCGCTCTACGAACGCCATATGACGCCCGACGCCTGGCGCCCGTACCCCGACGCCGGCGACGTGCTGCGCACGCTGCGGGAGCGGGGGGTTGGCATCGCCGTGGTCAGCAACATCGGCTGGGACCTGCGGCCGGTCTTCCGCGCCCACGGCCTGGATGGCTGGGTGGACGCGTATGCCCTGTCGTTCGAGCACGGCGTGCAGAAGCCCGACGTACGCCTCTTCCGCTCGGCCTGTGAGGCGCTGGGCAAGGACCCGGGCGAGGTCCTGATGGTCGGCGACGACAAATATGCGGACGGCGGGGCCGCGAATCTGGGATGTGCGGTCCATTTCGTGGACCATCTGCCGGTGGAGGATCGTCCGGCGGGACTGCGCCCGGTGCTCGGGCTCATCGACTGAAACTGACCGGAGGCTCACAGAGGCACACTTAAGACATGCCAAAGCTACCCAAACCGGACGATCCCCCGCGTCGCCCGGTTCAGGCAGCACCCCCGCTGACCAGGCCCTGAAAGCCTCGCGCCGGGGCACCCTGAGTATATTGGCTCGGAGCCAGTCAACGCAGGAGTCAAGCATGTCCCCGCGGAGCGCATCGGTCAATGAAGAGCTTCGTCGGCGTTCCCGGGAGCGGCTTTTGCAGGCCACCGTGGAGCTGGTCGGAGAGCGCGGGTACGAGGCGACGACACTGGCCGACATCGCAGACAGAGCGGGCTCGGCACGCGGGCTTGTCTCGTACTACTTCCCGGGCAAACGGCAGCTGCTGCAGTCGGCCGTGCACCGCTTGATGCATCGCACACTGGAAGCGGCGCTGGAGCGCGAGCCCAGAACCGATGACGGGCGCGAGCGGCTCGCGCGGGCGATCGACGCCATCCTCGGGCTCGCGGTCGACCGGCCCATGCTGATGCGGACGCACATGTCGGGGGTCCTGCAGGCCGAGGGGTTCTGGCAGTGCTCGGAACAGCAGCGTCTCGCGGCCCTGCTGCGCGACACGGTGGAGCGCTACGGATCACCGGATGCCGATGCCGACTATCCACTGCTGCGCGCCCAGCTGATGGGCGCGGTTTTCGCGATCCTGCTGCCGGGGGTGCCTATGCCGCCGGCTCGGCTGCGCGCGGAGCTGTTCCAGCGGTACGGGCTCGACTGGGAGCTCGGCGTCCCGCCGGGCGAGAGACCGCCCGGCGGAACGCGTGTTGAGGCAGCGGATCAGTCGCGGTCGAAGTAGTCCGGCTGGGTCTGCACATTGAGCTCGCGCAGCCGCACCCGCTTCGCCGGGTCCGTGCGCCTGTCGTTGATCTTCAGGACGTCGAGGCCCTTGGCGATGTCGTTCGAGTAGACGTATCCGTTGTAGTAGTACGCCGACCAGGGGCCCGCGGTGGTGACCTGGTCGAGGGTGACCGGACCGCGCTCGAAGTAGCCGATCTCCTTCGGCTTCGAGGAGTTGGTGAAGTCCCACACCGAGATGCCGCCCTGGTACCAGGCCTGGACCATGATGTCGCGGCCCTTCACCGGGATGATCGAACCGTTGTGGGCCACGCAGACCTCGGCCTCGGCCTGGGGCCGGTCGATCTTGAAGTAGCTGCGGAAGACCAGCTTGCTCCTCTCGCCCCTGCCAACGATGTCGTAGATGCCGTCGGCGCCACGGTTCGGGCCGATCTCGGCGTTGCAGGTGGCCGCGCCGCCGCCGCCCAACTCGTCTGTGAAGACAACCTTGTTGGCCTTCTGGTTGAAGGTCGCCGAGTGCCAGAACGCGAAGTTGACGTTGTCCTGGATCCGGTCGATGACCTTCGGGTGCTCCGGGTCCTCGATCGAGAACAGGATGCCGTCACCCATGCAGGCGCCGGCGGCCAGGTCCTTCGAGGGGAGCACCGTGATGTCGTGGCAGCCGGTGGTCTTGGAGACGCCCGGGTTGGTGGGCGAGCCGGGGTTGCCGCCGCCGTCCGGGCCGTCGCCGGGGAAGAGCACCGGGAAGTTCACGATCGCGGACTTCTCGGGGGCCTTGCGCGGCACCTTGATGACGGAGATTCCGTCGTGCGGCGGCTGGCAGTCCGGGAAGGTCGTACTCGGCGAGTACGAGGAGACGTAGATGTAGACGTTGCGGCGCTCGGGCACGAGCGTGTGCGTGTGCGAGCCGCAGGCGGTCTCGACAGCGGCGACGTACTTCGGGTTGCGAATGTCGCTGATGTCGAAGATCTTCATGCCTTCCCAGGACGACTTCTCGGTCGCGGGCTGCGACGTGCTGTTGCACGAATTGTCGCTGCGCGAGGAGTCGGTGGAGAGGAAGAGCAGGTCACCGGAGACCGAGATGTCGTTCTGCCCACCGGGGCAAAGGACCTGGGCGACGGTCGTGGGCGACTTCGGATTGCTGATGTCGAAGATCCGGAAGCCGTCGTAGTTGCCCGCGAAGGCGTACTTCCCCTGGAAGGCAAGGTCCGAGTTGGTGCCCTTGAGCGCGTCCTTGGGGATGTTGGCGAGATGTTCGATGTTGTCGCTGTGGACGATCTCGTCCACTCCGGGTATCTCACCGCTCTTGATGGCAGACCTGTCTTCGGCCGCCTGCCCCGAGGACACTCCCTGCTGTGCGGGGGTGTCGCCGGGGTCTGGTGTGGCGGCCGCGGGTCCGGCCGTCAGCAGTGTGCCGAGGAGCCCGGCCGCGGCTGCCGCCACGCCCAGACGTCTGCGCCGCACTCGGGTGGGGTGCAACAGGGTCACTGCGTCCTCCCTTGTATCCGTTCGCAGTTGAACGGTTCACGGACCTCGGCAGTATCTTCCCTTCCATGTACATCTCAACAGATGGCAACACAGACGTAATGAAAGTTTTTGATCATCGGCGTGCGGAAGCGTGCTAGGAACGTCCCCAAACACCCCAAGTGCCACAGGAGGTCACCGTGTTGAACCGCAGTAGGGCCGCGTGTGTCCGCAGGCCGGTCGCCCTGGCCGCGGTCACTGCCGCCGTACTCGCCCTGGGCGCCTGCGAGTCGGACTCCGGCACTCCCGCCAAGGCCAAGGGGGATACAGGACCCTCCGTGGTGGCACCCGGCAAGCCGGGTGAGCCGGCCAGGACTCTCTCCGCCGAGGAAGCCGCGAAGGCCGCCCCCGACGACTCCCCCAACGCGGCGGACTTCTCCTACGCGCAGATGATGATCGCGCACCACAGTCAGGCGCTGCTGATGACCACCCTGGCACCGGAACGCGCGGGATCCACGCAGGTCAAGCGGCTCGCGGAGCGGATAGCCGCCTCACAGAAGCCGGAGATCGGCGCGATGCAGGGGTGGCTGAAAACGAACGGCGGGGCGAAGGGGAAGGGCGGTCACGACCACGGGCAGGCCGCGATGCCCGGAATGGCCACCACGGCCCAACTCGCCCAGCTGCGCGGGGCGAAGGGCAAGGCGTTCGACGAACTCTTCCTGAAGCTGATGACCACTCACCACCAGGGGGCCATCACCATGGCCACCGACGCCCTCTCGAAGGGCAACAACATCCTGATCGAGGAGATGGCGAGCGATGTGATCGCTCAGCAGACGAGTGAGATCAACCGGATGCGCGCGTTGTGACCTTCCGCTGGACGGCGCCGGGCTCGGGCCGGCGGCGGTTGTGGCGTGGCGCGAGATAGCCCTCGTCGCGGGCGCCCGCAATGAGCCGGAGCGACTTGCGGCGACTCCGCCCGGTCGCGGCCATCACGGCTAGCACCGGGTCGAGCCCGTCCCGCTGCGCGGCCCGGTAGGCGTCGGCCGCCATCTGCCGCCCGGCGCTGCCGCGCGGCACCGCGGGGCGGGCCCGGCGGCGGTCGGGACCCGGCGCGTCCGCGTGCCCGCCGACGCAGGGTGGGGCGGGCTCCGGTTCATCGGGGACAGGCGGCGGCGTGGCCACCCGGCAGGCGTCCTCGAGCGGGTCCCCGATCCGCTCGGCGAGCACCGCGAAGCCCCCGAGGGGCAGCGGCGGGTCGGCGTGCAGATCCTCAATGGCGATCTGCCCGTCGTCGACGACGGCGAGGACGTCGATGCGGGCACCGTCGGCGAAGGTCAGCCGGACGTTGAACCAGGGCGGGGGGATCTCGGGTCGTGGAATCCCAGGTCCGGGGATCTCGGTTCCGGGGATCTCAGGTCCGCCGGGCTCCGAGGTGACCGTGCCCGCACCTTGTAGCTCCCAGACGGGCGGGTAGGGCAGCGCCCCACCCAGGTCATACTGATCATTAGCGTTAAGAAACGTAGTTTCTTGCACAATTAGCACGTAACCAGCCAAATCCGGACCTTCCGCGGCGGCACGCACATCGCGGCGACACAAGACACCCCGTTAGAGCATCTCCCCGATCTGCGCATACCGGTGCGATGCTGGAATCCCCTGCGGGAAGGAGCGCAGCTGTGCTTCGCGTCGCTGTCGTCGGATCGGGACCCAGCGGGGTCTACGCCGCGCAGGACCTCGTCCAGCAGAGCCGGGTGCCGGATGTGCGTGTGCACGTACTGGACCGGCTCCCCTGCCCCTACGGACTCGTGCGCTACGGAGTCGCGCCCGACCACGAGAAGATCAAGTCCCTGCAGAACAATCTGCGCACGGTGCTGGAGCACGAGCGGATCGACTTCATCGGCAATGTGGAGGTGGGCAGGCACGGGCTCGGCCCCGAGCGGCTCCTGGAGCTCTACCACGCCGTCGTCTACTGCGTCGGGGCCGCCAAGGACCGCAGGCTCGGCATTCCCGGCGAGGATCTGCCCGGCAGCCACTCGGCCACCGATTTCGTCTCCTGGTACAGCGCGCACCCCGACTCGGCGGGCAACGACTTCGCTCTCGGGGCCCGTTCGGCCGTGGTCATCGGCGTCGGCAATGTGGCCGTCGACGTCGCACGCATCCTCGCGCGGGGCGCGGACGAGCTGCGGCCCACCGATGTGCCGCAGACGGCACTCGGGGCGCTCTCGGTCAGCCAGGTGCGCGAGGTGCACATGGTGGGCAGGCGGGGCCCCTCGCAGGCGAAGTTCACCACCAAGGAGCTGCGGGAGCTCGGCTCGCTGCCTGCGGCCCAGGTGCTGGTCGATCCCGCGGACCTCTCGCTCGACCCCGCGTACGCGGATCCTTCTGCTTCCGCCGTGTCCGCGCTGCCCGCGGTCAACCGGCGCAACCTCGATGTCGTACGCGGCTGGGCGGCGCAACCCGAACAGAGCCGGGACCGCCGGATCCATCTGCGGTTCTTCCTGCGCCCGGTGGAGCTGCTGGAGCAGGGTGGGCGGGTGGCCGGCGTACGGTTCGAGCGCACCGTTCCGGACGGTGACGGAGGCGTTCGGGGCACCGGAACGTACGAGGAGATCGAGGCTCAGCTGGTGCTGCGGGCTGTGGGCTACCGCGGTGTCCCGCTGCCCGGGCTGCCGTTCGACGAGGGTCGCGGCACGGTGCCGCACGCGGCCGGGCGGATACTGCGGGACGGCGTACCGTCGCCCGGGGAGTACGTGGCGGGGTGGATCAAGCGCGGCCCGACCGGGGTGATCGGCACCAACCGGCCGTGCGCCAAGGAGACGGTGGCCTCGCTTCTCGACGATGCCGCGACGCTCGCGCTTCGGCCCGTCGCCGAGGATCCGCTGGCCGAACTGCGGAAGTCGGGACAGCGTCCGGTGCAGTGGCCGGGCTGGCTGTCGATCGAGACGGCGGAGTCGGCGCTGGGCCGCACGCTCGGCCGGCGTACCGTCAAAATCCCTGACTGGCCAGGTCTGTTGAGCGCGGCGGGCGATTGAGCGACGGGCATGGGCCCGGGCGCGCCTGCGCTTCGGGCGCCTGCGCCTCGCGCGCCTGCGCCTCAGCCCTCGCCGAGGCGTTCCGCCTGGCCCTCGGCGGCGGCGAGGATGCTGTCGAGCAGCCCGGGGAAAAGCGCGTCCAGGTCGCCACGCCGCAGTCCGTTCATCTTGGCGGTGCCCTGGTAGATCTGCTGGATCACGCCGTTCTCACGCAGGACGCGGAAGTGGTGGGTGGTCGTCGACTTGGTGACGGGCAGGTCGAAGTGCGAACAGGACAGGTTGTCCTCGGCCGTCGCGAGCTCACGCACCACACGCAGCCGCATCGGGTCGGAGAGCGCGTGGAGCACGTTCTCCAGACGGATCTCTTCGCGCGTGGGGTGGGCAAGCACGCGGGGGCTTGTCGCGGTGGTCACGGCGGCTCCACTTCATCGGGGTCTCCATTGTACGAGGACTCTCGTAGTTTGACACTCGCCGTAATACGGTGACTGCCGTACGAGTCGAAGAGCTGAGCCGCACAGGCGATGCGGGACGACGGATGGCATGATCGCCGCGAACCTGCTCCTCGTACAGCCATGAGGCGCGGTGCACTGCGCGAAAGGAGCTGACTCCATGTCCCGGCGCGGAGCTGACCTTGACGAACTCGACCGCAAGATCATCTCGGCCCTGATGGCCGACGCGCGGGCGAGTCTGCGGGAGATCGGCGTTTCGATCGGCCTGTCGGCGCCCGCCGTCAAGCGCCGGGTGGACCGGCTCAGGGAGCAGGAAGTGATCACAGGTTTCACCACGGTGGTGAAGCCCGCGGCGCTCGGCTGGCACACCGAAGCGTATGTGGAGGTGTTCTGCGACGGAGCCGCTCCGCCGAGGAGGCTGGCGGAGGTGGTCCGAAATCACCCCGAGGTCCAGTCGGCCGTGACGGTCACCGGACGGGCCGACGCGATCCTGCACATCAGGGCGCTCGACGTCGCGCACTTCGAGGACGTCCTCGAACGGATCCGGTCCGAGTCTTTCGTGAAAGCCACCAACAGCTTCATCGTGCTCTCGCACCTCCTGCCGAGCAGCCCCGAGGCCGGATCGGGAAGCATCACGCCGGACCTGACCTAACAAGTAGTGGCTCCACATCCCGCACACGCAACATTGTTGCGAGTAGACGCAATTCATTCGTCTTGTCGCTGTCCGTCACCATCTCTAGCGTGGTGGGTACCCCCGGTCCGATGAGAGGAATACGCGGATGCCGTTCATCCGAACCGCGAGGAAGCGCCGGTATCTCGTCTGCCCGCCGGAGCACTTCGACGTCCGGTACGCCATCAACCCCTGGATGACCTCGGGGGAGCCGGTCGACATCAGCCTTGCCCGGAAACAGTGGGACGGGCTCGTATCCCTGTATCGCGAGCTGGGTCACACCGTGGAGGTTGTGGATCCGGTCGAGGATCTCCCCGACATGGTGTTCGCGGCCAATTCGGCACTGGTACTCGACGGCAAGGCGTTCGGCGCGCAATTCCATGCAGCGGAGCGGCAACCGGAAGCCGCCCATTACCGGGCCTGGTTCCAGAGCGCCGGATTCGAGACTCGTATCCCGTCCCATACCTGCGAAGGAGAAGGGGACTTCACACCGGTCGGTGGATACATACTCGCCGGCACCGGGTTCCGCACGCTTCCGGCAGCCCATCACGAAGTCCAGGAATTCTTCGGCACGCCGACATTGAGCCTTCACTTGATCGACCCGCATTTCTACCACCTGGACACAGCGCTCTTCGCTCTCGACGACAGCAATATCGCCTACTACCCGGGCGCTTTCTCCAAAGGCAGTCAGCAGGTCCTGCGGACTCTTTTCCCGCACGCCGTCGTTGCCACCAGGGAGGATGCGCTGACCTTCGGGCTCAACTCCGTATCCGACGGACGCAATGTGGTGATGGCGCAGGACGCGACGGGCCTCATGGAGGACGTGGCAGCGCGCGGCTACGTCCCCGTCCCCGTGGACCTCTCGGAGTTCCGCAAGGCGGGCGGCGGAGCGAAGTGCTGCACGCAGGAGATCCGCGAGTAGGGCGTCGGAGTTCCGCGAGTAGAGCGTCGCCGGTGCAATGTACGAGGGCTCTCGTAGTTTGACACTCCCCGTACTACGATGGGTATCGTACGAGCCGTACACCGGCCCCGCCCCGATTGGAGTCCGCCGTGAGCGCGCTGTTCCAGCCCTACACCCTGCGGTCGCTTACCGTCCCCAACCGCGTCTGGATGGCACCCATGTGCCAGTACAGCGCGGAGGTGTTCGGCCCGAACGCCGGCGTCGCGAACGACTGGCACTTCGCCCACTACGCCGCCCGCGCCACCGGCGGCACGGGCCTGATCCTCACCGAGGCGACCGCGGTCAGCCCGGAGGGCCGGATCAGCCCCGCTGACCTCGGGATCTGGAACGACACCCAGGTCGAGGCGTTCCGCCGGATCACCCGCTTCCTGGGGAGCCAGGGCACCGTCCCCGGCATCCAGCTGGCGCACGCCGGGCGCAAGGCGTCCACCGACCGCCCCTGGAAGGGCGGCGCACCGGTGGGCGCCGACGATTACGGCTGGCAGCCGCTCGGGCCCAGCCCGCTCCCCTTCGACGAGGGGCATCCCGTCCCCACCGAAATGACGGTCGCTCAGATACAGGAGATCACCGGCCAGTTCGCGGCCGCCGCCCGCCGCGCGCTGGACGCCGGATTCGAGGTCGCCGAGATCCACGGTGCACACGGCTATCTGATCGGCGAGTTCCTGTCGCCGCACAGCAACCAGCGGGACGACGAGTACGGCGGGTCCTTCGAGAACCGCACCCGCTTCGCCCTCGAGGTCGTCGACGCTGTGCGCGCGGTGTGGCCCGACGAGCTGCCCCTCTTCTTCCGTATCTCCGCCACCGACTGGCTGGACGAGGCCGGCTGGACGGCCGACGACACCGTCCGCTTCGCCGCCCTGCTCAAGGAGCACGGCATCGACCTCCTCGACGTCTCCACCGGCGGCAACGCACCGCGGGTGCGCATCCCGACCGGCCCCGGCTACCAGGTGCCGTTCGCCGCGCGGGTGAAGGCGGAGACCGGGCTCCCGGTCGCCGCGGTAGGCATGATCACCGAGGCCGGGCAGGCGGAGAAGATCCTGGACAACGGCGAGGCCGACGCGGTGCTGCTCGGCCGCGAGCTGCTGCGTAACCCGTCGTGGGCCCGGCACGCGGCCCGTGAGCTGGGCGGCGAGATCCACATTCCGGAGCAGTACCACCGCTCCGTCTGAGATTCCGGTGAGGTCCCCGTGAGATCCCCCTACTCCGGCGACCGATGAGTTCCGGGGCCCCGGCCGGTCTGCACTGAGTACGTACGTACTCAGGAGGCACATCGTGCTGCTCGAAAACAAGAACGCCGTCATCTACGGAGGTGGAGGCTCGATCGGCGGGGCGGTCGCCCGCGCGTTCGCCCGCGAAGGTGCGCGGGTCCATCTCGCCGGACGCACCCGCAAGAGCCTGGAAGAGGTCGCCGATGCCATCCGCGCCGCGGGTGGCACGGCCGAGACCGATCAGGTCGACGCGCTCGACGAGGAGGCTGTCGACCGGCACGCCGACGCCGTGGCCGAGCGGGCCGGGAGCCTCGACATCTCGTTCAATCTCATCTCGTACGCCGAAGTCCAGGGGACGCCGCTCGCCGAGATGGCGCTGGCGGACTTCGAGCGGCCGGTCCACAACGCCGTACGCACGATGTTCCTGACCTCCAGGGCCGCCGCGAGGCACATGATGAGGCAGAAGTCCGGCGTGATCCTCGCCTTCGGCGGCTACGGCGACCCGCCGCGCAACCACTACATGGGCGGGTTCCAGGTGGCGTTCGGCGCCGTGGAGTCCCTCCGCCGGAATCTGGCCTGCGAGCTGGGCCCGCACGGTATCCGCGTCCTCACACTCCAGACCGGCGGCGTGCCCGAGACGATCCCCGAGGGATTCGAGTGGGGCAAGGCCATCACCGAGGAGATCGCGGGACACACCATGCTGGGTCGGGCGGCCTCGCTCGCCGACGTCGGCAATGTGGCGGTCTTCGCCGCCTCGGACCTGGCTCGTTCAATGACCGCGACCGCCCTCAACATCACCGGCGGGTCGGTCATCGACTGAACCGTCCGCTGAACCGTCCGCACAGATCGCCCCTGAAGACCGTCCCCGAAGACCGTTCACACCCGGGCTGAGCTGCGAGAAGACCCGTCCCACGGGCCGCTGTCAGTGGGCGGGTGCAGACTGGCCCGTATCCGAGACAGCGGCGTCCTGGAGGTAAAGGCCATGACCGATGTTCTTCTGACCGTAGGCACTCGAAAAGGGCTCTTCATCGGCCGCAGGCGTGGCGGCACATGGGAGTTCGACGGCCCGCATTTCAATGCGCAGGCCGTGTACTCGATCGGGATCGACACGCGCCGGTCCGTGCCCCGCCTGCTGGTGGGCGGCGACAGCGCGCACTGGGGCCCTTCGGTGTTCCACTCCGACGACCTCGGCAAGACCTGGATCGAGCCGGAGCAACCGGCCGTGAAGTTCCCCAAGGACACCGGGGCGTCGCTGGAGCGCGTCTGGCAGCTGCATCCGGCCGGTCCCGCCGCGCCGGACGTGGTGTACGCGGGGACGGAGCCTGCCGCGCTGTTCCGCTCGGACGACCGCGGCGAGACCTTCGAGCTCGTACGGCCCCTGTGGGAGCATCCCACCCGCTCGAAATGGGAGCCGGGCGGCGGCGGCGAGGCGGTGCACACCGTGGTGACCGACCGCCGGGACCCCCAGGCCGTGACGGTCGCCGTGTCGGCGGCCGGGGTGTTCCGCTCCAAGGACGGCGGCGCTAGCTGGGCACCCTCCAACCAGGGAGTGTCGGCGGTCTTCCTGCCCGACCCCAACCCGGAGTTCGGGCAGTGCGTCCACAAGATCGCGCAGGACGCGGGCGATCTGGACCGGTTGTATCTGCAGAACCACTGGGGTGTGTACCGCAGCGACGACGCGGGCGCCAAGTGGACCGACATCGGCGAGGGGCTGCCGTCCGACTTCGGTTTCGCGGTCGCCGCACATCCGCACCGCCCCGACACGGCCTATGTCTTCCCGATCACGGCGGACGCGGACCGGGTGCCTGCCGGACGTCGCTGTCGCGTCTACCGAACGAGCGACGCGGGCGGCAGCTGGGAGGCGCTGTCGGCCGGGCTGCCCGAGGGCGACCACTTCGGCACCGTGCTGCGGGACGCGCTGCGCACGGACGACGCGGACCCGGCCGGTGTGTACTTCGGCAATCGCAACGGCGAGGTGTATGCGAGCGCTGACGACGGAGACACCTGGCAGCTGCTCGCCTCCCATCTGCCGGATGTGCTCTGCGTGCGGGCAGCGGCCATGGGTTGAGAGGCATGGCCGCCGCACCAGTAGAGTGACGCCCCGTGGCAGCACGACAACCCTTGAAAGAAATCATCGAGCCCGGGTGGGCGGACGCCCTCGCTCCAGTGGCCGAACGCATCGCGGCGATGGGGGACTTCCTGCGCGCGGAGATCGCCGCGGGACGTACCTATCTGCCGGCCGGGTCGAATGTGCTGCGCGCCTTTCAGCAGCCGTTCGAGGACGTGCGCGTCCTGATCGTCGGTCAGGATCCGTACCCCACGCCCGGGCACGCCGTCGGGCTGAGCTTCTCGGTGGCGCCCGAAGTGCGGCCGGTGCCCGGCAGCCTGGACAACATCTTCCGGGAGATGCACGCCGACCTGGGGCACCCCCGTCCGGCCAACGGCGACCTCACGCCATGGACCCGGCAGGGCGTGCTGCTGCTCAACAGGGCGCTGACCACCGCGCCCCGCAAGCCCGCCGCGCACCGCGGCAAGGGCTGGGAGGAGGTGACCGAGCAGGCCATCCGGGCCCTCGCCGCGCGCGGCAAGCCCCTGGTGTCCGTGCTGTGGGGGCGTGATGCCCGCAATCTGCGTCCGCTGCTCGGCGACCTCCCGGCGATCGAGTCCTCGCACCCCTCCCCCATGTCCGCGGACCGCGGCTTCTTCGGCTCCCGCCCGTTCAGCCGGACCAACGAACTCCTCGAACGCCAGGGGGCGCAGCCGGTCGACTGGCGGCTTCCGTGACCGTGAGCTGGGTCCTCGCAGTGGACTCCGGCGGCTCCGGTCTGCGTACGGCACTTGCCGACGCCTCCGACCCGGCACACGTCGACAGTGTCGAGTCGCGCGAGCCGGTGCGCACCGGCGACGGGGGCATCGACGCGGAGCATCTGCTGGACCAGCTGCTGCCGATGGCGCGCACACTGCTGGACCGGGCCGGTGGCGGCACCGTGTCCGCGGTCGCGATCGGCGCTGCCGGAATGGCGACGCTCGGCGCCCGGCTGCGCGCCGAACTCCCCGCCGCACTGGCCGAGTCACTGGGTGTACGCCGGCTCGCGCTCGCCGCGGACGCGGTCACCGCATACGCAGGGGCGCTCGGCCAGCGTCCCGGGGCCGTGGTCGCGGCAGGCACCGGCATGATCGCGATGGGCACGGATCTGTCCGCCTGGCACCGGGCCGACGGCTGGGGCCATCTGCTGGGCGACTGCGGCGGCGGCGCCTGGATCGGCCGGGCCGGTCTGGAGGCTGCGCTGCGCGCCCACGACGGGCGGCGCGGCGGTTCCGCCGCGCTGCTGACCAGGATGGAGTCGGTGTTCGGTCCGGCTCAGGAGCTGCCGGGAATGCTGTATCCGCGCCCGGACCGGCCCGCGGTGCTCGCCTCCTTCGCGCCAGAGGTCGGGGAGTGCGCGGCGGAGGGCGACGCGGTGTCCGCGACCATCCTCGCCGGGGCCGCCCGGCATATCGCGGAAGCGGCCGCGGCCGTGTGTCCACCGGCCGCCAGTGCATCCGGTGGTTGTGAAGTCGCCTTGACCGGCGGGCTGTTCAAGATGGGCGACCCACTGCTCGTACCACTGAGGAGTGAGCTGGCCGGACAACTGCCGCACGCCCGGCAGGTGTCCGCGGCCGGCGATCCGCTCACCGGCGCGGTGCTTCTCGCGGCCGCGCTCGCCACCGATTCGCTGCGGCTGCCACGCCATCCGACGCTCCTGCACGTACCGACAGAGCAGGGCAGTTGAGGCGTACGACATTCACCGGATAAATGCGGACAGATGACGCTTGAGTGCCCCCTCCCCGAACAGCCGCACCCCCAAAACCAGTAGCATGCGGCGCCATGAGCTCCCCCACTGGGCCCGCATCCGGCCTGCCTGTACGAATGCCGCGACCCCGCCAGTCCGGGCGGCACCGCCGCCCGGAACCCGTGGCGGCTCCTGAGGGCGCGCCCGCGCTCGTGCTCGCCGTCCCCGGCGCTCCCGCGCACGCCACGCGCGGCCTGGCCGAAGAGGTCATAAGCATCGCCCGTTCCGAGCTGCCCGGCCTCGACGTGGCCATCGGGTATCTCGACGGCGACGACGCCGAGTACCCCACGCTCGAGAGCGTCCTCGCGTACACCGCCGCCCGGCGCACCGAGCGGTACGAGATCGCGAAGGCCGCCGGCCGTGAAGTGGCCGCTCCCGAGGGGCCCGCCGCCGTCGTGGTGCCGCTCCTCGCGGGCCCGGACAACGCCCTGATGCGGCGGATCCGCCAGGCCGTCATGGACAGCCGCGCGAGGGCCGAGCTGACGGACGTCCTCGGCCCGCACCCGCTGCTCGCCGAAGCCCTGCACGTCCGGCTCTCGGAGGCCGGCCTGGCGCGCGCCGACCGCGCCCGGCTGTTCACCGTGGCCACGGCGGCCGACGGCATCATCCTGGCCACGGTCGGCGGCGAGGAGGCCGTCCAGGCGGCCGGGATCACCGGCATGCTGCTGGCCGCGCGCCTCGCGGTGCCGGTGATGGCCGCGGCGCTCGACCAGGAAGGCGCGGTGGCCGCGATCGCCGGGCAGCTGCGCGGCTCCGGCTCGGCACAGCTCGCCCTGGCCCCGTATCTGGTGGGCCCGGAGCTGCCCGAGGGCCTGCTGGACGCCGCCGTCAAGGAGGCGGGCTGTGCCGCCGCCGAGGCGCTCGGCGCCTACCCGGCGATCGGCAAGCTGGTGCTGTCGCAGTACACGACCGCGCTGGGCATCGCCCCGCAGCCGCAGGGCTCACCCTCGCACTGACGGCACGGTCGTAGGTACGCAGAGCAGATACGCAGCACAGATACGCAGAAGGGCCCGCACCACTCGAACGGTGCGGGCCCTCGCGCTACGGACCGGTGATCAGGCGAAGATCACGCATGAGGCCGCGGGGGCGGCAAGGGAGCCCGCCCTGCGCGGCACGCCGGTCTCCGGGTCGATGTTGAACCAGGTGACGTCGCCAGAGCGCTCGTTGGCGGCGTACAGCCTGCGTCCTGTCGGGTCCAGGGCGAGGTCGCGCGGCCAGTGCCCGCCGCACGGCACCGTGGTGACCAGCTCCGCCTTCTCGCGCGTCTCGTCGAGTGCGAGTACGGCGATGCTGTCGTGGCCGCGGTTGGCGGTCCACAGATGCCTGCCGTCGTGCGAGACGACCACCTCGGACGGGTAAACGGGCCCAGCGACGCCGTCCGGCAGCACCGGCCTCTCGCCAACCGGTTCGAGCACACCCGCGTCCGCGTCCCAGCGGCAGACTGTGAGGGTCGGCTCGAGCTCGTTCAGCACATAGGCATGACTGCCCGCGGGGTGGAAGGCGAGATGACGCGGGCCTGTTCCGGGGCGCAGCGCGGTCTCGCCGCGCAGGGTCAGCTCACCCGCATCGGGGTCCAGTTGGCAGATCCGTATGGAGTCGGTGCCGAGATCGACGCCGAGCACCCAGCGCCCGGTCGGATCGGGCAGCACCTGGTGCGCGTGCGGACCGCGCTGCCGTTCCGGGTCCGGTCCCGCGCCCTCGTGCTGCAGCACGCCACTGGCGGCGCCCGGCTCTCCGCCGGCCCCGACGGGGAGCACGGTGACGCTGCCCGAGCCGTAGTTGGCGGTCACCAGATGGCCCGCCGCGAGCGCGAGATGGGTGGGGCCTTCGCCGCACACCGGGATCCGCGTGCCGATCGGCTTCGGCGATGGCCCGTTGACGTCGAAGGCCGCCACCGCGCCCTCGGCGGTCTCCGAGACGGCGTAGAGGACCGGGCCGCCGGATCCGATCGCGATGGCGAGATACGACGGGTCGGCGATTGCGTCACTCGCTCCCGTCTCGGCGAGCGCACCGGTCTCCCCGTCCACGGCGGCGGCAATGATCCCGCGGCCTCCGGCCGAGGTGAACGACCCGATGAATGCTCGCCCGGCGCCCTTGTCACCCACAGCGTTTCCCCTCTCCGCCGACTGATCGCTTGTTGCCGGGCCGACGGTAGCAGGCGCGGTCTAGACCAAGTCCGTCTACTGCCCGCCCCGTTCACCGAGAGCGCGCGCCTGCGCCTCGGGGTGGTGGACATAGGCGGGCCGCCGCTGGGTGGGGTCGTACGTACGGTGGAAGACGGGCGTCGCGGAGCCCGAGATCGGCGGCACGATCCACGACCAGTCCGCGCCGACGCAGCGGCCCCGGCTCGCCTCCCGGTCCAGATGGGTGAGGAAGCGGCGCGATTCGGTGTGGTGGTCGGTGACAGTGACGCCCGCGCGGTCGAAGGAGTGCAGCACGGCGCGGTTCAGCTCGACCAGCGCGCGGTCCTTCCACAGCGAGCGGTCGTTCGTCGTGTCGAGGCCCAGCCGTTCGGCGATGCGCGGCAGCAGGTCGTAGCGGTCGGTGTCGGCGAGGTTGCGGGCGCCGATCTCGGTGCCCATGTACCAGCCGTTGAAGGGGGCTGCGGGGTAGCAGATACCGCCGATCTCCAGGCACATGTTCGCGACGGCGGGTACGGCGTGCCAGCGCAGGCCAAGCTCCGCGTACCAGCCCTCCTCCGGGTGGTGCAGCTCCACTTCGAGCACGGCGTCGCGCGGCAGCTCGAACCAGCGGGGCTTGCCGTCGCCGTCCTCGATGACGAGGGGCAGCAGGTCGAAGGGCGTGCCGGGGCCGCCCTGCCAGCCGAGCCCCAAAGCGACGTCGGTGAGCGCGGCGTTGCGGGGGTCGCCCACGGTGGGCCCGTGGGCGGAGCCGTAGCCCGCGTACCGTACGAGCTGCTCGTTCCAGATGCGCGGGCCTGGGCGGCCGGGCGCGTCCGGGGCGAAGACGGTGATCATCGGGCGGATGCGGCCGCCGTTGGTGGCCTGGCGCAGGTGTTCCGCCGACTCGTGTGCCACGGAGTCGGCATCGTCGATGTGTCTTCGGTCCGCGCGGGTGTGGCGGTATGTGCCGGTCTCGTCGATCTCCGCGAGGACGGCGGCGATCCGGGCGGCCGAGTCGCCCGCCGCTCGCTCCTCCAGGTGGTGGAGGCGGATGAAGTCCTCGGCCTCCTGCCGGTCGACCTGCGCGCCGGTCAGGCACAACGGTCTGAACAGGGACTCGGGCATGGTGCGCACCCCCCGGGCTCGTGGAGGGACGTACATGGATGCCGCTGTGGTTACCCCTTGAACAGCCTGATCCACCCTGTGTGTGCCGGGGGAATTTGCCTCATTCAAGGGCTTTGCGGTTATTCCCCAGGTCAGGCAGGCACGAGGGGAGCACGCGGAGAGGTACGCAGGGGCGCGTCCAGCTCCGCGAGCGCCCGCTCCAGTGCCTGGAGATGCGTGAGGGCCGCCTCGGCACCGGGGTGGTGGTGAGGCACCGGTACGGACTCGCTGTGGGCCTTCGCCTGCCGGGTGGCGGGCGGCACCAGGGCGTGCACCGCGGCTTCGACACGGTGGCAGGCGGCGGCCAGCCGCGCGTCGTGCGAAGCGTCCGGGTCGGCGGCGACGGCGGCGAGGCCACGGACCTCGCGAGCGCATTCGTCCAGCAGCACGATCACCTGGCGGGCGCGCGCCTTGCGGGCCCGCAGCGGGCTGAGCGGGTGGACGAGCGGGGCGAGGGAGAGCCGTACCCGGCCGAGCAGCAGCTCCAGTTCGGCGGCGAGCGGCGCCGGGTCGGCCTGCTCGTCCCCGGCCAGCCTGCGCGCCGCAGCGGTGGTGCAGCCGTGAACGCAGTGCAGGGCGCGCCGGATCCAGGCGTCGGTCGCCGCATGCGTGGTGACGGGCAGGATCAGGGCGACGCCGAGCGCCGCACCGAGCGCGCCGACCGCCGTCTCCTCGAACCGGAGCAGCAACAGCCCGGGGTGCAGCACGCCGAGCAGCCCGTACAGCAGGCCGGCCATGACGGTGACGAAGAACATCATCCAGCTGTACGAGGGGGCGGCCGTGTAGAAGATGCCGAAGACGCAGACGGCGACCAGGGCTGCGGTGGGCACGGGCGCGCCCGCGATCGGGATGGCGATCAGCAGACCGGCGGCGATGCCGGTTACGGTGCCGACGACGCGGCGGAAGCCGCGCACAAGGGCCTCGCCGCGCGATGCGGTATTGACGAAGATCCACCAGGCGGTGCCGACGGCCCAGTACCAGCGGTCCGGTGAGATCAGCTGCCCGGCCGCGAGCGCGAGGCCGCAGGCGAAGGTCGCCTGGAAGGCCTGCCGGGTGGTGGGGCGGGCGAGTCCGCGTCCGGGGAGCGGCGCGGGAGCCGCGGGGGGCGGCGTGCGCCGTTCGATGCACCACAGACCGAAGCGGACCGCCGAACAGGCGGCGAGGGCCAGCGCCACCGACACGTACAGCTCCGGCAGCTGGGCCGGGACGGCGTGCAGGAACTGGGTGACGAAGAACATCATGAAGGCGAAGATGCCCAGCGCGTGTCCGCGCGGGCCCCAGCGCCGGGCGTAGACGCCGCAGAAGACCACGACGAGCCAGGCGGCGGCGCGCGGCAGCGGTTCGCTGTGCAGGGTGGTCGCCAGGGCCAGGACCGGGAATCCGGCGGCCGGGAGCAGGGCGGTGGTCAGCGCCTGGGCACGCACGGACACGTCAGTGACGGTGAAGAGAGCCAGCAGAGCCGCCAGGCCCCCGGTGATGGAGGCGGTCAGAGAGAGCCCGGCCAGTTCGGCCGCTGCGACGGCGAGGCCCACGCCGATGACGGCGCGCAGCGAGTTCCTCAGACGTAGACGCCCCGGATCCGGAGCCACGAACATCCTCTTCACGGCGGTCGGCCGCCCCCTTTGTCTTGTCTCACCGCCGGCCGCGGGCCGCCGGGGGTGGTGGGGCGTCCGCAGGCACGGCGAAGGCGCCGCGGTCCGGATCCGGCCTCGTTGCCGTCCGGCGCTGCGCGGCGCCGATTGTGCATGGATGCGACACAGATAACCATCCGCAGAGGCAGCGGCTCAACACATGCTCGATTGGCTGTGCCATTGGCGCACTACAAAGCGAGAGCATCAGCCACGAGGAGGCCAACGGACCAGGAGGGCGAGGTCCAGCGCCGGAGGCCCCGCGGGGAGCCTGAACGCAACGACAGGCCGTGGTGGCACCGGCACCGGCACGTGTCCCGGCAGCTCGTCCGGCCCCGGTCATCCGGAGTCCTTGTCCAGCCCCGGAGCCGGCTTCAAGCGGGTCTCGCCGGCCGAGTGGTGCCGGTCAGCCGGACGGCCTGTACGGCCGGACCGGGCTCGGGATGTTTCTCAGGGCGCGATGTTGTGGTTCAGGCGGAACAGGTTGCCGGGGTCGTAGCGTCGCTTGATTGCCGTCAGCCGGTCGTAATTCTGACGGTAGTTGGCCCGGACCCGGTCCTGGTCGTCGTGGTCCATGAAGTTCACGTAGCCGCCCTCCAAGGAGGAGGGCTCGAGTGCCGCGGCGAAGGCGCGCGCCCAGCCGACGTTGGCCTCGCAGTCGGCGCGGGTAGGGAGGGTCGGGCTGAGTGCGGTCGCGAAGTCGGCGTCCCGGTAGGTGAATGCGGTCTCCTCGGGTCCCAACCTGTGGCAGGCGCCGTCGATGGGGAACACCACCGTCGCGCTCTGGATGGTGGGCGTCGTGGCGCCGTACTCGACGTACGCGTCGATGGCCCCGTCCGGCAGGCCCTGGCTGAAGGTGCCCTTCCAGTAGTGGAAGAGGCCCGCGGGCAGCAGTTCGTCGAAGAGGGTGTTGATCACCGGATACGGCATGCGCCCCACGTGCTGCCCCACGACCGGGCCGAGCTCATCGAGACGGGCACGGACCTGGTCGTCCTGGTCCTCGGGACCCGTCCAGCAGGTGACCACTCCGCAGAGCGGCCGACCGTGCCACCGCTCGGGCAGGAACGGGAGAGGCGGGCCGAGCGCGACGACGAGCAGGGCGCTGAACTTCTCGTCCGAGTCGGCGATCAGCTCCCGGTATCTCCGCATCACGTCCCCGTCGAGCGGGTAGAACGTCGGCCCGCCGAGAATGTCGGCCACGGGGTGCAGCCGGTACTCGAAGGACGCGACGACCCCGAAGTTCCCGCCCCCGCCGCGCACTGCCCACAGCAGGTCGGCGTTGTGCTCCTGCGTACAGGTCAGGAAGGACCCGTCGGCCGTGACCAGGTCGGCCGAGATCAGGTTGTCGCAGGCCAGCCCGCAACGCCGGGCCAGATAGCCCATGCCGCCTCCCGTGGTCAGCCCGCCGATACCGGTACTGGACACGACGCCGCCCGTGGTGGCCAGGCCGAAGGCGTGCGTGGCGTGGTTGACATCGGCCCAGGTGCAGCCCCCCTCGGCCCTGGCCGTACGCGCCTCGGGGTCGACCCGAATCCCGCGCATGCGCCCGAGGTCGAGCACGACGCCGCCGTCGCAGGTGCCGTGGCCGGGGACGCTGTGGCTGCCGCCGCGCACCGCCAGCAGCAGATTCTGCTCCCGGGCGAAGTCCACGGTGGCGACGATGTCGCCCACGTCGACGGCCCGGACGATGATCGCCGGCCGCTTGTCGTGCATCGCGTTGTAGACCTTGCGGGCCTCGTCGTAGTCGGGGTCGCCGGGCTGGATGGTGTCGCCGCGTACGGCCCCCTGCAGCCGCTCCAACAGCGTGTCGTCGAGGGCTGGTGTGTAGGTGGTCATGGCCGCCACCGGCTTTCCGCGTCTTCGGAGATGGGCACAGCACTGTTGTAGGCACGGGGCCGGCCGACGCTCATCGCCGGAACCGCCCATATCGCCGAAGCGCGCATGGGCAGAACAGCCCATGCGCCGCATCGCGTACGGGATCACGCAAGGCCGTGCGTGTACGCGTACGCCGTGGCAGCAGCCCTCGACGACACATCGAGCTTCGCGAAGATGTTGCTGAGGTGCCGGGCGACGGTGTGCTCGCTGATCACCAGCTCGGAGGCGATGGACCGGTTGGTCCTGCCTGCGGCGACGAGGCGCAGCACTTGGACCTCACGCTCGGTGAGCTCGCCGGGGAGCCGATGTTGCACAGCGCTGAGCAGGGCCGCCGCCCGCCGCGCATCGGGCACTGCGCCCAGCCGCCCGAAGACCGTCTGCGCGGCTTGGAGTTCCAGCCGTGCGCCTTCGTCGTCCCCCGCGGCGCGGTCGGCAGCGGCGAGGGTCATACGGACCTGCGCCGCCTCGTACGGGACTCCCAGTTCCAGCCACAGCGACAGCGCCCGGTGCAGCAGGGGCAGCGCACGCTCGAGGTCACGGTCGGCGAATGCCACCGCGCCGCCCGCCGCCGCGGCGGTCGCATGCAGCACCGTGCTCTCGGACTCGCGCCGCTGCTGCCACTCGCGAGCGGCCGACTCCAGTTCGTCCGCTGCCGTACGTGCCTGGTCGAGCTGTCGGAGGGCGAGCGAGACCTCGACCTGGGCCGCCAGCAGCCGGCAGCGCCCGAGGCGGCCAGGGCCTCCGCCACCATCGTCCCCACCGTCCTCGGCGGCCAGTGCGAGCCGCAGGGCGGCAGCGGAGGAGTCGGCCTTGCCCTGAGCCAGGCGCAGCAGCGCGAGGCCCGGCTGCGGGGCGCGGCCGAGCTCGTGCGCGCGGTCGTACGATGCCTCGGCCTCGGCCAGCTCGCCGCGCCGCCGCTGGATACCTCCGGTCAGGTAGAAAGCCTCCGCGGCGATCCTCGCCTCATAGGGCAGCAGCTCCCTGCAGGTGAGGGCGGCCTCGGTCTCCGCCTGGGGCCAGTCACCGCACAGCTCCAGCACCTCCACCCGGTGCACCCGGCACAGACCCCGGAAGTTGTTCTCATCAGGCATCGACGCGCACCAGGTCATGGCGGCGTCGGTCCACTCGACGGCTCGTTCCAGGTCGGCCGAGGCCATGCACTGCTGGAGTCCCAGGCAGTAGATCCACCCGGTGAAGAACGAGCTGAGCTCGCCCGCCATGGCCGAGCACATGGCGTCGTCGAGCAGTGCGAGCCCGCCGGCGACCCGCCCCTGGGCGAGCAGCACGCTCGCCCGCGCCTGGGTGCTCATGGCGAGGAGATCCACGCTGCCGCAGCGCCGCGCGATGCCGGCCATGCGATGGGCGCAGCTCATGGCCTCGTCGAACGCGCCACGCTGCTGTGCCTCTTCTGCTTCGACCCAGGCGAGATAGCACTGCTCGACACACTCGGGCTCGCTGCTGAGGTGCTGCCGGGACCGGCGCAGCCAGCCGGCGGCCGCGGCCGTACGTCCCGCCAGCTGGTACTCGTAGAAGAGCATCCAGGCGCTGAATCCGGCCTGCCGGGCGGCGCCCGTCGCCACGTAGCCGGAGTAGGCCTTTGTCCGCGCTGTGATCGATTCCTCGACGCGGCTGGTCCACCAGGCGGCATCGGCGAGTGCGGCGAGGTCGTCGGAGGTCATCCGGTCGAGGTCGAGGTCGCGCAGGGCGGCATAGGCATCGGCCCATGCCTCGCGGGCGACAGCGTCCCTCGCCTGCTCGATCGCCCGTTCGGTGCCGGTGATCTGCTCAGCCACCGCGGCTCCCTTCCCGCTCTCCGCGAGCCGGACCACCCCTCACCAGGATAGGAGCGGGCAGCTCCGACGGGCGATGAACATCCCCTTCGCGCGTCCCTCCGCACAGTGGCTCAACTCGATCGACGCAGACTGGCCATTGGTACAGTCATGCAGCGGAGTACCGGACCAGAAGGAGGCCAGCGGACCATGGCGGTGGACGCCCTCGACACCCGCATCCTGCGGCTGATGATCGAGCAGCCGCGCACCAGCGTTCGCGAGTACGCCCGGATCCTGGGCATCGCCCGCGGCACCGTGCAGGCCAGGATCGACCGGCTCGAGCGGGACGGCGTGATCACGGGCATGGGGCCGCACCTCTCCCCCGCGGCCCTCGGACACCCCGTCCTCGCCTTCGTCCATATCGAGGTCACCCAGGGTCATCTGGACGAGGTCGGCGACGCGCTCGCGGCCGTACCGGAAATCATCGAGGCGTTCTCGATCACCGGCGGCGGGGATCTGCTGACCCGGGTCGCCGCGCGCGACAACGGACATCTCGAAGACGTCATCCAGCGGCTGATCCAACTGCCGGGCGTGGTGCGCACGCGCACCGAGATGGCGCTCCGCGAGCGCGTGCCGCACCGGCTGCTGCCGCTGGTCGAGTCGGTGGGCAGGACGGCCGGCACCTCACGCTGAGCCGCGCCTTGGCATGCTGGACCGCATGAGCAATTCGCGCACCCCTTCGGTCATCTTCGATCTCGACGGCACACTCGTGGACAGCGAGCCGAACTACTACGAGGCGGGGCGCCGGCTCCTGGCCCAGCACGGCGTGCCGGACTTCACCTGGGAGCACCACACGCGCTTCATCGGCATCAGCACGCGGGAGACGCTGGAGATTCTGCGCGCGGAGTACGGGATCGAGGCGCCGATCGACGAGTTGCTGGCCGGGAAGAACCGGAACTATCTGGAGCTGGCGCGCGCCTCGACGGAGGTCTTCCCCGAGATGCGGAAGTTCGTGGAACTGCTGCACACGGAGGGAGTGCCGATGGCGGTGGCATCCGGCTCGTCCCTCGCCGCCATCGAGGCGGTGCTGGCGGGCACCGGCCTTGACGCGTTCATTCCGACGGTCGTCTCCGCCGAGCAGGTCGCGCAGGGCAAGCCGGAGCCCGGCATCTTCCTGGAGGCCGCGCGCCGCCTGGGGGCCCGTCCGGGCGACTGCGTGGTACTGGAGGACGCGCCTCCGGGCGCGGCGGCCGCGCAGGCGGCCGGCATGCGCTGCATCGCCATTCCCTACGTGCCCGCGACGGCCGACGACCCGGCGTTCCGGGCGGCGGGGCTGCTCTTCGCGGGCGGGCAGGGCGAGTTCACGGCGCGGGCCGCGTACGACTGGCTCGTCGCGTAGCGGGGCGGCCGGTGCCCGCACCTGCGGAACCTCGGCGGAGGCGGGCTACGGCTCGAGGCTCGCCGACGCCCGCGGTGCCCTCAGGAAGCCTGCCGACAACGCCACCGCGATGGCGCAGATCGCGGTCCACGCGGCCAAGATGGTGGGCGCCGGCACCTCGTAGACGGCGCCGAACAGCGCACCGCCGGTGACCGCCATACCGACGAGGGAACTCACCCACACCAGAGGCCTGTTCACATGGTCGCGCAGCCCGCGCGGTGCGCCGAGGCACATGGCGAAGTAGATGGCGGCCAGGCTGAAGACGCCGAAGGCGGACAGCCAGGCGAACCAGCTGACATGGTCCGGGAGTCCCCGTACGGCGACAGCACCCCCGAAGACCTGGCTGACCAGGATGGTGGCGAGATAGACGACGCCGACCACGCTCGTGCCGCCGACCGGGGTGCCCCGGCGTGCACTCACCTTGCCGAGCCGCTGCGGCAGCCAGCCATCGCGGGACATCGTCAGCACACCGCGGGTGACCGAGACCGAGACGCCGATGTACACGGCGAGCATGTCCAGCACGATGACGAGTTCGACGAGCCGTGCGACCCACGGGGCGCCGAACGCTCCGGGCGAGGCCAGGGCGACGAGCGGGGCTCCGGCGCTGTCGGCCACGGCGTCGACGCTGAAGTGGAAGCCGGCGATCTGCGCGTAGCAGCCGAGCAGAAAGAAGACCGCGGCGGCGAGCAGGGAGATCAGCACGGCTTGGGGGATGAACCGCTCGGGCTCGGCGGTCTCCTCGGCGAGGTTGGCCGCGGCCTCGAAGCCGGTGAAGAGCAGCACACCGTAGATGACGGAGAAGGCGATGCCGCCCCAGCCCTGCGCCGAGCTGGAGGGATTGAAGGCGGACAGGCTGTTGTCGCCACCGACCTTGACGATCACGTAGATGAAGAAGATGGCGAGCACGCCGATGGAGACGAGCGCGAGCACCAGCTGGACCCTGACCGAGACCTGGACGCCGATGTGCACGATGGTGAGGAGAACGGCGAGCAGGAGCAGCTGCCAGGCCCAGACGGGCAGGGCGGCGACGCCGAACTCGGCCTTGAGGACATCGTGCAGCGTGCCGCCGATGAGGACGGCGATGGCCGCCCCCAGGACGAGAACGCCCAGGTAGTAGACATAGCCCGCGGCGGCGCCGATGCGGGTGCCGAGGCCTGAGGTGACGTAGTCGTACAGCGAGCCGGCTGTCCGGGTGCGGCGCGCGTAGGCGGAGACGATCCAGCCGACGCCGAGCATCCCGACGGTGCCCAGGAGTACGGCGAGCGGCGCGGCACCGCCGGCGCCCTTGCCGGTGGCGGTGGTGATGCCGACGAGCATCGGCAGCAGAAAGGACACCGCGAAAGCGGGGCCCATGAAGCCGACGGACTGAGCGACCACGTCGACGAGCGACAGCGAGCCGGGCGGTCTGCCGGGCTGGGCTTCGGTACCGGGTGATGACCGTGCGATGCGGCGCGACATCAATCGCTCCAGGGGGAGTGGCCCCGCGGCCAGGCGGCGACGGAACGGCGATGACAGAGGGAGTGGCCTGTTCACACCCTTACCAGGAGGCCAACCGGAATATGGCGGGTCAAGCCTCCCGCGTGGCGGGTTCGTCGGCGTCGCGCGGCGGCCGGTTGGCGTCGTGCCGGCGAGCCGAGCCTCTTCGAGGCGCTCATCGGGGAAACACGCCGCCGGTAGCCCCCAGGCCCGCCCCCTCCGAGCAGGCTGCACCAGAAGTTGACCAAAGAGATAATTACGCCAGGACCCGGAGAAGTGAGCGCCTGCCACAGATCAAGAAGTGGGGCGGAGCAATGCACGACCCCGTATTCCACGACGCTTCCGGCGTGCTGTCGGAACCAGACGACGATGCCTATGCCGTCCTGGATGTGCATGGTGTGCTGCTGAGCTGGAGCCCGGGGGCGGAGCGCCTGCTCGGCTACACGGCCCAGGAGGTCCAGGGGTGGCGTGGGACTGATCTGCTGCACAACCGCTCGGACGCCGCCGGACTCGTAGCACGGTGTGGGCTGGATGAAGTCATCCAGCTGGGGCAGGCGGTCCTGCGGCACCGGCGCGGGCACGGAGTCGTGGTCGCGTTGCAGGCACGTCCCCTGGAGTCCACACCCGGTGACCGGCAGTGGCTGATCCGGGTGACGGATGCCGAGGCAACGAGACGGCAGGAACTCGGCGACGCGCTCCTGAGGGGACTGTTCACCGAATCGCCCTTCCTCATCGATGTCTTCGACAGGCAGTTGCGCTTCGTGGCGCAGAACGATGCGCAGCGTCGCACCACGGGATTCGTGGCCACAGAGTTCACCGGGCGCACGATGTCCGAGGTGGCGCCTCCCGGGCTGCTGGACATGGCGGCACTCGAGGCCCGGCAGCGGCAGGTTCTGGAGAGCGGTGAGGCTCAGATCCAGACGGAGGTGCGTGGCCGCACACCCGACGACCCCGACCGTGAGCACGTCTGGTCCGAGTCCATCCTTCCGCTCCGGAGCCGGTCCGGGGAGGTGATCGCGCTGGCGCACGCGGTGGCCGATACGACGGAACGGGCCAGGGCACGGGAGCGGTTGGCGCTGGTGAACGATGCGAGTACGCGCATCGGCAGCACCCTGGACGTGCTGCGGACCGCGCAGGAACTCGTTGATGTGGCCGTCCCGCAGTTCGCCGACCACGCCTACGTCAACCTGCTGGACCCGGTCTTCGGCGGCGAAGACCCGGTGGCCGAACCCGTCGGCGAGGCCGTGCCGCTGCGCCGTGCGGCGAGCTCCCCACCCGCCGGGGCGTCGGCGGACCCGGTGGTCGCGACCGGCGATGTCGACCCTTTCGCTTCGGGAGTGGGATCCCTGTTCGCCGGAGCCATGACGAGCGGCGAGCCCCTCCTGCTGACAGGGGAGCAACTGGCCACCGAGCTCGCTCCGGTCGATCCCCGGCGTGCCGCGCTGATCCATGAACACGGAGTCCACTCGTGGCTGCTGGTGCCGATGTCCGCACGCGGTGCCGTACTCGGCGCGGTGGTCTTCATCCGCTGCAGGCGCGCCCACGGGTTCGAGACGGACGATGTTCTGCTGTCCGAGGAAATCGTGGCGCGTGCTGCCGTCTGCATCGACAACGCACGCCGGTACACCCGGGAGCGGGCGACGGCTTTGGCGCTCCAACGCAGCCTGCTGCCCCAGCGTATGCCGGTGGTCGGCGCCGTGGAGGCGGTGTCCCGCTACCTGCCGGCGAGTGGCCATACGGTGCCGGGGGGTGCCTGGTTCGACGTGATCCCGCTGTCGGGCGCGCGGGTAGCGCTGGTGGTAGGGGATGTGAAGGGGCACGGCCTGCACTCGGCGGTAACCATGGGGCGGTTGCGTACCGCGGTACGGACGCTCGCGGACCTCGATCTGTCGCCCGCGGAGGTGCTTACGCATCTCGACGACCAGGTCAGCCGGTTCCAGGACGAGCACGTCGAGGGGCTTACGGGCAAGGCCGCCGGCACGACGTGTGTGTTCGCGGTCTTCGATCCGATCTCACGGCTGTGCGTGGTGGCACGGGCGGGTCATCCGCCGCCCGCTCTGGCGACGGCTGACGGCAAGGTCGAGGTTCTCGATCTGCCCGGCGGACCTCCTCTCGGGCTCGGCGGAGCTCCGTTCGAGAGCGGCGAGATAACTCTGACCGACAGGGATCTGCTCGTGCTGTACTCCGACGGTCTGGTGAAGTCGCGGGACCAGAGCATCGATGTGGGTATCGGACGACTGCGCGAGGCATTGTCCGACGCCCAACTCGCCCCGCTTGCCGGTCTGTCCCGTCCCGGACACGGGCTCGATGATGTCTGCGACACGGTGATCGGCCGACTGATGCCGTACCGCCCGAACGACGACGTGGCACTCCTGGCGGTACGTGTACGCGAACTGGATCCGGACCATCACGTCACCTGGGAACTGCCGCCCGAACCCGAGGTCGTGGGCCGGGCCCGCACGCTCGCGGCCCGCAAGCTGGCCGACTGGGGCCTGGAGGAGCTGGAGTTCACCACAGAACTGGTGGTCAGCGAACTGGTCACCAACGCCATCCACTACGGAACTCCGCCGATCCGGTTGCGGCTGATCCGCGACCGCAACCTGGTCTGCGAGGTCTCCGACGGCAGCAGCACCTCCCCCCACGTCCGGCGCGCGCTGGACACCGACGAAGGAGGACGCGGGCTGTTCATGGTCGCGCAGGTCGCCCAGCTCTGGGGCACCCGCCACCACGACCGTGGCAAGACCATCTGGGCCGAGCAGCCCTTCCCCGACGGCGACCGTGCCTTCACCACGGACCTGCGGGACTCACCCGTGTGAGCAGCCACCCGTGCCGCCGTCCCAGAGCACACTCCCCCCTGTCGGCAGTAAGCGCCGATCAGCTCCCGCACCTCCAACCGGGCCGGCTCTTCGGTCGGAGCTTCAAAGAGTGTCAGGTCCGCGTCGGCAGCCCATGCCTGGTCCGCCTCGAAGGACGCCGCACGGGTCTCGATCAGCTCGTCCAGCGCCAGGCCCTTGCCCTTCTCGATCGACGGCAGCCAGCGGTGATGGGCCATCGGATGGCCGTTCACGAAGCCGTTGCCCACGGCCGGCTCCCGAAGTGTCACAACCGCCTCGGCCGGCCGCCGGCGGCGGCGGCGAGAGTGGCCCCGAAGGACGAGCCGGCCTCGATCCGCGGCGCGGGCCCGTACGGATGGGGACGCGTCCTGTGGATCGAGCCGAGCTTCTTCGGGTAGCCCTGGTGGAAGCCGCGTGCGATGGCGAAGCCTTGTCCACCCAGATGTACCCAAAGGCGCCGAGAAGCCGATGGAGGTTCAGGCCCGAGGCCGCCGGCCAGAGCGCCTCGGCGCGGGCTCCGCCCCGCCCAGCAACTCCTGGCGCCGCTCCTCCCCGCGCTCCTCGAGCTGGGCGACGATGGCCCGCAGCCCGTCCGCGAGTCGCAGGCACTCCTCGGCACTGAGCCGCGAGGCCACGAAGGCCTCCTCCTCATTGAACGCCGGGAAGAGCCTCTCCATGAGTGCCTCCCCTTCCTGGGTCAGCGCGAGCAGCACCCGTCGGCCGTCCTCGGGATAGGGCGCTCGAGAAACCAGGCCCCTCGACTCCAGGGTCCGGGCGACGCCGGTGAGGGTGCCTTTGGTGATTCCCGCCTCCTCGGCCACATGGCGGGTCTCCGTCTCGCCCCAGATCCACAGCACCCACAGCACCACGAAGCCCGTCCAGGTCAGCTCGGCGGGGCGCAGCACCGAGTTCTCCAGGTGCTGCCGGACGGCGGCTGCCGCACGGTGGATGTTGGCGACGGCCGCCATCTGTTCCCGCTGCAGCCGGAAGTCGCCGAGCTTCGCCTGGACGGCCTTCTCGGTCTCGATGATGGATCGGCGGCCGGACACGGTCTCCCCCTCGGTCGGGGTGGGGGTGGCTCGCACGCCGTCCCACCTCGTTCGTTTGCCCCCAAACCTTACGCCCCCACCCCTTTTTTGCGCGGGCTCCGCAGGCGCCGATCCCCCTCGACGCACAGGCGATTTGCAGGCGGACTCTTGCGGCGAAGCCGCCCTGTCGCATCGTTTGGATTCAAACGAATATCGGCGGCCTTCCGCAGTCCGCCCAAGGCACAGATCGCATGTGCACCATGGTGATACGGGTTCCACACGTACCGCCACGCCTTGCCCGTACCCCCAGGAGACCGACGGTGAGCACTGATCAGTCCGGACAGATCCAGCAGAAGATCGAGGCGCTCGCCGCCCAGGGCATTGACGTCGTGCGCATCGTCTACCCCGACCTCATGGGTTCCGACCGCGGCCGGGACATCCTGCTCCACCACCTGCCCAATGCGACCGGCCACGGCCTGGCCTTCTGCCGCGCGATCTACCACACCGGCGCTCTGGGCGACCACTCCGACATCCCTGGCGGGCTGGACGCCGGAATGCCCGACATCGCCGTACGACCCGACCTGAGCACCCTTGTCCCACTCCCCTGGGAACCCGGGGTGGCCTGGTGCATCGGCGACGCCCGCGACCCCGAGACCGGCCTGCCCGCCCCGGAATCACCCCGCGACCTGTTGCGCCGGGTCACCGGACAGCTGGCCGAGAGCGGGCTCACGGCTGTCATCGGCCCCGAGCTGGAATACGTCTTGCTCGACCCCGCCCCGGACTCCCCCACCGGCTGGCGCCGCTACGCCGCCACCCCCGGCAATGTCTACACCGTCGGGCGCAAGGGCGACCCGGACGGACACCTGTTGCGGACGCTGCGCCACCTGCACGACCTCGGCATCGGCGTCAGCGGCGGCAACCGGGAGTACGACAGCGGGCAGTTCGAGATCAACCTCGACCACTCCGAGGCCCTGGACGCCGCCGACCGGGCCTTCCGCTTCAAGGCCGCTGTCAAGGAACTCGCCCGCGCCGAGGGCCGGTTGGCGACCTTCATGGCGAAACCCCTCAATGACGGGGGCGGTTCCGGCTTCCATCTGCACATCTCCGTGGTCGACCCGGAAGGACGCAACGTCTTCGACGCGCCCGGACAGCCCTTCGGACTGTCCGACACAGCCCGCCACGCCATCGCCGGTCTGCTCGCCCACGCCCCCGCACTCGCAGCACTGTTCAACCCCACGATCAACTCCTACAAGCGCTTCGGCCCCGACACCACTGCGCCCTGGCTGATCGACTGGGGACTGGACCACCGCGGTGCCATGGTGCGGATCCCGCCCGAGCGCGGCAGCGCCGCCCGCCTGGAAATGCGCCTCGGCGACGCCACCGCCAACCCCTACCTCGCCATCGCCGGCCTGGTCGCCGCCGTCCAGCTGGGCATCCGGTCCGGGGCCGAGCCACCCGCCCCGACCGGCGGCTACGGCTACGATCCGACCGGCGCCCCCAAGCTGCCGACAAGTCTCGGCGAAGCCCTCGACGCTCTCGAAGGCGACCACGAACTCACCGAAGTGCTTGGCAAACCCTTTGTCGACGCCTTCCTGATCTTCAAGCGCGACGAGCTGGCCCGCTTTGGGCGGCATGTCACCGACTGGGAGTTCCGCGAGTACGCCCAGCTGCTCTGAAGCGATGCTCCGGGGCAGCGGTTCAGGCGCGTTTGGTGGAGTCGAGGTGGGCGAACACCACCACGTTGTCCGTGTAGTCCTTCGCCTTCTTGTCGTAGTCGCCTCCGCAGGTGATCAGACGCAGCTGCGGGGAGGGGGTGTCGGCGTAGACCCGCTCATTGGGGAAGCGCGCCTTGCTGAAGGTTTCGACGGAGTCGACCTTGAACGTGGCGACGGTGCCGTCTTCGCGGGTGATGTCGACCTTGCTTCCGGGCTTGAGCAGGCTGAGCTGCAGGAATACGGCAGGGCCGGTCTTGGTGTCGACGTGGCCCGCGACAATTGAGGTGCCGCGCTCGCCGGGTGTGACACCCTCCTGGAACCAGCCGACCAGATTGTTGTCGTCTGCTGGTGGTGCGTCCAGCTGTCCGGATGGGCCGATGGACAACGCTGTGAAGGGCGCGTCGACGGCGATCTCCATGATCGAGAGCCGCGTCGGGACGGACCGGGGCAGCACCAGTTCGTCGGCAGGGGCGACAGCCCCGGGCGCGGCGGGGGCGGAAGCCACAGCGCGAGCCGGCGGCTTGAGTCCCAGCGAGGTGCCGAAGGAGTTGTAAATAAGGAGGAAACCCAGCACAACCGCCAGAGCCGGCCACAGCAGGGCACGGCCGATGGGACGGGAGGCGAGGGCGATACCGGGAGGCTGCTGGGCGGTCATGCGAGCATGCCTTTCGCGTACGAGGCGTCAGTAGGGCGCGGACAGGCGATGGAACAGGCTGCGGTGCGGGAAGGGCAATCGCCGCGGCCACCGCCCGGGAGGGGCGGCGGCCGCGACGGCAAGCGAACTGCTACAGGTTCGACCCCATCAGGCCACCGGAGTACCCGACGAGTTGCGGCGGCGCAGCTGGTACGCCCCTGCGCCGAGACCACCGAGCATCAGCACCGCGCCGGCACCCAGGCTCCCGCCGGACATGGCCAGGGCGCCGCCACCGGTGTGCACGCCACCGTTCGGCTTGTCGTGGTCACCCTTGTCGTAGTCGCCCTTCTCGGACTTGTCCCAGTCGCCCTTGCCGGACTTGTCCCAGTCGCCCTTCTCAGACTTCTCGTCCTTGTCAGACTTCTCGTCCTTGTCAGACTTCTCGTCCTTGTCAGACTTCTCGTCCTTGTCAGACTTCTCGTCCTTCTCGGACTTGTCGCCCTTCTCAGACTTGTCGCCGTAGCTGTCCTCGTCGCCCTCGGCAGGAGCCATGGCCAGGGCGCCGCCACCGGTGTGCACGCCACCGTTCGGCTTGTCGTGGCCACCCTTGTCGTAGTCGCCCTTGCCGTGGTCGCCCTTGTCGTAGTCGCCCTTGTCGTGGTCGCCCTTCTCGGACTTCTCGTCCTTGTCAGACTTCTCGTCCTTCTCGGACTTGTCGCCCTTCTCAGACTTGTCGTAGTCGCCCTTCTCGGACTTCTCGTCCTTCTCGGACTTGTCGCCCTTCTCGGACTTGTCGCCGTAGCTGTCCTCGTCGCCCTCGGCAGGAGCCATGGCCAGGGCGCCGCCACCGGTGTGCACGCCACCGTTCGGCTTGTCGTGGTCGCCCTTGTCGTAGTCGCCCTTGTCGTGGTCGCCCTTGTCGTGGTCGCCCTTCTCGGACTTGTCGTGGTCGCCCTTGTCGGACTTGTCGTAGTCGCCCTTGTCAGACTTCTCGTCCTTCTCGGACTTGTCGCCCTTCTCAGACTTGTCGTAGTCGCCCTTCTCGGACTTCTCGTCCTTCTCGGACTTCTCATCCTTCTCGGACTTGTCGCCCTTCTCGGACTCTTGGCCGTACTCGCTGGAGGAGGAGCCACTGTCGTGGTCCTCGCCCAGGGCCAGCGCATATGCGGCGGGAGAGGTGATCGCCAGGACCGCGGAGACGGCCGCCGACGCGAACAGGGTGCGGGCAGAGCGCATGAGGCACATTCCTTTCGCCGCGACTGCGACGGCCGACACTTCATCGGCTCATGGAATCGCAGGGGCGACGTGATTCACCGTTAGCCGGATTTCGCCTCCGCACCACTGGAGAGCTCCGCATTCGAGCTACACCATGGGGCCCTTCGTGTGACAACCAGCCAATAGTCACCCATTGGACGGCACGCCACGCCGAGTAGAGGTTTCATCCGTCGCAGCAACGCTCATCCGCTGACGGCGCCTCACTCTCGGCTCCTCGGAAGTGAAGTCGCGAGGACTATGCGGACCGACGGACCCGTGCGGCCCGGCGGGCCTCCGCGGTCTGGCGGGCCTCGGCGGACCGGCGGGACTCGCCACCAGAACGGCCGGGCTGACCCGGGCGGGTGCCCCGGCCGCGGAACGGGGCGCCGCCGCGCTTGGGGCGCTCCGTGACCGGCGCGCTGACGCTGATTGGGACGCCGGAGGGGGCCTGGGCGCCTGTGATGCGGCTCAGTTCGGCATCGCCGGAGCGCACCTGGGCGATCTGCGGGGTGATGCCGGCGGCGGCCATCAGGCGCGCCATCTCGCGGCGCTGGTTGGGCAGGACCAGCGTGACGACGCTTCCGGACTCACCGGCGCGGGCGGTGCGTCCGCCTCGGTGCAGGTAGTCCTTGTGGTCGCTGGGCGGGTCGACATTGACGACGAGGTCAAGGTTGTCGACATGGATACCGCGGGCCGCGACGTTGGTGGCGACCAGCACCGTGACATGACCGGTCTTGAACTGGGCCAGCGTGCGGGTGCGTTGGGGCTGGGACTTACCCCCGTGCAGTGCCGCGGCCCGTACGCCGCTGTTCAGCAGATGCTTGGTCAGCCCGTCGACCGCGTGCTTGGTGTCCAGGAACATGATCACCCGCCCGTCGCGGGCGGCGATCTCGGTGGTGGTGGCGTACTTGTCGGCACCCTGGACGTGCAGTACGTGATGCTCCATCGTGGTGACCGCGCCCGCGGCGGGGTCCACGGAGTGGACCACCGGATCGTGCAGGTAGCGGCGGACCAGGAGGTCGACATTGCGGTCCAACGTGGCCGAGAACAGCATCCGCTGACCGCCGGGGCGGACCTGGTCCAGCAGCTCGGTGACCTGCGGCATGAAGCCCATGTCCGCCATCTGGTCCGCCTCGTCCAACACGGTGATGTCCACCCGGTCCAGACGGCAGTCCTTGCGCTCGATGAGGTCCTTCAACCGGCCCGGAGTCGCAACGACGACCTCGGCCCCGGAGCGCAGCGCACCGGCCTGCCGGCCGATCGACATCCCACCGACCACCGTCGCCAGCCGCAGCTTCAACGACCGGGCGTACGGGGTCAGCGCGTCGGTCACCTGCTGCGCCAGCTCCCGGGTCGGGACGAGCACCAGAGCCAGCGGCTGACGCGGCTCCGCACGCCGGCCCGCGGTGCGCACCAGCAGTGCCAGACCGAAGGCAAGCGTCTTGCCCGACCCCGTACGCCCACGGCCCAGAACGTCCCGGCCCGCCAACGAGTTCGGCAGCGTCGCCGCCTGGATCGGAAACGGCTCGTTCATGCCGAGGCTGGTGAGCATCTCCAGCAGTTCGGCCGGCATGTCCAGTTCGCCGAAGGTCGCAGCGGCGGGGAGGGCCGGGGTGATGGTGACGGGCAGGGCGAACTCGCCCTGCGGCGCGGAGGGACGGCGCCCGTATCCGCCGGAACGGTTGCCGGGGCGGCCCTGGCCCTGGCCCTGCCCCTGCGGGCGGAACCGGGCGCCGCGGTCGGAACCGGCGGAGCCGCCCTTGCGGGGGCTGGAGTAGCGGTCGTTCGTGCGAACTGAGCGGTTCATGCAGAACCTTCCTCGATATGGCACGTATCGAGGAATTCTCGGCGGAATGGCCGAATGAATTGCAAGAACGAGCCGGATAAAAGACTGGGACGAAGCCGGCCGCACCGGCGCGGAAATAGCGGCGCCTGGCGTCAGAATTCCAGAAATCCACCGGAATGGGTGGCTGGGGCAGGCCGGAGTCGGGGTGCGGGCGGCGGGCGGACCCTGCACACAGCAACGAGCTGGGGCCCGCACCCACGGTGCGGGCCCCAGCTGCGTCGTACGCGTCAGCGTCAGGCGGGAACGATGTTCTCGGCCTGCGGGCCCTTCTGGCCCTGCGTGACGTCGAAGGAAACCTTCTGGCCCTCCTGGAGCTCACGGAAGCCCGAGGTGGCGATGTTCGAGTAGTGGGCGAAGACGTCGGGGCCGCCGCCGTCCTGCTCGATGAAGCCGAAGCCCTTTTCCGCGTTGAACCACTTCACAGTGCCAGTAGCCATATCAAATCTCCTTCGGGGCAGTGCACGGGGGTCCGCACTGCGCGAACCCGGCGTCGCCGCGATGATTACCCCGTCCGGAAAATAGCACCGGAAATACAAAAGTGCCCGACGGCATAAGGCCATCAAAGGCACTTGAAGTCTATGGGAACCACAACTGCAACTTGGATCAAGAGTAGCACGGCGCGCAAATTCTGAACATGCGGCAACGGACAGTCGCTGCCCAAGGGCGTCGGAGGCATGGGATCGCGCGATCGGCGACGTGGATGCGAGCAGGCGCCGACCCCTCCCCCTACCCGTGGGTAATTTGGCTGATCATCGTCTCACCGCGGCTGGTTCTGCACCTCTACGCTCCGATCACCGCGCCGGTGGGCGGTGCCTCCGTGGCACGACGGTCCGAGCCAGATGGAGCCCCAGTGAGACGAACGCAACGCCACGGCGGACACCGCGCCAGGGTCCGGACAACCAGTGCCGCCGTCGCCGCGGCGCTCGCTCTCGTCGGAACAATCGCCGCGGCGCCCACGTCAGCGGCCCGGGGGCCGGAGCACGCGGCAGCCCACGCCACGGCAGGACCCCTCTTCCGCCTCGCCGACATCCCGATGAAGGACGGTGTCGTCCTCAAGGCGAACGTGTTCACCCCCGCCCCCGGCACACCCGGCGCCGACGCGCACGGCCGCTACCCGGCGATCGTGCAGCCGGCCAGCTGGGGGCAGAACGACCTCGAGTACGTCCTCCAGGGCAGGAAACTCGCCGCACGCGGGTATGCCGTGGTCACCTACACCGTCCGCGGCTTCTGGCTCTCCGGAGGCGAGGTCGACGTTGCGGGACCCAAGGACGTGGCGGACATCTCGTCGGTCATCGACTGGACCATCGCCCGGACTCCGGCCGATCCGCGGCGGATTGGGATGACCGGTCTCTCCCTGGGCGGCGGCCTGACCCTGATGGGAGCTGCCGCCGACCCGCGGGTCAAAGCGGTGGCTGCGATGAGCGGTTGGGGGGACCTGGTCGACTCGCTGTACAGCGGCGAGACCCGGCATCTGCAGGCCGCCGCGGCACTCACCGCCGTAGGGGCGCCTGTCGGTCGCGAGAGCGCCGAGTTCCGGCGGATGCTGGCCAACCTCTTCGCCGACCGTGACACCCCCGACGTCATCAGATGGGCGCAGACCAGGTCCCCGGGCGCGTACGTGGACCGCATCAATGCCAACGGCACGGCCGTCTTCCTCGCCAGTGCATGGGGGGACAGCATCTTCAACCCCAGCCAGATCACCGCCTTCTATCAGAAGCTGACCGGACCCAAACGGATCGAGCTGCGTCCCGGCGACCATGCCACGCAGGAGGTCACCGGCCTGCTCGGGCTGGACAACGCCACCTGGGCGAGCGCGCTCAGCTGGTTCGACGAGCACCTCAAGGGCAGCGGCGGCACACCTCGGCCGCCGGTGGAGCTGGAAGTGCGGCCGGGCGGCGCACTCGAGACCTATCCGTCCTGGCAGGCCGTCAGTTCCCGGACCGAGCGGCTGCAGCTCGGCAGAACGAACGCCTTCGGCACCGGTGCGCTCGACAGCGGCGCGCCCTGGAGCAGCGGCAGGGCTGGGACGGGATGGCAGACGCCAGTCGTCGGCGGTACGAACTCGGGCGCCGACGGCGGCATCACCGAACTGTCCGGGCTGCTCGACCAGGTCGTCAAGCTGCCTCCCGTCGTCGTGGTCCCGTTGCTGCCCCGCTGGGCCGGAGCCGTATGGCAGTCGGCGCCGTACGCGGCCACGAAGCACATCCGCGGAACCGTCCGGCTGCACACGACCGTCACCGCATCCGCGCCGCAGGGCACGGCGATCGGCTACCTCTACGACGTGAACGCCCTCGGCGTGGGGAAACTGATCTCCCACGCTCCGCAGAGCTGGTCCGGCAGGACGCCGGGGCGGGCCTTCCCCCTCGACATCCCGTTCTTCGCCACCGCCTATGACCTGCCCGCAGGACACCGGCTGGCTCTGGTCCTGGATACCAAGGACCCGCTGTACGGCAGTCGCACACCGCTGGGCAGCAACGTGTCGTTCGGCTCGCCGGAGGACGACCCGTCCGAACTGGTGCTGCCCCTGCGCTGATCGCCGACCCGCATGGTCACGCGTCAGCCGAGGAAGCTCAGCCGCACCTGACGGTCGGCGTTGGTGTCCGCCAAACTCCGTTGGGGCAACCCCAATTCAGCCGTCAGTGGCGGAGGGCCGCCAGATCCGTACCGGGCAGGTGGATCCAGCCCTCCTGCCCAGCGGCCGCGCGCTCGTCCGGAGAACGCGGCCACAGCGTGTCCCCGACCAGGACGGCGCGAGCAACCAGGGCACAGACCAACGCGTCGAGATGGTCGTGGCTGTCGACACACTGCCCGCGCACCGGCTCGGGGAGGGCCAACCCCAAGCCCGCCTCGACCGAGCCGACGATGTGCTCTCGGACGGCACGCGCTTCGGGCGTGGCGCTCTTGTAGCTACCAGGAAGGCGGATCCCCCACCGCCGCAGTGCGGCAGCGGGGTAGACCTCGGCAATTGGTCCCGACCCGTCCCGGGGCACAGGGGCACCGATCGCCGCGAGGGCATCCAGCAGATAAGCCGCTCGCAGCGCCACGACACCCAGAAGATCGGTGGACACCGACAGCGGAGGCCGCATCGAGGTCGCCTTCCATGTGAGGTCGTCGGTGAACCTGAATCGCAGCGCATCCAGACCGGGCCTCCCGTCCGCACGCTCCTCGAACCTGACGGGAGGCGGCAGCCGCAGGCCCCGGTGGTGGGCCACGACCGTTGCCACGAAGCTCGACGGCCAGCCAAGAGGGCAGTCGAGGCCGGTCTTGTCGGCCGCCCGGACAACCGCCAGCAGATCCTCATCCCCCTCGGGCACGACGAACTCCGCCGCCAAGCCGTCCACGCCGCCCCAGAGCACCCGGCACACAGCCGTACGCCGTGCACTCGCAGCAAGGTCGACCCCGACCGTCACCGCCTGTCGTTGCCTCATGCCGCGATCCTTCCGCAGCACGCCCGTGGGCCACCGCCCCCGCGCCACAAACAGGTGCCATGCCCAGAACCCTCGGGGTCACCGATCCTGAGAATGACCGGCGCCGGCCCACGCCGGACCGGCGCGCGATTGACGGCGACAACCTTGAAGCCGTACTCCTTCGCGGCACCGGTGATCGGCGGTTACCACTCCTCCTCAGATCCCGGCTTCGTCAGCGATTCGACATGCGTTGTCCACGAGCGCATCGATGCGTTCCACGGTGGGCGTGCCTGTCGCGCTCTTGTTCTTCGGTTCATCGATCGCTCGCCTCATCACGCCCTCACCAATCACAGCCACCTTCCACAGGCCCAGCACATGCCAGAATTTCAGTGCCGCCGGGTCGCGGCCTGTTTCGGTCAGATACACCTGAGCGAGCTCGGCACGGTCCGGGAAGCCGTCGAGGACGGAGGCGGCGAAATCGCCCCCGGTCTCCTCCTCTCCCGGTTCCGGCCAGTACGCCAGCAGGCTGCCCATGTCCGCCAACGGATCCCCCAGCGTCGACAACTCCCAGTCGAGCGCCGCGGTCACCTCCCCGCTGTCGTAAGAGGTGATGACGTTGCGCAGATGGAAATCGCCGTGTACGAGCGTCAGTTCGCATTGCTCCGGGACGGCGGCGACAAGGCGCCGGGTGAGGTCCTCGAGGGCGGGCAGCTCGCGGGTCCTGGACTTCTCCCACTGGCCCGTCCACCGCTTGAGCTGACGCTGCGCATACGGCTTGTGGCTGGCCAGTCCGGTCAGCCCGGTCGCCTCGAGATCGACCGCGTGGATCTTCGCCAGCGTCCGCGGCAAGGACATCCCGATCGCCCGGCGGCGCTCAGGCGTCAACGACTGCGCGATCGGCATCGTGTCGACGACCTGGCCGTCCACGAACTCCATGAGCAGCAGTGGGACGTCGGTCACGGCGGGATCAGCGGTCAGCCCGAGCACCCGTGGGGTCGGGACGGCGGTGCCCTCCAGCGCGGTCAGAATCCGCGCCTCGCGAGCCACGTCGTGCGCCGACGCCAACAGGCGACCCAGCGGTGGGCGCCGCAGCACCCACCTGCGGCCGTCCTGGTCCCGTACCAAGTAGGTCAGATTCGACTGACCGAGCCCGATCCGGTCGAAGGTCAGTGGCCCGGCGAAGTCGACGCCGAGGGTCTCGAGCCAGCGGCTCACCGCCCCGGCGTCGACTCCGACGATGTCCGCGCTAGACACCGATGCCGGCTCCTTGCCTGAACGGGAGCGCGTCACCGAGGAGTTGCCCGCCGTCGATCACGATGGTCTCGCCGGTGATCCAACTCGCGGCGTCCGAGACGAGAAAGGCGACCGCGGAGGCGATGTCGGCAAGCTCCCCTATGCGCCCGAGCGCCGTCGAGGCAGACAGGGCCTGCTCGTGCTCCTTCCACAGCGCCTCGGCCAGCTTCGTGCGCACCAAACCCGGTGCCACCGCGTTGACGCGAACCTTCGGCGAGAGTTCCAGGGCCAGTTGCTTGGTGAGATGGATCAGTGCGGCCTTCGAGGCGTTGTACAACCCGATGTTCGCCTCGAAGGCCATGCCGCCGACCGACGCGGTGTTGACGACCGCCCCGCCGTGCTCGCCCATCCAGGCCCGCGTGGCCAGCCCCGTCCACAGGACGGGAGCCCACAGGTTCACGTCGAAGGTCTTGGCGAACCGACCGTGGTCCTGGTCGATGACCGGCCCGAAGGCCGGGTTGGTCCCCGCGTTGTTGACGAGGATGTCCAGGCTTCCGAAGCGCTCAAGCGTCAGATCCACACAGCGCTGAGCCGCCTCTTCGTCGACGGCGTGCGCACCGACGCCGACCGCTGTGCCCTTGACCTGGGCCGCGGCGGCGTCCGCCGCCTCCTGGGACCGGGAGGTGAGGACGACGTTTGCGCCGGCCGCGGCGATGGCCTGGGCGATCGCCAGCCCGATACCGCGCGAGGCGCCGGTGACGACGACGGTGCGACCGGTGAGATCGAGTCCTGCCATCTCAGCTCACCGCTGCCGTGGCCACGTCGCGGTACTGCCGCAGTTCCTGTTTGGCGATGGCCCTCTTGTGGACCTCGTCGGGACCGTCCGCCAGCCGCAACGTCCGCAGACCCGCATACATCATCGCCAACGGGAAGTCGTCCGTCACTCCTGCTCCCCCGTGCACCTGGATCGCGCGGTCGACGATCTTCAACGCGATGTTCGGGGCGGCCACCTTGATGGCCGCGATCTCGGTGCGCGCTTCCTTGTTCCCGACCGTGTCCATCAGATACGCGGCCTTGAGCGTGAGGAGGCGGATCATCTCGATGTCGATACGTGCTTCCGCTATCCAGTCCTGGACATTGGACCGTTCGGCAACCGGACTACCGAATGTCACCCGTGACTGCGCGCGCCGGCACATCAGCTCAAGCGCCCGCTCGGCCGCGCCGATCGCCCGCATGCAGTGGTGGATACGACCGGGCCCGAGCCGGGCCTGGCTGATCGCGAAGCCCTCCCCTTCGCCCTTGAGGACATCCTTGGCCGGCACCCGTACGTCGCTGAAATCGATTTCGGCGTGCCCCTCGCGGTCCTGGTAGCCGAACACCGGCAGCCCGCGCATCACCGTGACCCCGGGGGCGTCGATCGGGACGACCATCATCGACTGCTGCCGGTGCGGGGCAGCGGTGGGATCCGTCTTCCCCATGACGATGAGCACCTTGCAGTTGCGGTGCAGGGCATTGGACGCGAACCACTTACGGCCGTTGAGCACGTACTCGTCGCCGTCGCGCTCCATCCGCAACTCGATATTGGTGGCGTCGGAGCTGGCGACACGCGGCTCGGTCATCGCGAAGGCCGAGGCCATCGTCCCGTCGAGCAGGGGCTTGAGGTACTTCTCCTTGTGCTCGTCGCTGCCGAAGAGTGTGAGCACCTCCATGTTGCCGGTGTCGGGAGCGTTGCAGTTGCACGCCTCGGAGGCGATGTGGCTGCGCCCCATGATCTCCGCAAGCGGCGCGTACTCGAGATTCGTCAGCCCCGGGCCCCACTCCGCGTGCGGGTGGAAGAGGTTCCACAGTCCGCGCTTGCGCGCCTCCACCTTGAGGTCCTCGATGATCGGCGGATGGAAGTGCGGGTCACCCGACGCGCGCATCTGCTCGTCGTAGACCGCTTCAGCGGGGTAGATGTGCGAATCCATGAACTCGAGCAGATCCGCCTGGTACTTCTTGGCGCGGTCCGACGTGTCGAACAGGGACATCTCAACTCCTGACGGGTAGGGATGGAAAACTCGGTGTGCGCTTGTCGAGGTGACTGGCCACGCCTTCGACGAAGTCGGCCCCGCGGAAGGCCTGGAGCATGACGCCTTCCGCCCGGGTCACGGAATCGGCGTAGGTGCCGTCCGCGTCGTTGCGCAGCTGGCTCTTGATGGTGGCCATGGATGCCGGGGAGCAGCGCCTCGCCAGATCGGCGGCGTACGCGACAGCTGCGTCGACCACACTGCCGGTGGGGACCAGGTGGTCGAGGAGTCCGATACGAAGTGCCTCCTCGGCGTCCACCATGCGACTCGACAGCAACAGGTCCGTTGCCCGGCTGTGCCCCACCAGCCGGGGCAACAGCCAGGAGATCCCGTACTCGGCGATCAGCCCGCGCTGCGCGAAGGCCGTGGTGAACCGGGCGGAGGGCGAGCCGAAGCGGATGTCGCAGTAGAGCGCCTCCACCATGCCCAGGCCGGCGGCCACCCCGTTGACCGCACCGATCAGCGGTTTGCGCAAGGAAAGCGGCACGTCGCGCGGCCGGCGCCGCGCCCTGTCCGCCTCGGAGACCTCGCCGGCCGCCTGCAGCCGCTGGAGGTCGGCGCCGGCGCAGAATCCGCGTCCCGCGCCGGTGACCACGATGGCGCGTACGTCCGGGTCGTCCTCGGCGGCGTCGAGCAGTGTGAAGTAGCGGTTTTCGAGCTCGTCGGTCCAGGCGTTCAGCTTGGCGGGCCGGTTGAACGTGAGCACCAGCACGGGCCCGCGGTGTTCGGCGAGGACGAGTTCGTCGGGCGCGCCGGTCATGACTGCGCCAGCAGGGAGTTCTGGTAGCGGCGCATCCCGCGCAGCCACCGGTCGTAGTCCGAGCCCTTGTCCGACACGTCCGCGCCCGCGCTCACGGTGCTTCCCGGATGGTCGGCGTTGACTGACGCCGATACCGCCCGCGCGGTGTCCGCGTCGAGGTCGGCGACGACGACCCGGGCACCCTCGCGAGCGAGCCGTGCGACCAGCGCGCGGCCGATGCCGCCACCGCCACCGCCACCGCCACCGCCACCGGTGACGATGGCAACTCTTTGTGCAACGTTCACAGCGAACCTCTCCGTGGCGGGGCGTGCGGTGCCGGGCCACGACCCCCGAGATGAGGTGACCGTGGTCTCCGCCTCCTGTATAATTGAATCTGACGTCAAGTTCAACTGTCTGAGCGCATCACCACGCGGAGCAGGCCGCCTCGCCCCACTGGACTGCGGACAAAGAATTCAAGGCGGGCATCGCTGCCCTTTCGACTGTCCCAGGGGTACGAGCAGCTCACCGAACACGGCCCTGCCCGGCGGCCGTGTCGTCGCAACTGCTGACGTTCGACGGCTGCGCAACCTCGACGACGGCTACGGCCAGGTGCCGTTCCCCGCCCCTGACATGTCGGCTTACCCATCCGCCTGCGCGCGACGTCACATCCGTGGAGGAGAGGGGAATAAGAGTGGAACCCGGCGGCACCAGGGTGTGGTGAGTGAGGTGGCCGAGCGTGAAGGCTCACGCAACCTGATCCGTCGCCGGTGCGGGCGCCGGAGTCCAGGATCGTCGAACGGCAGACGGCGGGCTCCGCCCCGGCCGGCGCTACTGCCGGATCAGCGGTGGCCGGGGAACCGCAGGGCGTTCGCCCAGAGCCGGGTGACCGTGGAGACGAGCTCCTCGAAGTCCACCGGCGTACCTTCCTCTTGCCCTTCGCCGCGCACGAAGGCGCTGTAGGCCATGACGCTGACCATGCCCGACAGCGCACGGGAGGCCATCATCGGATCGACCTCACGGTCTGCGACACCCCGCGCCTGCAGGTCGGCGATGCCGCGGGCGTTGCGGTGGATGAAGGCATCCGCGCGCCGGCTTCGGAACCTACGGAACTCCGGCTCCACTTGTGCGACCTGCTCAAGCAGTGCCATCAGCTTCGCGTTCCGTCTATATGCCTCGAGATACGCGCGATTGCTCGCCTCGAGTACCGCATACGGTTCGTCGGTACCCTGCACCCGGCCCATGCCGGGGTGCATCATGTCCTCCTGCGCCTCCAGCAAGACGGCGGCAAGCACCTCTTCCTTGTTGGCGAAGTAGGTGTAGAAGGATCCCGCCGCGCATTGGGCCTCTTTGGCGATGTCGGCCAGGCGGGTGTCGAGGTAGCCGTCCCGCTCGAACACCTTCCGCGCGGCCTTCACCAAAGCGGCGCGTGTCCGCGCTCCGCGCTTTGTCGTCGGCAGCTCGCGAAGTGACGAGAGGGGCGCCATCGGCGGTGCCTTCTCGCTGTAATTCTCCTCGGGCGCGGTGGTATCCATCGCCGAAAGGGTACTTGAATCCGACGCCAGAGTCATGAATCGGCCAGGTGCGCGCGGCGCTCGCGGCACCTTGAACTCCACGACGGTCGCGAGGTCCTCCTCCAGGCGTGAGTTGGTCTTGTGCACGATGAGATTGACCGCGAACGGCGCGGACGGTGCCTCGGGATGGTCGGCGTCGTGCTTGGCCAACTCCTCCGTTATCTGCTGCGGTCATTCGCGCAGCGCCGACTGGGGCCGTGCGTTCAACGCGGGGAAGGAACCCACGATGCCGGAGGCCGACTGCAACGGATGTTCAGTACCGGCGGGCGGGTACGTCGCCGAGCGCGGGGTCGCGGATCAGCTCCGTACGGTCGATGGAACGCTTGAGGATCTTCCCGCTCGGGCCCTTGGGCAGCGCGTCGACGAACCGGATGATGCGGGGGACCTTGTAGGCGGACAGTCGCTCTCGTGTCCAGCTCGACACCTCGGCGGCACCGAGCTCCGAACCGGGCCGGGCGGCGACGAGCGCGGCGACCTCCTCGCCGTAGTGGTCGTCGGGAACGCCGATCACCGCTGCCTCGACGATGTCCGGGTGCTCGTAGAGAACTTCCTCGACCTCACTCGGGTAGACGTTGTATCCGCCGCGGATGATCAAGTCCTTGATCCGGTCGACGATGCGCAGGTCGCCGTCCGTGTCGGTGTCGCCCAGGTCGCCGGTCCGGAACCAGCCGTCGGGCGAGATTACCGCGGCGGTGTCCGCGGGGCGGTTGAAGTAGCCGCGCATCACCGTGGGTCCCTTGATGTGGATCTCGCCGACCGTACCCGGCGGGCACTCGTTGCCGTCGATGTCACGCACCTGGACCTGCAGCCGCGGTACCGCCCGGCCGGTGTACCCGGTCTTGCCGCCGCGGTCGATGTCGTTGAAGGTGCCGAACGCGGTGGTCTCGGTGAGCCCATAGCCTTCGAGGATGGTGCAGCCGAACCGGGCCTCGAAGGCCCGCGCGATCTCCCCGGGGAGCGACGCGCCGCCGGAGACGGCGATATGGAGTTGGGCGAAGTCCGCCGGGTTCGCATCGCCCGCCGAGTGCAGCATCGCGTTCCACATGGTCGGTACGCCGGCCATGATGGTGAGCCGGTCGCGGCGCAGCATCTCCAGCATCGACGCCGGGTCGAATCGGGCCAGCAACGACATCGAGCCGCCCGCGGTCAAGGTCGCCATCATGACCGACGCCTGGCCGAACACATGGAACAGCGGGAGTCCGGTGCCGGTACGGTCGGCGCTCGATCCGCGGCTGCACTCGGCGCCGATCTCCCCGGCGGACAACAGGTTCCCGACCGTGAGCTGGGCACCCTTCGGCCGCCCTGTCGTACCCGAGGTGTACAGGATGGCCGCGGTCTCGTCGCGGTCCCGGTCGACGACGGGGGCGGGGGCGGCATCGGTGGCCGTCGCGCCGGGGGACAGCGTCCAGGAGGGCACCTTGAGCGTCGCGGCCGCCTCGGCGACGGCGGGGCCGAGGGCGTGCCATGCGATCGCCAACGCGCACCCGGCGTCGCCGAGGACGTATTCGGCTTCGGCCCGGGTGGACATCGTGTTGACCGGCACCACGACACAGCCCGCGGCCTGGATCCCGAGGTAAGCCACCACGAACTCAGGCACCGACGGCGCCGCCAGCAGCACCCGGTCCCCCGGGGACAGGCCTGCGGCGGCCAGGGCGCTCGCGTACCGAACGCTCGTGTCGCGCAGTTGCCGGTAGGTCCAATGTTCCGCGACGCCGCGCAGCGCGATGTTGTCGGGGGTTGCAGCCGCGTGGCGGCAGACCGGGTCGAGAACACTGGCCATGGACGGTGCCTTCCGGGGATGTGAGCAGGTGATGCAGTGCGGGTCTCCCCCTCGCCCCTCAGTAGAATTGAATCCGACCTCGACTTCAAGCCATTCGACGTCGGAAATGCCGGGAGGTGCGTATCACCCAGGCATCTCGCCGTGGACGACGGCGACGCCACCGTCACGAACCGCATACGGCAGCTCATCCGGGAAGGATCCGGCCGGCGGCGGGACTTGAAGGAGGGTGCAGGCGCCGGCCGCCTGGTCGGGCAGAGGTGGTACCGAAGTACGTGAGCACCGCACCGGGCGGGCGCGAGCACCGCCGCTCGGCCCGCGGGCGGTGTCGATCCCGGGTATGACCGGTCTCCCGGACCGGTCTCCCGCGACCGGTCTCCCGTCGATCGACCTCCCGTCGATCGGTCGATCGGTCAGGCGGTGATCCTGAAGCGTTCGGCGAGTTGGCGGCAGGTGTCGGCGGCACCGGTGTGAAGCACACCCTCGATTCCGATCCGCGCCGCTCCGTCGAGGTTCTGCCGCAGATCGTCGATCATGACTGCCTCCTCGGGGGAGACGCCGAGTCGTCCACATGCGATCGCGTAAATCCGCCGGGAGGGCTTGCGGATCCCGACCTCGGCGGAGATGACGACCGCGTCGGCCACAGCGGCGAGGTCGACGCCATCGTAGGTTCCGGTCCCGAAAGAATTGGATACCAGCGCAACGGGATACCCGGCGACGCGAAGATCACCGAGCAGGGCGAGCATGTCCTGGTCGATCGACATTCCGGCTTGCATCCGGGCCGTGAGCCCCTCGGCGGCTACGTCGGCGCCGTGGGCACGGAGACGTTCGGCGAATCCTCGCTCGAAGGCTCCGGCGTCGATACGGCCGCACTCATGGTCGGCCAGGAGGGTGCGCGATGGCTGGTCCCGGCTGAGGAGGTCCAGCGGCAGGCGCGGGTCGCCGCCGAGTGAGGCGCCGAAGTCGGTGAACGCCCGCAACACACTGGAGGTGATGACCCCGCCGAAGTCCACGAGGACCGCGGTTCGGGCCTTTTCCACCACGCTCGACACAGTATCCACACCCTCTCTCGCGGCCGGCTTCCCACCGGCCGATGCGACCGCGGCCGGCTTCCCACCGGCCGTTGCGAGGCAGCCATGGTCCGCCGATTCTCATGAGGACTAAGCGACCTCGAACAGCCCGGCTGCGCCCATTCCGCCGCCGACACACATCGAGATCACTACATATCGGACGCCACGGCGCTTGCCCTCGATCAGGGCGTGCCCCACCAGGCGGGCACCGGTCATTCCGTACGGATGGCCGACCGAGATTCCGCCGCCATTGACGTTGAACCGCTTCGGGTCGATGTTCAGTTCGTCACGGCAGTACAGCGCCTGGGAAGCGAACGCCTCGTTGAGTTCCCACAGACCGATGTCGTCGATGGTGAGGTCGTGCTGCTTCAGCAGTTTCGGAATTGCGAACACCGGACCGATCCCCATCTCGTCCGGCCCGCAACCGGCAACGGCCATACCCCGGTATACGCCCAGCGGCTCCAGTCCGCGGCGCTCGGCTTCCTTCGACTCCATCAACACCGACGCCGAAGCCCCGTCCGACAATTGCGAGGAGTTGCCCGCCGTCACGCTGGAATGCGCGGTCACCTGACCGTCCGGCAGCACCGGCGCCAACCCTGCCAGGCCATCGAGTGTGGTCGACGCGCGGTTGCCCTCGTCCCGGGTCAGGGTCACGGCCTCGTCCCGCACCTCCCCGGACTGCTTGTCCAGGACCTTCTTGACGCTGTCGAGCGCGACGATCTCCTGGTCGAACCGCCCGGCCGCTTGCGCCGCCGCAGTGCGCTGCTGTGACACCAGCGCGAACTCGTCCTGGCGTTCCCGGCTCACGGCGTAGCGTTCGGCGACGATCTCCGCCGTCTGCAACATCGGCATGTAGATACTCGGCTTGTGCTCGACCAGCCAGGGATCCGTCATGCGGTGGGTGTTCATGTGCTCGTTCTGCACCAGGGAGACCGACTCGACACCGCCGCCGACAGCGACCTGCATGCCGTCGCCGACGATCTGCTTGGCGGCCGTCGCAATCGCCATCAGGCCCGACGAGCATTGCCGGTCGATCGTCATCCCCGACACGGAGTCCGGAAGTCCGGCACGGAGAGCGGCCTGGCGGGCGACGTTGCCACCGGATGACCCCTGCTGCATGGCGCAGCCGAAGATCACATCTTCGACCTCGCCTCCCTCGAGCCCGGCGCGCTGCACCGCGTGCGAGAGGGCATGGGCGGCAAGTTCCTGCGCCTGGGTGTCATTGAACGCGCCGCGGTAGGCCTTCCCGATCGGCGTCCGTGCCGTCGAAACGATGACTGCTTCCCTCATGTCGCCTCACTGCTTCCTGTCGGTCCGGTTCGTCTGGGCGGCCGCAGGGTGGCGGGAGCCGGCCTCGCGATGTTTATAGTTGAATTCGACGTCAAGTTCAATAGATCTCTGAGGGAGGGCGGCACGCGGCTGCCGCTGCGGGAACTGCGCGTGTTCTCCACCTTGACAATCCCCCTCCGCAGCTTAAGGCTGACCGACCAGTCGGTATGAAGGGGCGGATCGTGACCGAGCTGAGCATCTCCACCGCTGCGGGCGTGTTCGACGCGACCGTGGCGGGTCCGCCCGAGGGCCGCCCGGTGCTGCTGCTCCACGGCTTCCCGCAGACGCGGCTGGTGTGGCAACGGCAGATCGCGGATTCGGCCGCGCACGGCTACCGGGTGGTGGCACCCGACCAGCGTGGGTACTCTCCCGGGGCCCGCCCCGAGCGGCCCGCGGACTACCGCATGAACTTCCTGGTCGACGATGTGGTCGCGATCACGGAGGAACTGGGCTGGGGGTCGTTCGACCTGGTCGGCCATGACTGGGGAGGCGCGGTGGCGTGGTGGACCGCCGATACCCACCCCGACCGCGTACGTACCCTGACGGTGGTCTCGACCCCGCACCCCGGCGCTCTGGCCACCACCCTGCGTACCGACAAGGACCAGCACGAACGATCGCAGTACATGATCGCCTGGCGTGAAACGCCCGCGACCGAAGAGCGCATGCTGGCAGGCGATGCCGAGGCGCTTCGCGCCACTTACGCCGGAAAGGTCCCACAGGCCAGTGCTGAGGCCTACGTGCGTCACCTCTCCCAGCCGGGTGCTCTCACCGCGGCGCTGAACTGGTACCGGGCCGGCCGCCCCGACGGCGCGATCGGCGTCATCGAGGTGCCCACGCTGTACGTCTGGAGCACCCAGGACAGCGCGTTCGGCCCGGCGGCCGCGCGGGAGTCCGGGCAGTGGGTCAACGGGCCGTACCGGTTCGAGACCCTCCAGGACGTCAGCCACTGGGTCCCCGAGGAGGCGCCCGAAACGCTGAGCCGCCTGCTGCTCGAACATCTGCGGGCGCACGGCGAGTCCGGAACCACAGCGAATACGCACTCTGTCGACTCTCAGAAGAGGTGACCCCGTGAAGACAGCGCGAACAGCCTGGCGCCGACTCGAGCCCGTACACGGCATGATCTACTTCGCCCCCGAGGGAAGGCGACGGTACGCGGACCTCGGACTGAGCGGACGCGCCGGGTACTTCGCCTCCCGGAGCGCCGCCTTCGGCCGAGCATCCGCTGAGCTGGTCATCTCGACCTTCTACAACTTCAACCCCGGTCTCGTACGGAAAGCGGTCGACGGGGTCTGGGACGCGGTGACGCCGCAGCAGGTGCTGGACGCGCGGCACGCCGCCGCGAGCGAGGCCCTGCGACGGGCCGGCATCCACGAACTCCCCGCTTTCGACGAGGTCCTGGCGCTGACCCGCAGGGCCGCCGACGCGGCCTGCGAACACGCGCAGGGCCGCCCGCTGTTCGCCGCGCATGCCGCGCTGCCCTGGCCGGAGGAACCGGTACTGCAGCTGTGGCACGCACAGACGCTGCTCCGGGAGTTCCGTGGAGACGGCCATGTCGCGTGCTTGCTGAGCGAGGGCGTGGGGGGCTTGGAGGCCCTGGTTCTGCACGCTGCCACCGGTGAGGTTCCCGTCGACTTCCTCAAGGGAAGCCGCGCATGGCCCGAGGAGGAGTGGGCCGACACCGAGGAGCGCCTGGGCACGCGAGGTCTCCTCGACGGCGACTCCCTGAGCCCGGAGGGCGTACGCCTGCGCCGGCACATCGAGGACCGCACCGACCGCCTGGCCCTTCCCGCCTACGCTGCCCTGGGTGACGCCGACTGCGAACGTCTCGCCGAACTCGCGAGCCCCTTCGGCCGCGCCGTCGTCGAAGCCGGCCTCCTCAACGGCTGACCTCCGCCCTTCACGCCCCCTCCGCATCGAGCTTGATCTCCTCGAACCGGGCGGCCATGGCCTCGGAGAGGGCCTTGGCCGCTCCCGCGGTTCGTCTTCTTCAGCTGACCAACCGCTCGGTTGCGGATCTCCCGGCGGGTGGGGCGATACAGCTTCTTTGGCCAGCGTGCTTTCAGGGTCCGGCACGGAAATCATCGGCGCCGCAAGCTATTGGAAGACGCGTATCGGCATCGGCTAACACAGCACTCGGGCGCTCCATGGCCCGCCGGCGCGCTACCCGAGGAAGCTCAGCCGCACCTGACGGTCAGGGTTGTCGTGGTTGGTGTCGACGAGGCAGACGGACTGCCAGGTGCCGAGTTCCAGCCGGCCGCCGATCACCGGCAGAGTAGCGTGCGGCGGGACGAGGGCCGGCAGGACATGGTCCCTGCCGTGGCCGGGGCTGCCGTGCCGGTGCTGCCAGCGGTCGTCGGCGGGCAGCAGCGTGTGCAGCGTGGCGAGCAGGTCGTCGTCGCTGCCCGCGCCGGTCTCGATGACGGCAATGCCGGCCGTCGCATGCGGGACGAAGACATTGAGCAGGCCGTCCCTGCCGCCCGCGGTCTCCTGGAGAAACTGCTCGCAGGCGCGGGTCAGATCGGTCACCGTCTCGTCGGAGCCGGTGGAGATGTTCAGGATTCTGGTGGTGAAGGGTCCGGGCATGGGTCCATCATCTCGTTCGTTCCGCAAGACCGCGCGTCCGAGGACCGAGACGCCATTGACCGGATCCGGAACCGGTCGCTACGTTCTGCGACACGTTGCGTACAGCTCTGCTCACCACGCGCGGTCACATCGACCTGCTGCGGGTGGCTTCCGCCGCGTGTTGTCGCGGCTGCTGACGCCTTTTCAGCTTCCTCCTCGTTTGCAGCGCCCTCCCCGCGCGCTCATTCGTTTCTGCTGCCTCACCTCGCCGAGCCCGTGCCCGCGTAGTCGCGCCGTGTACGGGGGCTGAGGCACATCTCCCCCTGCCTGTGGAGCCTCCATGACCGTCGGTCACGCCCCGCCGGATATATCGCTCTTTTCCCAGAACTCGACATCCCCCGAATCCCCCGAACTGGAACTGGAGCCGGTTAGTCCCGCCTCGGGCCCCGGATCGCGCCGTCGCTCCGTACCGCGCTGGCTGCGGCGCACCGTTGGCCCGCTGCTGCTCCTCACCCTGTGGCAGGTGTTCAGCGCGACCGGAGTCCTGCACCGGGACACGCTCGCCTCGCCCGGCACCATCGCCCGCGCGGCGGGCGAGCTCATCGCGGACGGCTCGGGCTTCCCGGCAAGCCGGAAAGGGCCGTGGCCCAGAGCGCGTTGGAGGAGGTCGGGCTCGGCCATCGCTCCGGGGCCTGACCCAAGACGCTCTCGGGCGGCGAGGCCCAGCGCGCGTCGCTGGCGCGGGCGCTGGTGCGCGAGCCGGATCTGCTGCTGCTGGACGAGCCGTTCGGGGCGCTCGACGCGCTGACCAGGCTGAAGGCGCAGCAGCTGGTCGCCGAATTGTGGCAGCGCCGCGGCTGCGCGGTGCTGCTGGTCACCCATGACGTGGGCGAGGCGCTGCTGCTCGCGGACCGGGCGCTGGTGATGCGGGACGGCGTCATCGCGTACGAGACGCCGGTCGCGCTGGACCGTCCGCGTGCCGTCGGCGATCCGGCCTTTGCCGCGTTGCGCTCGCGGCTGCTCACCGAACTCGGCGTCGACGAGCCCGCCGCTCAGCCGTCGGCCTCCTGCACCTCCTCTCACCAGAAAGTCACGAACCCTGATGAAACGCATCCTTCCCGCCGCTCTGCTGCTCTCCCTCTCCCCGCTGCTCGGCGTCCCGGCGACGAACGGCCGCCCGGCATCGGCCCCGGGGGGTGCCTCTATGTCCTTCGTCAAGCCTGCGTGGGTCATGCGGGGGTCGCTTCCGGGGTGCGTGACTCGTAGAAGGTTCCGTCTCGGAGCATGGCGAACAGGACGCTGATGCGGTGGCGGGCGAGCCGGAGGAGGGCTTGGGTGTGGGTTTTGCCGCGGGCTCGCTGCCGGTCGTAGTAGCTGCGGGAGGCGGGGTCGTGCAGGGCCGCGAAGGCGGAGAGGAACATGGCGCGTTTGAGGAGTCGGTTGCCTGTTCTGGGGGCGTGTTCGCCGTGGATGGACGATCCGGAGGACTTCGTGGCCGGGGCAAGGCCGGCGTAGGAGGCCAAGTGGGCGGCGGTCGGGAAGGACGATCCGTCGCCGATGGTGACCAGCAAGGTGGCGGCGGTCCTGACACCGACTCCGGGCATCGAGGTCAGGACCTGGGAAAGAGGGTGCGACTCCAGCAGCTCGCTGATCTGGGCTTCCAGAGCGCGTCGTTGTTCGTGGACGGCGGCGAGCGAGCGGGCCAGCGAGGGCACCACCACGTCCAGGGTGGTGGTGCCCGGGACGACGACGGTCTGTTCGTCGAGCGCGTCGAAGATGTCGTTGACCAGGCGTTCGGCCATGCGCGGGGCCTTGGGCCGTATCAGGTTCACGAGCCTGCGGCGTCCGGCCTTGCGCAGGGCGGCGGGCGAGCCGAAGCGTTCCAGCAGGTGCGTCACAGCCTGGTGGTCCAGGCGGGGCCCCAGTACTCGCTCCAGGCTCGGGTGGAACTGGGTGAGCAGGCCGCGGAGCCGGTTGCTGGTGCGGGTGGCCTCGGCGGCGAGGTCCTGGTCGAAGCCGGTCAGGACGGTCAGCTGGGCCGCGGTCTCGTCGGCCAGTTCCAGGGCCCGCAGGGTGTGAGGCATGGTGCGGGCGGCGTCCGCGATCACGTGCGCGTCGCGGGCATCGGTCTTTGCCTCACCGGGATACAAATCGGCGATCCGCCGCATCGCCAGCCCTGGCAGGTAGGCCACGTGGCAGCCGGCGTCCCGGGCCACCGCGAGCGGCAGGGCGCCGATCGATGCGGGCTGGTCCACGATGACCAGCACGCGGCCGAACCTGGCCGTGAGCTTGTCGAACACGGCCCGCAGTTTCGGCTCGCTGTTGGGCAGCCGCTTGTCGTAGACGGTCTTGCCGCCCGCTGTCAGGCCGTGGCCGTGGTGGTCGCCCTTGCCGACGTCCAGGCCGAGGAAGACCGCGATTTCACCGGTGTCGAGCACCGCACCCCCCGAGGGTGGTCGTTCCGTCCCGGCCTCACCCACCGGCACCGAGCGCGCGCATCCACGTTACGCAGACCTGCCACCCTTCAACGGCCGGGCGTTGCGCTCGGCCGGGTGACGGTCGGGCCTCTCATCAGCGGTCAGACGGTGCCCCGGACCCGGTGACACCACCCCCCAGGTCATCGCTTCGACAGGGGGCAACAGTCATGCCGGGCCCGGAGGCCAGGAGCCCCGTTTCAGGGCCACGAAGAAAGTAACGGGGCGCCCCGCTGCTGATCGCGGGCGGGCGGTAGGGGGCGCCCCCCCGTCGCCCTTCAGTGACCCGTCGTCGCCGCGCGGCGCAGCGCCTCGATCAGGACCTCCACCGACGGCCGCCCGCGGGACGCGGCCCGTACGGCCACCACCACATGGCGTTCGACGACGTCGTGGAGCGGGACCGGGGCGATGCCCTCCGAGCGCAGTCGCAGCATGAGCCCGGTCAGCGGGGCCAGACCGAGCCCCGCACCGGCCATCGCCAGTGAGGTCGCGGTGTCGGTGACCTCGTGGACGACGCGCGGTTCGAACCCGGCCCGGCGGCAGGCCGTGCGCACAGCACGTCCGTAGTACGACTCGGGAGCAGGCAGGATCCACTCCCGCTCGGCCAGCTCGGTCAGCCGCCAGGCCGTCCCGGCCGGCGGCGCGTCCGGCGTCGGCACAGCCACGGAGAACCGCTCGGAGTGGAGCCGTACCAGTTCAGAGTCCTCGTCCCGGGCGAGCGGGGCGTCCGGGTAGTCCAGTCCGAGGGCCAGGTCGACCCGCCCGGCGGAGACCTCCGCATGCGCCTGGTCGACGTCCACCTCCTGGCTGACCACCCGTACGCCCGGGTGATGCTCGCCGAGCCAGCGCAAGGCGGGCGGCAGGAACGCGGCCGCCGCCGTGCCGAACACTCCCAGCCGCAGCCGCGCCGCGATCTCCGTGCGAGTGCGCTCTATCGCGGCCGCCGCCTCGGCCTGGACCCGCAGGATGTGCCCGGCGTGGACGACCAGGGTGTGCCCGGCGTCCGTGAGCTCGACCCGGCGCCCGACCCGCCGTATCAGTTGCGCGCCCGCGGTCCGCTCCAGCTGGGCGATCTGCTGGGAGATCGCGCCGGGGGTGTAGCCGAGGGCTGCCGCGGCAGCGGTCATCGTGCCGCAGCGGGCGAGTTCGACCAGCGCGCGCAGATGTACTCCGCCCAGTTCCATAGAGAGGATCTAAAAGATCGACTGCTGAAACTGTCAATGGACGCGAAGAGTCGGCGGCGTCCACCATGGCTCTCACCGCACGGACTCCGCCTCATACCGCCCCCTACCGGGATGCATACCGGGATGTATCGAGCAGACGGGACGGCTCTTTCATGGTTCACAGTGCTCTCCGTTCGGATTCCGCTCCCTCCGCTCCCCTTCCCGCGACCGCGGACGTCGTCATCGTCGGCGGTGGCGTCGTCGGGGCGAGCGTCGCCTTCCACCTGGCCGAGGCCGGGGTCAGGGATGTCCTGGTGGTGGAGCGCGACGAGCCGGCGTCCGGCTCGTCGGGCAAGCCCATCGGCGGGATTCGCGCGCAGTTCTCGGATCCGCTCAACATCCGGCTGGGGCAGCGCAGCCTGGAGGCCTGGCGCGCGTTCACCACCCGCCCGGGGGCCGACATCGGGATAGACAGCGTCGGCTATCTCTTCCTCCTCGGCAGCGAGGCGGAGGTGGCGACCTTCCAGCAGGGCGTAGGCGTACAGAACGAACTCCGCGTCCCCAGCAGGATCATCACGCCCCGCGCGGCGCACGAACTCTGCCCCTTCCTCGAACCGCGCTCGATCGTCGCGGCCGCCTACTCCCCCGCCGAAACGGCTACGCACTGCCGAAGGCGGCGGTGAACGGCTATCTGCGCGCGGCCCAGCGGCTCGGCGTGACGGTCCGTACGCACACCACCGTCACCGGAATCGACGTCGACGGCGGACAGGTGCGGGCGGTGCGGACGACATCGGGGAAGGTGCGCACCCGGGCGGTGGTCTGCGCCGCGGGCCCCTGGTCGGCGGCCGTCGGCGCGATGGCGGGGGTGGACCTCCCCGTCACCCCGCTGCGCCGGCAGATCGCCCTGACCGGTCCGCTGACGCCCGCCCCGCCGCGGATCCCCTTCACGCTCGACTTCGCCTCGACGCTCTACTTCCATAACGACGGTGCGGGCGGCCTGATCCTCGGCCTCTCCGACCCGCGCCAGGAGCCGGGCTTCGGGCGGGAGTTCAGCCGGGAGTGGCTGGAGCCGTTCCGCGAGGCGCGCGCTGCGGCGGGCGCCGACGCTGGCGGGGCTGGAGGCGAAGAACGGCTGGGCGGGGCTGTACGAGATGACGCCCGACCGCAATGCGCTGATCGGCCGGGCGGGGGAAGTGAGCGGCTTCCTGTATGCCACCGGCTTCTCCGGGCACGGGTTTCTACAGGCGCCCGCGGTCGGCGAGATCGTCCGCGACCTCTATCTGGACAGGACGCCGTTCATCGATGTCGGACCACTCTCCGCGGCCCGCTTCGAGGGGCATGCCGCGGCCGTCCGCCCCGAGGCCCACATCATCTGACCCCCGTCCCCACTGGACCGGAAGGAGGAATCGGTGATCCCCACCTGGCGGCTACGGGCCGCGTTCGCCCGTCGGCTCTCCGACATGTACGGCACGGAGGTCCCCGCGTACACCACTCTTCTGGAGGTGTCGGCGCAGGTCAACGACGAGGTGATCGGCAAGGACGGGGACGCGGGACGGCTCGGCGGCATCGAGCGCGTCACGGCGGAGCGGCACGGCGCCATCCGCGTCGGCACGGCGCGCGAGATGCGCCAGGCCGCCCAGATCTTCGCCGCGCTGGGCATGGAGCCGGTGGGCTTCTACGACCTCCGTGAAGCCGCGGCCAGCGCGGTCCCGGTCGTCTCCACCGCGTTCCGGCCCATCGACGCCGAGGAGCTGGAACGCAACCCCTTCCGGGTCTTCACCTCCATGCTCACCACCGCCGACCGCCGGTTCTTCGACGCCGGGCTGGAGGCCCGCCTCGAGTCGTTCCTGGGCCGGCGTGAACTCTTCCCGCCCGAGCTCATCGACCTGGCAGCGCGCGCCGAGCGGGAACAGGGCCTCGACGAGCCGCAGGCGGAGCGCTTCCTCACCCTGGCGGTGGCCGCCTTCGAACTGTCCCCGGAGCCGGTGGACCGTGCCTGGTACGCCGAGCTGGAACGGGTCTCCGCCGTCGCCGCCGACATCGGCGGCGTCAGCAGCACCCATATCAACCACCTCACACCGCGGGTGCTCGACATCGACGAGCTCTACCGGCGCATGGGCGAGCGCGGCATCACGATGATCGACCGGATCCAGGGGCCGCCGCACTGGGACGGTCCAGATGTGCTGCTGCGCCAGACGTCGTTCCGCGCGCTGGCCGAGCCGCGCCGCTTCCGCGAGCCGGACGGCAGCGTCGGCGAAGGTTCCCTGCGGGTGCGCTTCGGCGAGGTCGAGGCGCGCGGCATCGCGCTCACCCGGGCGGGCCGAGCCCTCTACGACGAGCTGATCGGCGAGCCCGCCGAGGTCTGGGCCACCCGCTTCCCGCGCACCGAACGCCAACTGGCCGTCCAGGAAAAGGCGTTCTTCCGCTACGAGCCGACAGGCGACCGGCCCCGGGACGGCCGCACCCCGCCGCAGGATCTCGCGGGCCTCGTCGACGGCGACTGGGTGAGCGCCAACCCCATCGTCTACGAGGACTTCCTGCCCCGGTCGGCCGCCGGGATCTTCCAGTCGAACCTCACCGACAAGGGCACCAGGAACTCCACCGCCTTGGGCGCTCACTACGACCAGCAGTGGCTCTCCGGCGTACTGGAGCGCCCCGTCCACGACCCCTTCGACCTCTACGCCGCTGAGCAGGACAGTTTACTTCGGCAGGCCCGCCAGGCCCTCGGACTCCCCAAGGACACGCCTTGACCAGCAACAGCACCACGCTTCCCGACAACGACTCGCTGCGCGCCCGGGCCCGGGAGAGCCTGCTGCGCTGCGGCGCCGGGCTGCCCGCGGGCGGCGACGTCATCGCCCGTACGCCGCTTACCGGCGCCACTTTGTTCACGCTGCCCGCCACCACGCCCGAGCAGGCCGACGCGGCGATCGGCGCGGCCGGTGAGGCTTTCCGGCAGTGGCGCACGGTACCCGCGCCGCAGCGCGGGGCGCTGGTGAAGCGGCTGGGCGAACTGCTTACCGAGCACAAGGAGCACCTCGCCGATCTGGTCACCATCGAGGCCGGCAAGATCCGTTCCGAGGCGCTCGGCGAAGTACAGGAAATGATCGACATCTGTGACTTCGCGGTCGGTCTCTCCCGGCAGCTCTACGGGCGGACCATGGCGTCCGAGCGGCCGGGCCACCGGCTCTCGGAGAGCTGGCACCCCCTCGGCGTGGTCGGAGTGATCTCGGCCTTCAACTTCCCGGTCGCCGTCTGGTCGTGGAACACCGCGATCGCCCTGGTCTGCGGTGACACCGTCGTCTGGAAGCCCTCGGAGCTGACTCCGCTGACCGCTCTGGCCTGCGACGCCCTGCTCGCCCGCGCCGCCGCCGACACCGGTGCGCCCGCGGGCGTGCACCGGCTCCTCCTGGGCGGCCGTCAGACGGGCGAGCGGCTGGTCGACGACGCGCGCGTCGCGCTGGTGAGCGCGACCGGATCGGTCCGGATGGGGCGCGAGGTCGCCCCTCGGGTGGCCGCCCGCTTCGGCCGCTGTCTGCTCGAACTGGGCGGCAACAACGCGGCGATCGTCACCCCGTCCGCCGACCTCGACCTCGCGGTGCGCGGGATCGTCTTCTCCGCGGCGGGCACCGCGGGCCAGCGCTGCACCACCCTGCGCCGGCTGATCGTCCACGAGGACGTCGCCGAGCAGCTGCTGGAGAAGGTCGTCCACGCGTACGGGCAGCTGCCGGTCGGCGACCCGTTCGAGGAAACCACCCTGGTGGGCCCGCTGATCTCCGGTACGGCGCACCACGCGATGGCCGAGGCGCTGACGGCGGCCGAGGCCGACGGCGGGAAGATCCTCACCGGCGGCGACCGGCAGCTGGCGGAGCAGGCGCCCGACGCGGCGTATGTGCGGCCCGCGGTCGTACGGATGCCCGCGCAGACGGCCGTCGTACGCCGGGAGACCTTCGCCCCGATCCTCTATGTGCTCACCTACCGGACCCTGGAGGAGGCGGTCGCGCTTCACAACGGCGTCCCGCAGGGCCTGTCGTCCAGCATCTTCACGCAGGACCAGCGGGAGGCGGAGCGCTTCCTGGCCTCCGACGGCTCGGACTGTGGCATCGCCAATGTGAACATCGGCACCTCGGGCGCAGAGATCGGCGGGGCCTTCGGCGGCGAGAAGGAGACCGGCGGCGGGCGCGAGTCGGGCTCGGACGCCTGGCGGGCGTACATGCGCCGGGCGACGAACACGGTGAACTACTCGGACAGCCTGCCCCTGGCGCAGGGAGTCAACTTCCTGTAGGTGCGTGGGAAGATCCACGGCCCCGGCGCGGTTGGTAGAAGCGTGAACAACTTCGGGGCGCGGGACGTGGACGTGGTCGTCATCGGCGCCGGACAGGCCGGCCTGTCCGGCGCCTATCATCTGCGGCGCGCCGGTCTGGTTCCGGACCGCGACTTCGTGGTGCTCGACCACGCCCCGCGAGCGGGCGGTGCCTGGCAGTTCCGCTGGCCATCGCTGACGTACGGCAAAGTGCACGGCATGCACGCGCTGCCTGGCATGGAGCTGACCGGCGCGGACGAGGCGCGGCCCTCCTCCGAGGTGATCGGTGCGTACTTCTCGGCGTACGAGGAGCGCTTCGAGCTGCGCGTCCACCGGCCCGTCGACGTCACCGCGGTACACGAGGGCGAGGGCGGGCGGCTGCTCGTGGAGACCTCGGAGGAGACCTGGTCGACGCGGGCGCTGATCAATGCGACCGGCACCTGGGACCGCCCGTTCTGGCCGCGCTACCCCGGCCAGGAGACGTTCCGGGGACGGCAGTTGCACACAGTGAACTACCCCGGGCCGGAGGAGTTCGCCGGGCAGCGCGTGGTGGTGGTCGGCGGCGGGTCCTCGGGGACCCAGCATCTGATGGAGATCGCGGAGGAGGCGGCGGACACCACCTGGGTGACACGGCGGCCGCCCGTCTTCCGCGAGGGCCCGTTCAACGAGGACTACGGGCGGGCGGCGGTGGCCATGGTGGAGGAGCGCGTACGCCGCGGGCTGCCGCCGCAGAGCGTGGTCTCGGTGACCGGGCTGCCGCTCAACGACGCCGTGCGGCGCGCCCGCGAGTCGGGGGTCCTGGACCGGCAGCCGATGTTCGACCGGATCACGCCGACTGGAGTGGCCTGGGACGACGGGCGGACGGTGGAGGCGGATGTGATCCTGTGGGCGACCGGTTTCCGCGCGGCGATCGACCATCTCGCGCCACTGAAGCTGCGCGAGCCGGGCGGCGGCATCCAGGTCGATGGCACTCGTGCCGTACGGGACGCACGCATCCATCTTGTCGGATACGGGCCTTCGGCATCGACGATCGGCGCCAACCGCGCCGGGCGGGCCGCGGTCCGCGAGATCATGCGGCTGCTGGAGGGCGAAGCGGCACTGGTGTGACGGCAGTCAGCGGCCGCTGCTCGCGCTTGAGCGGTTGGCGTTGAACTGCTCGACGTTGCGCAGGTGCTCCCGATAACTGGCGGTGAAGCGGGTGTCCCCCGGCGCGACGGTGACGAAGTAGAGCCAGTCCCCGGGCGTCGGATTGATCGCCGCGTGCATCGCCTGCTCCCCCGGGTTGCCGATGGGGGTGGGCGGAAGGCCCGTGCGTTCATAGCTGTTGTAGGGGCTGTCGATCTTCGTGTCTGCGGCCGTGGTGTCCAAAGTGCTGCGATTCAGCGCGTAGTTCAGGGTCGAGTCCATCTGGAGCGGCATCCCGTCGGTGAGCCGGTTGTAGATGACCCGGGCGACCTTTCCCATGTCCCGGGGTGTGTCTGCCTCGGCCTGCACGATGCTGGCGATGTTCACCGTCTGATAGATCGTCACGCCGCTGCGCTGTGCGCCGCTGCTGATGTGGTCGGCCCCGAACCGCTGATTGGCCGTGTTGACCATGTAGCTGAGCAGGCTCGCCGGCGTGGTCTTGTCGTCGATGGGATACGTGGCGGGGAAGAGGTAGCCCTCGGGGTTGCCCTTGGCATCGGCGGGCAGCTTCAGCGTCGCCGTGCCGACGGCCTTCCGGGTGGTGCCGGGCTGCTTGCCGAGGGCCTTGTCGACGGCCGCGTAGACCTGCGAGGCACGCCAGCCCTCGGGGATCAGCAGCGAGGCCTTCTTCTCCTCCTCCTTGGCCGGCCGCAGCAGCAGCGGCACCAGCACCGCAGCCGCCGCGATGACGACGACCGCGCTCACGATCAGGACCAGCCGGCCACGGCGGGTCAGGCGGAACCTGCGCCCGGGCTGGGCCGGCGGGGGTTCGTTCATCATGCGGGCACGCTAACCCGGCGCATGCGCCGATCCCCGGACCCGGCCCGCAGCGACACGGCCCCTACGACTTGAAGGGCGGCAGGGCAGCGAATTCCGGTACCACCTGCACCGCTTCGGTGAGCGCGTCGAGGGCGCGCCGCACCCTGGTCAGCGGGTGATCGGGGAACTGCGCGTCCCATTGGGCGTGGTCGGCGGCGTGGAAGGGCAGACCGCCCTGCACCTCGGGGGCGTACGGGTGTGGCCGGAAGTAGTTGTCGTGGCCCACCTGGGCCATCACCATGGCCTCGCGCATCCCCGTCATGCCGCGCTCGGCCGCCTGGATCTTCACCACGGTGCTGCAGTTGAGGCGCGGCACGGTGAAGCTGCCGATGAAGGCCTGGCCGCTGGGTTGTCCCGGCAGCGGCAGTTTCAGTATCTGCTTCAGTGCGGGCAGCTGTGCGGGCAACTGCCCCAGCGACTTGACCGAGGCCTCGATCAGGCCGCCGCCCGCCTCGGCGGTCAGACGGGTGAGCGCGGCGCGCACCGCGGGACCGTCGTCGAGCGACGCGGGCAGGTCCGGCGGCAGCCCGAAGAAGTGCAGCGACAGCACGTCGCCGGCGTCATTGGCCCATACGTCATGGTCGACGGGCCGGTATCCGGGCAGGTCCACCCCAAGAAGAGCTCTCATGGGCGGCGATCATGCCGTACCCGACCGGATGCGAGGTCGGTCAGGGTGCGACCGGGGTCAACTGCGCATCCCTGCGCACCAGAGCGGCATAGCGGCCGTCCCGGTCGAGCAGTTCCTCGTGGCTGCCGCGCTCGGCTATTCGCCCCGCGTCGAGGACCACGATCTGGTCGGCGTCCCTGACGGTGGAGAGCCGGTGGGCGATGGTGATGGTGGTCCGGCCCGCGGAGAGCGCGTCGATCGCCCGCTGCACCGCGTGCTCGGTACGGGTGTCGAGGGCGCTGGTCGCCTCGTCGAGGATGAGGACGGGCGGGTCGCGCAGAATCGTCCTGGCAATAGCGAGGCGCTGCTTCTCGCCGCCGGAGAAGCGGTAGCCGCGCTCGCCGACCAGGGTGTCGTAGCCGTCGGGCAGCGACGCGATGTGGTCGTGGATCTGCGCGGCGCGCGCGGCCGCCTCTATCTCCGCCTCGGTGGCGTCCGGCTTGGCGAAGCGCAGATTCTCGGCGACGGAGGCATGGAAGAGATACGTCTCCTGGGAGACGACTCCCACGGCCCGGGCGAGGGTGTCGAAGTCGAGGTCCTGTACGTCGACTCCGTCGATGGTGACTCTGCCCCCGGTGACGTCGTACAGCCGGGGCACCAGATAGCTGAGCGTGGACTTGCCGGAGCCGGTGGGCCCGACGACTGCGAGGCTGCCGCCCGCGGGCACGGTCACATCGATGCCGTCGAGGGTCGGCCGCGTCTGCTTTTTGTCGTACGCGAAGTCGACGTCCTGGAACCGCACTTCGCCGCTGATCTTCTCCAGCCGGACCGGCTTTTCGGGCTCGGTGATGTCGACCGGCAGGTCGAGGTACTCGAAGATCCGTTGGAAGAGGGCGAGCGAGGTCTGCATCTGCACTCCGGTGGAGAGCAGGCTCACGGCCGGGCGGAACAGGCCCTGCTGGAGCGAGACGAACGCGACGAGCGTGCCGATCGATATCTGGGGCCCGCCGGACTGGAGCGCGAGGCCCGCGGCCCAGTAGATCAGGGCGGGCATGGCGGCCATGACGATGCCGATGGTGGACATCCGCCACCGCCCGGCCATGCTGGAGCGCACTTCAAGGTCGACGAGGCGCTCGGACTCCTCGGCGAAGGACTTGGTCAGCGAGTCGGCGCGGCCCATCGTGCGGCCGAGCAGGATGCCGCTGACCGAGAGCGACTCGGTGACGGTGGCAGCCATGGCGGCCATCTGCTTCTGGCGCTGCGTGGTGATCTTCTTGCGCTCGCGGCCGACGCGGCGGCTGATCCAGACGAACAGCGGCAGCAGGAGCAGCGAGACGGCGGTGAGCCGCCACTCCAGCGCCAGCATCGCGACGACGGTGGCGACAACCGCAGTGAGGTTGGAGACCAGGGAGGTCGCGGTGGAGGTCACGGTCGCCTGCATCCCGCCGATGTCATTTGCGATGCGCGACTGGACCTCTCCGGTGCGGGTTCTGGTGAAGAAGGCGAGCGGCATCCGCTGCAGCTGGGCATAGACGGCGGTGCGCAGATCGTGCATGACGCGCTGGCCGACGGTGGTGGAGATCAGCGTCTGGAGCACGCCGAAGACGCTGGTCATCACCGCGGTGAGGATCATGCCGAGGGCGAGCAGGCTGAGCAGGCCGGTGCGGCCCTGCGGGATCGCGGTGTCGAGGATCTCGCGCAGCATGAAGGGGGAAGCGACCGAGACGAGCGACGCGGCGCCGACAAGCAGGCCGACCACCGCGAGGCGGCCTCGGTAGGGACGGAAGAGCTGAAGGATCCGTCGCACCTGGGCGGGCGGCTGCTCCGGATCACGTGGGGGTGGTGTCCAGGTGGACTCGGCGTGGATGCGCATGGGCTCCTTCGACAAGGGCTCGGCGGGTTGGACAGGGTTCGACGGGATGGAACAGCTTAGGAGCATAGCTCATTGTTACCTATCTTCACAATGAGTCTGGTCCTGATATTGTTCCCACATGCTGTCCTCATCTTCAGGGCTCCCCGATCCCGACGGCCTGTTGGCCGAGCAGTTGCTGCGGCTGACCCGGCGGCTCCACCGCAGCCAGAAGCTGCAGCTGGAGGCGGCCGACATCGCGATCACCCCCGCCCAGTCCCGGCTGCTGCGCACCCTCGCGCATTACGACGAGCCGCCGCGCATGGCCGATCTCGCCGCCCGCCTCGAGGTGGTCCCCCGCGCCGTGACGAGCCTGGTGGACGGTCTGGAAGCCAGTGGCCGCGTCCGCCGCGCCCCCGACCCGACCAACCGCCGGGTGATCCGGATCGAGCTCACCGACACCGGCCGCGCCACGCTCAGGGCGCTGCGCGACGCGCGCCGCGCGGCCGCTGAGGACATCCTGGCTCCCCTGACCGCCGACCAGCGCGAGGTGCTCGGCGGGCTGCTGTCCACCCTGGTCGACGGGCCGGGGCCGCGCTGCTGAGTCGGCGCAACTCACCTTCAGCTCGCCCCAGTCGGCGCTTTCGCCTCATGGCGCTGCGCTGAAGGCATTCCGCTTGCGCCGGCCCAGGTCCCCGGCGACGTCGCGCAGAAGAGTCCATGAGCTCGGACCAAGAGTCCAAACAAGTTCTCTTGCGCATCAGCAGCACCAACTACCAAGGTCCTTACCGAGGTTCACTGAACCAGCCGCAGCACGCCGCGCAACGTCAGCTCAACGACACGTCTCCTGGAGGCTCGATGAACGACGCAGCACAGCAGAACCCCGGTATGGCGGAGGGCGACGACGGCTCGCTGAGCCGTCGCTCCGTACTGCGGACCACGGCCGGTGTGGCGGGCGCCGGGCTCGGCCTGGGCGCGCTCGGCACCGGCCCCGCGGCGGCGGCGGAGAGCGGCACGGCCGGTGCGGCAGCGCAGGCGGCGGCCTCGCAGGCCGGAGCGGAGACCGCCGAAGCGCCCGCCCGCAAGGGCAGCACGATGGCCGGGGTGCCCTTCGAGCGGCGCGGCACCGTACGCGTCGGGATCGTCGGCCTCGGCAACCGCGGCGGCAGCATGATCGACCTCTTTCTCGCCCTCCCCGGAGTCCAGGTCGTCGGCCTCTGTGACCCGGTCAAGGCCAAGACCGAGAGCGCGGCCGCCAAGGTGGTCAAGGCCGGCCAGCCCGCCCCGGCCGTCTACACCAACGGCGAGGACGACTACGAGAACCTGTGCAAGCGGGGGGACATCGACTTCGTCTATGTGGCCACGCCCTGGGACTTCCACTTCGAGATGGCCAAGACCGCCATGCTGAACGGCAAGCACGTCGGCGTGGAGTGTCCGATCGCCATGCGCCTGGACGAACTGTGGGAGCTGGTCGACCTCTCCGAGCGCACCAGACGGCACTGCTTGCAGCTGGAGAACTGTTGTTACGGCAAGAACGAGATGCGGGTGCTGCGCATGGCGCACGCCGGCAAGTTCGGCGATCTGCTGCACGGCGCGGGAGCGTACAACCACGATCTGCGCGGCCTGATGTTCGACCCGGGCTACTACGAAGGTCCCTGGCGGCGGCTGTGGCACACCCGGCTGCGTGGCGACCTCTACCCGAACCACGGCTTCGGCCCGGTCTCCAACTACATGGACATCAACCGCGGTGACCGTGTGACACACATATCCAGTTTCGGTACGCCCGCGCTGGGTCTTGCCGAGTACCGGAAGGCCACCATGCCGCCGGGCGACCCGAGCTGGAAGGAGACGTACATCGAGAGCGACCGTACGATCAGCCTGGTCCAGACGGCGAAGGGACGGGTCATCCGTCTGGAGCACGATGTGTCGACGCCACATCCCTACAGCCGGATCAACAGCCTCGGCGGGACGAAGGGTGTCTTCGAGGACTACCCGTCGCGGATCTATATCGAGCCCGACCACACCGACGACCAGTGGGGCGATTTCGCGAAGTACGCCGACTGGGACCACTGGCTGTGGAAGGAGCACTCCAACCCGCCCGGCGGCCATGGCGGCATGGACTACATCATGATATTCCGGCTGATGCAGTGCATGCAGCTGGGTCTCGTGCCCGATTTCGATGTGTACGACGCGGCTACCTGGACGGCTCCGGTACCGCTGAGCCATGCGTCGATCAAGGCGAAGGGCGCGCCGCAGCAGATCCCGGACTTCACCCGGGGCGAGTGGAAGAAGTCCCGCCCCGGCGTGGACTCGGTCAAGCCCACGGTCTGACGGGGCAGGCGCGGCCCGGCCCGCACAGGCCGGGCCCCGCCCACCTCAACTCGCCTGGGCCGACTTGTCCTTTGCTACAGAGCTGGACGTCCTCAGCAGCGCCGCCTGTCCTCGGTCACCACCCCCTGGACCGTCCGCAGAGCGCGGTCGTAGCAGCCCTCGGAGCCGTACAGTCGGTAGCGCTCCGCCGTCGTGCCGACCGCGTGCCGCTGGTCGCGCGGCACATTGGCGGTGTAGGTCGCATCGCCCGCGTACGCGTCGTCCAGCCGCGACCAGGTCAGCTTCTTCCCACCCCGGGTGACGACGGTGTCGGCCTTGTCCCCCAGGGTGAGGACGGTACGCAGCCGGTCCCCGGCGCCCAGCGTGGTGACGCCGTCCATCGTGTACGTCCGGTGCGTGGCCGTGATCTGCCTCCCCGTTGTCACGGTCTCGTCGTCCCTCCAACTCCCTTTGAGCGCGTCCTGGTTCTCGCCCTCGGTCCAGCGGTGGACGGAGGTGCCCGCGAGCGCGCGATTCACGGTTGTGGCGACCCGCCCGTGCGAGGTGTCGAGGTGACCGGCGACGGTGAGCCGGTGTTCGCCCCTGGTGTCGAGCCGGTGTTCCGAACCCGGTGTGTACGTCGTGGAGTTGACGGGTGCGCTCTCCTCGTGGCGGGTCAGCGCGCCGGTGACGACCTCGCTTCCCTCGTCCTGCCACACCAGCACGTTGGTGGGCGTGGACCAGCCGGTCTGGCCGGCCGGGACTCCGACGACGGACACCTCGACGCGGTGCGGCCTGCCGTCGTTGAGCCGGGCGGCGAAAGGCGTGAGGTCGTACTGGATGGGCTTGATGTCGAAGGCCCGCGGCCCCGGGATCACGTACCAGAGGAAGGGGTTGGACCAGCCGCCGGTCCACACCGTGGGGAAGGGGGCGGCGATTCCGGCGAGCTGCCCGTCGACCTTGATCTGCACCTCGCGATAGGGGCCGTCGGCGGCCTTGCAGGAGTACGGCGCAGTGTCAGGGACGGTCAGATACCAGTACTCCTCGCAGCCGCCGCCCGATCCGGTGGCGTACACCTCGGCGACGATCCGCTCGGAGTTGCGCGGTGTGGTGAGCGAAGTACCGTCCAGCGCAAGCACCTTGTCGGCGATCGCCGCACTCGTCGCGCCGCGCCCGGCGGCGTAGAAGGTCAGCGTGACCGTGACATCGAAGATGCCTGTGTACGTCTCGTTGACGACATTGCCGATGAGCATCTCGACCGGCTGGGCCCCGCGCAGGGTGTCGCTGTAGCGCGTGACGTCCTTCTCCACCGACCAGGCGATGCCGTCCGGCGAAGGCTGCGGGGTGGAGGTCCGCAGAATCTCCACGCCGCCGACCGTGAGATAGCCCAGGCGGTCGTACTGCCGTCCCTTGACGCTTCCTTCGAGCCGCAGCACCACCTTGCTCCAGCGGTCGCCACACCCCTTCGGCGGTGTGTAACTCCCCTTGTACGGCGTGAAATCGCGGAACTGCGCCTCGGCGAGCGTCACTTGGCAGGACTTCGTACCGGGCCGGCCGATGGGCGGTACGGCGGTGACCGGGTCGTGCCAGTCGCTGCCGAACTCCGCCGGAGGATCGTCGGCCGCGGTGGCGGGCCCGGCGCCGAGCAGCGACCCGGCCGCCAGCGCCAGCCCGGCGAGCATGGACATGATCTGTCGTCGTCTCATGCGTCAGGAGTGAAGCGTGCGGCGGGTCCAAAGCACCAGGGCGAGTTGTTCGATCTTGGCGTGTTGTGTGTCCTGCCGCACAAAAACCGATTGCGGGACGGGGCACCAAAAGGCGAACCTTGCACGGTTTCCGCCACACTTCGAGCCCTGGGACGTCATGCAGATTCGCGATCTTCCGTATCCCGACCCCGGTGTGGCCGATGCCAGGTCAGGGCCGCGATTCCTGCTGTGGCTGGGGCGGAATCAGCTGGGCGGCCAGCTGAAGTCGCTGGCCTGGGGACTGCTGCACTTCTGCGGTGTCGCCGGGCTGCCGCTGGGCGTCGGCCAGGCCGTGCAGGCGGTCGTGGACCGCTCCGGCGGCCGCCTCGCGCTCGCCGGCGCGCTCATCGCGCTGTGCGGCGTGGCGATCACCTTGGGCGACACGATGCTGCACCGTACCGCCGTCACCAACTGGATCACCGCCGCGGCACGTGTCCAGCAGCTCCTGGCACGCAAGACGGCGGAACTGGGCTCGGCGCTGACCCGCCGGGTCGCCGCCGGCGAGGTGGTAGCGGTCTCCACCGGCGACGTCGAGAAGATCGGCTGGTTCGTGGAGGCGGTGTCGCGCTTCGCCGCGGCCGCCATCACGGTGGTCCTGATCTGCGTCGGCCTGGTCCTGTACGAACCGGCACTGGGCGTCGTGGTCGCCGCCGGCGTACCGGTGCTGGCCCTGGCCGTACTGCCGCTGCTCCCGCGGGCCACCCGGCGCGCCGACATCCAGCGCGAGAAGGCCGGCAAGGCCACCGAACTGGCCTCGGACACCGTCGCGGGCCTTCGGGTCCTGCGCGGCATCGGCGGCGAGGAACTGTTCCTCGGCCGCTACCGCCAGGCCTCCCAGGAGGTGCGCAGGGCAGCCGTCCGCAGCGCCCGCATGTGGTCGCTCATCTCGGCGATCCAGGTGCTGCTGCCGGGTCTGCTGCTGATCACGGTGGTCTGGTACGGCGCGGGGCTCGCCCGCGACGGCCGGGTCGAGGTCGGCGAGCTGGTCACCGCCTTCAGCGCGGTCACACTCCTGATGTACCCGCTGCGGCACTTCGAGGAGATCGCCATGGCGTACTCCTTCGCGCGGCCCTCCGCAATGCGGGCGGCCCGGGTGCTGTCGCTGGAGCGGACCTCGTACGAGGGCGAGCGCGGCGGCCTCGACGATGCCGCCCTTCCGGCCGGGGACCTCTACGACCCCGCCACCGGTCTGCTGGCCCCGGCGGGCCGGTTCACCGCCGTCGTGTGCGGCGACCCGGACGCGGCCGGGCTGCTCGCCGAGCGGCTCGGCGGTCATGCCGCCGAGGAGGAGAAGAGCCCCTCCGTCCTGCTGGGCGGGGTGGCGCTGGACGACCTGCCGCTCGATGGAGCGCGGACCTGCGTCCTCGTACAGGACAAGGACCCGGTGCTGCTCTCCGGGACGCTGTGGGAGCTGCTGGACGTGCCGGCCTCGGGCGAGGTGAGTGCCGAGGCGGCGCTGCGGGCCGCGCAGTGCGGTGACGTACTGGACGCGCTCGCGCAGGCGTCGGAGGAGGACTCGGGCGACCCGATGCGGACGCGGATCACCGAGCGTGGCCGCTCGCTGTCCGGCGGGCAGCGCCAACGGCTCGCGCTGGCCCGTTCGTTGGTGACCGACCCCGAGGTGCTGGTGCTGGACGAGCCGACATCGGCCGTGGACTCGCACACGGAGGCGCGGATCGCGCAGGGCGTCAGGGAGCTGAGGGCCGGCCGCACCACGGTCGTGTTCGCCTCCTCACCGCTGCTGCTCGACCGTGCGGACCGGGTGGTGTTCGTGCACGACGGCGAGGTGGCGGCGGTCGGCGTGCACCGCGAACTGCTGTACGGCAACGCCGAATACCGCGCGGTCGTCACCCGCGAGACCGAGGAAGAGCAGCTCGGTGGCATCGATGCCACCGACTCGCTGAAAGCACTGGAAGAGATCGAGGAGTCGGCATGATCGGCGTGGCGCCACCGGCGTACGACCCGGCGGCCCCGGAGACGGCGGCGACCCTGCCCGTCGGGACCCCGGCGACCGTGCGGGCGTACGTCAGCGAACTGCTGCGGCGGCACCGCAGGGCCTTCGTGCTGCTCGTCTCCGTCAACGCCGTCGCGGTGATCGCCTCGATGGTCGGCCCGTATCTGCTCGGCGGACTCGTCGAGGACCTGGCGGACGGGGCGCGCGAACTCCATCTGGAGTGCACCGCCGCGCTGTTCGCGCTCGCGCTGGTCGTGCAGACCGTGTTCGTACGGCTGATGCGGCTGCGCGGGGCGATGCTCGGCGAGGAGATGCTGGCCGACCTGCGCGAGGACTTCCTCGTGCGGTCGGTCGGGCTGCCGCCCGGTGTACTTGAGCGGGCCGGTACGGGTGATCTGCTCTCCCGTATCACCACCGACATCGACCGGCTGGCCAATGCGATGCGCGAGGCCGTGCCGCAGCTGGCGATCGGCGTGGTCTGGGCGGGCCTGCTCATCGGCGCGCTCACGGTGACCGCGCCGCCGCTGTCGCTCGCGGTGCTCGTCGCCGTCCCGGCGCTGGTGATCGGCTGCCGCTGGTACTTCAGGCGGGCGCCCTCCGCGTACCGCTCGGAGGCCGCCGGATACGCGGCGGTCGCCGCCATGCTGGCCGAGACCGTGGACGCCGGGCGGACGGTGGAGGCCCACCGCCTCGGCGGACGCCGGGTGGCGCTGTCCGAGCAGCGGGTCAAGGAGTGGACCGCGTGGGAGCGTTACACGCTCTATCTGCGGTCGGTGCTCTTTCCCGTCATCAACGTGACGCATGTGACGATCCTCTGCTCGGTGCTGCTGATCGGCGGCGTCTTCGTGCTGCGGGGCTGGATCAGCGTCGGGCAGCTGACGACGGGCGCCCTGCTCGCACAGATGCTGGTCGACCCGGTCAACCTGATCCTGCGCTGGTACGACGAGCTCCAGGTCGCCCAGGTGTCGATCGCCCGGCTGGTCGGCGTACGCGACATCGAGCCGGACGCCGGCGATCCGGGCGTGGTGCCCGATGGCCGCAAGGTTCGCGCCGACACGGTGCACTTCGGCTACCGCGAGGGCGTCGACGTGCTGCACCGGGTGACGCTGAACGTCGAACCGGGCACCCGGCTGGCCCTGGTCGGTCCTTCGGGCGCCGGCAAGTCCACGCTCGGGCGGCTGCTCGCGGGCATCTACGCACCGCGCGCGGGACAGATCACGCTCGGGGGCGCGGAACTGGCCGAGATGCCCGCCGAGCGGGTCCGTGAGCATGTGGCGCTGGTCAACCAGGAGCACCACGTGTTCGTGGGCTCCCTGCGCGACAACCTGCTGCTGGCCCGTACGGGCGCGTCGGACGCGGAGTTGTGGGCCGCGCTCGGAGCGGTCGACGCGGACGGCTGGTCGCAGGCGCTGGACGACGGCCTGGACACCGAGGTCGGCTCGGGCGGCCTCGCCCTCACCCCGGCCCAGGCCCAGCAGATCGCCCTGGCCCGGCTGGTCCTCGCGGACCCGCACACGCTGGTCCTGGACGAGGCGACCTCGCTGCTCGACCCGCGCGCGGCCCGCCATCTGGAGCGCTCGCTCTCCCGGGTCCTGGACGGCCGCACGGTGGTGGCCATCGCCCACCGCCTGCACACGGCCCACGACGCGGATGTGATCGCGGTGGTGGAGGAGGGCCGGATCAGCGAACTGGGCAGCCACGACGAACTGGTGGCGGCCGAGGGCGCGTACGCGGCTCTGTGGCGGTCCTGGCACGGGTGAGGCGCGCGACGGTTCCGGCACGGTGAGGCGCGCGGCGCCCCTCAGAGGTATCCGATCAGAGGTATCCGAGGGCCGCCGCGCCGCCCACTCCCCCGAGCAGCATGAACACCGGCATCAGCACCTTCAGCTCTACCCAGCTGCCCGCCCTGAACCGCATCGCCTTGGGCGGCCCCACCGGGTACCAGCGCTTGCGCCCCACCGGGATCGGCCACAGTATCGGGCAGCCCGAGACCGTCAGCGCGTCGCCGATGTCGTGCACCAGCGCGCCCAGCACGATCGGCAGGCCCAGCCACAGATACTCCTGGCCGGGGGCGGTGAACAGCCAGTCCGCGCCGTTGCCCGGCTTGTCGAGGACGCCCGCCAGGATCCACGCGCTCGTCGCGCCGAGCAGCCACACCAGTACGTCGCTGGAGACCCGCGCCGCCCGCCACAGCAGGCCCTCGACCGCGAGCACCAGGTGGATGAAGAGGATCACGAGGACCGCCCAGCGGCCGCCGGTGATCGCCAGCGCGGAGGTGCCCGCGCCGATCAGGACCGCCCACAGCCAGGTGTGGGTGAGCGTGCGGTGGCCGCCGGTCCTGCGCTTGTCGCCCTGTTTCTTCGTCGCTTTGTAGACCGCGTACGACAGCTTGTCGACGACCTCGCACAGTCCGCGCGAGATGGGCCCGAAGGCCCGCGAGATCGTCGCCGCCTTGTGGTCGAGATCCGGCGCGAGCGCCGCGCCCGCGCAGATAAGCGCTCCGACAACGAGGACCGGCCACGGCATCGAGTGGCCGGCGGCAGCGGTCGCCGCGCCCACCCCCAGCCAGGCAGCCGCCCCGGACAGAGAGTGCGCCGGTCCCATCATGTGCGTTCCCGCCCCATTTGCTCTTGTGGTGAAGCCAGTTGACAGGGCAGCGTATCGCCCCGTGATCTTGTCGTCTCCGTCCGGTTCCCTGATCGGGGGTGAAGGCAGGCAAGATGGGGGGCGTGACCCTTATCGATCAGCTGCCGCCGGATGCCGACCCCGATGCCCTCTTCGAAGCCTTCTCGTCATGGGCCGAAGGCCAGGGCATCACGCTCTACCCGGCTCAGGAGGAGGCGCTGATCGAGGTGGTTTCCGGGGCAAATGTGATCCTTTCGACCCCCACCGGCTCAGGTAAGAGCCTCGTCGCCGCGGGCGCGCACTTCACGGCTCTGGCCCAGGACAAGGTCACCTTCTACACCGCGCCGATCAAGGCGCTGGTCTCCGAGAAGTTCTTCGACCTCTGCAAGCTCTTCGGCACCGAGAACGTGGGCATGCTGACGGGCGACGCCTCCGTCAACGCCGACGCCCCGGTCATCTGCTGCACCGCCGAGGTGCTGGCCTCCATCGCCCTGCGCGACGGCAAGCACGCCGACGTCGGCCAGGTCGTGATGGACGAGTTCCACTTCTACGCGGAGCCGGACCGAGGCTGGGCCTGGCAGATCCCGCTGCTGGAGCTGCCGCAGGCACAGTTCATTCTGATGTCGGCGACGCTCGGCGACGTCTCCATGTTCGAGAAGGACCTGACCCGCCGCACCGGCCGCGAGACCTCGGTCGTGCGGTCCGCGACCCGGCCCGTCCCGCTCTCGTACGAGTACGTCACGACGCCCATCACGGAGACGCTGACCGAGCTGCTCGGAACCAGGCAGGCGCCGGTCTACATCGTGCACTTCACGCAGGCCCAGGCGGTCGAGCGCGCGCAGTCGCTGATGAGCATCAACATGTGCACGCGCGAGGAGAAGGACAAGATCGCCGAACTGATCGGCAACTTCCGCTTCACCACCAAGTTCGGGCAGAACCTGTCCCGTTACGTACGCCATGGCATCGGCGTACACCACGCCGGCATGCTGCCCAAGTACCGCCGTCTGGTCGAAAAGCTCGCGCAGGCAGGCCTGTTGAAGGTCATCTGCGGTACCGACACGCTCGGCGTCGGCGTCAACGTCCCCATCCGCACGGTGCTGTTCACCGCTCTCACCAAGTACGACGGCAATCGCGTACGTACTCTCCGCGCCCGCGAGTTCCATCAGATCGCCGGTCGCGCCGGGCGGGCCGGATTCGACACCGCCGGTTTTGTGGTCGCTCAGGCCCCCGAGCACGTCATCGAGAACGAGAAGGCGCTCGCGAAGGCCGGCGACGACCCGAAGAAGCGCCGCAAGGTGGTCAGGAAGAAGGCTCCCGAGGGCTTCGTCGCCTGGTCGGACACCACGTTCGAGAAGCTGATCGGCTCCGAGCCGGAGCCGCTGACCTCGCGCTTCAGGGTCACCAACATCATGCTGCTCTCGGTGATCGCCCGGCCCGGGAACGCCTTCGAGGCGATGCGCAGCCTCCTCGAGGACAACCACGAGCCGCGCAAGGCGCAGCTGCGCCATATCCGCCGGGCCATCGCCATCTACCGCTCGCTTCTCGACGGCGGCGTGGTTGAGCAGCTGAACAAGCCCGACGCCGAGGGCCGCACCATCCGGCTCACCGTCGACCTCCAGCAGGACTTCGCGCTGAACCAGCCGCTGTCGACGTTCGCGCTCGCCGCCTTCGACCTGCTCGACCCGGAGTCCCCGTCCTACGCCCTGGACATGGTCTCCGTGGTCGAGTCGACGCTCGACGACCCCCGCCAGATCCTCGCCGCCATGCAGAACAAGGCGCGCGGTGAGGCGGTCGGCCAGATGAAGGCGGACGGCATCGAGTACGAGGAGCGCATGGAGCGGCTCCAGGACATCTCGTACCCCAAGCCGCTGGAAGAGCTGCTCTGGCACGCGTACAACGTCTACAAGAAGTCGCACCCGTGGGTCGGTGACCACCCTGTCTCTCCGAAGTCCGTCATCCGTGACATGTACGAACGGGCCCTCACCTTCACAGAGTTCACCTCCTGGTACGAACTCGCGCGCACCGAGGGCATCGTGCTGCGCTATCTCGCGAGCGCGTACAAGGCGCTGGAGCACACCATCCCGGACGACCTGAAGTCCGAGGATCTCGAGGACCTGATCGCCTGGCTCGGCGAAATGGTGCGGCAGGTCGACTCCAGCCTGCTGGACGAGTGGGAGCAGCTCGCCAACCCGGAGATCGAGACCGCCGAGCAGGCCCAGGAGAAGGCCGACCAGGTCAAGCCGGTCACCGCGAACGCCCGCGCCTTCCGGGTGCTCGTGCGAAACGCCATGTTCCGCCGGGTCGAACTGGCCGCACTGGACCACGTCCGCGAGCTCGGCGAGCTGGACGCCGAGTCCGGCTGGGACGCGGAGGCCTGGGGCGAGGCGATGGACAAGTACTGGGACGAGTACGAGGACCTGGGCACCGGGCCCGACGCGCGGGGCCCGAAGCTGCTGCTGATCGAGGAGGACGCGCAGCACGGACTGTGGCGCGTCCGGCAGATCTTCGCCGACCCGAACGGCGACCATGACTGGGGTATCAGCGCGGAGGTCGATCTGGCGGCCTCCGACGAGGAAGGCCGGGCAGTTGTGCGCGTCACCGACGTCGGCCAGCTCTGACACTGGGAACACAGGAGAACACCCGATGACGAACCCGGCCGAGCGCCTGGTCGATCTGCTCGACCTGGAGCAGATCGAGGTCAATATCTTCCGCGGGCGCAGCCCGGAGGAGTCCCTGCAACGGGTCTTCGGCGGGCAGGTGGCGGGCCAGGCGCTGGTCGCGGCCGGCCGCACCACCGACGGCGAACGCCCGGTCCACTCGCTGCACGCGTACTTCCTGCGCCCGGGCATCCCCGGGGTGCCGATCGTCTACCAGGTCGAGCGCGTGCGGGACGGCCGGTCATTCACCACCCGCCGGGTCACGGCGGTGCAGCAGGGCAAGACCATCTTCAATCTGACCGCCTCCTTCCACCGGCCGGAGGAGGGCAGCATCGAGCACCAGCTGCCGCCGCGTCTCGACTTCCCGGACCCCGAGACCCTCCCCACGGTCACCACGGAGATCCGTGAGCATCTGGGCTCGCTGCCCGAGGCGCTGGAGCGGATGGCCCGCCGCCAGCCCTTCGACATCCGCTATGCCGAGCGACTGCGCTGGACCCCGGAGGAGATCAAGGATGCGGACCCGCGCAGCGCGGTGTGGATGCGCGCGGTCGGGCCCCTCGGCGACGACCCGCTGGTGCACACCTGCGCGCTGACATACGCGAGCGACATGACGCTCCTCGACGCCGTCCGCCTCCCGGTTGAGCCGCTGTGGGGCAGGCGCGGCTTCGACATGGCCTCGCTGGACCACGCGATGTGGTTCCACCGGCCCTTCCGAGCGGACGAGTGGTTCCTGTACGACCAGGAGTCGCCGATCGCGACGGGCGGGCGGGGACTGGCGCGCGGCCGTATCTACGACCGGGAGGGCAATCTTCTCGTATCGGTCGTGCAGGAAGGTCTCTTCCGTCCCTGGCGTTCACAATGAACGTCGATTGCCTGTCACTGAGGAGATTTCCATGACCCTGTACGACATCCCGCTGCGCACGCTCGCCGGTGAACCCACCTCGCTCGCCGACTACCAGGGCAAGGCCGTCCTGCTGGTGAACGTCGCCTCCAAGTGCGGGCTGACCCCGCAGTACGGCGGTCTGGAGCGGCTGCAGAAGCAGTACGGCGACCAGGGGTTCAGCGTCCTCGGCGTGCCGTGCAACCAGTTCGCGGGCCAGGAGCCGGGCAGCGCGGAGGAGATCCAGTCCTTCTGCTCGGCGACGTACGGCGTGACCTTCCCGATGCTGGAGAAGGCGGATGTGAACGGCGCCGACCGGCACCCGCTGTACGCGGAGCTGACGAAGGTCGCGGACGCCGACGGCGAGGCGGGCGACATCCAGTGGAACTTCGAGAAGTTCCTCATCGGCAAGGACGGCCAGGTCGTGGCCCGGATCCGGCCGACCACGGAGCCTGAGGCCGCGGAGGTCGTCGCCGCGATCGAGGCGCTGCTCGCCGCCTGACCTCGCTGCGGGTTCGTCATCACCGGACTGCGCGCAGTCGCCGGACGGGCTTGATATCAAGCCCGTCCGGCCACTCCGGCAATTCCGGCCACTCCGGCAATTAGGGACAGAAACTAGCGAATCGGCATGCCCGAAAGGGTTCTGGCGATCACCAGGCGCTGGATCTCGCTGGTGCCCTCGAAGATCGTGTAGATCGCGGCGTCGCGATGCATGCGCTCCACTGGGTACTCGCGGGTGAAGCCGTTGCCGCCCAGGATCTGGATGGCCTGCGCCGTCACCTTCTTCGCGGTCTCGGAGGCGTACAGCTTGGACATGGAGCCCTCGGCGGAGGTGAAGGGCTTGCCCGTCGCCGCCATCCAGGAGGCACGCCACACCAGCAGCCGCGCGGCGTCGATCTGGGTGCGCATGTCGGCCAGCTGGAAGGCGATGCCCTGGTTGTCGATGATCGGGCGGCCGAACTGGCTGCGCGTCGTGGCGTAGTCGAGGGCGACTTCGTACGCGGCGCGGGCGGTGCCCACCGCCATCGCGCCGACGGCCGGGCGGGACGCCTCGAAGGTGGCCATGGCCGCGTTCTTCAAGCGCTCGCCGCCCGCCTTGGCCCTCTCGCGCGCCCGGGCGAGACGCTCGTCGAGCTTCTCCTTGCCGCCGAGCAGGCAGTGCCCGGGGACGCGGACATCCTCCAGGACCACCTCGGCGGTGTGGGACGCGCGGATGCCGTGCTTCTTGAACTTCTGGCCCTGCGAGAGGCCGGGGGTCTGCGGCGGGACGATGAAGGAGGCGTGCCCCTTGGAGCCGATCTCCGGGTCGACGACGGCGACCACGACATGGACGCCCGCGATGCCACCGTTGGTCGCCCAGGTCTTGGTGCCGTTCAGCACCCATTCGTCCTTGGCCTCGTCGTAGACCGCGCGGGTGCGCATCGCCCCGACGTCGGAGCCCGCGTCCGGCTCGGAGGAGCAGAAGGCCGCGACCTTGACGTCGTCCACGTCGCCGTACATCTGGGGGATCCAGGTGCCGATCTGCTCCTCGGTGCCGTTCGCGAGGACGCCGACGGCCGCGAGCCCGGTGCCGACGATGGAGAGGGCGATCCCGGCGTCGCCCCAGAAGAGCTCCTCCATCGCCATCGGGATGCCGAGTCCGGTCGGGTCGAAGAACTGCTGGGCGTAGAAGTCGAGGGAGTAGATTCCCACCTTGGCCGCTTCCTGTATGACCGGCCAGGGGGTTTCCTCACGCTCGTCCCACTCGGCGGCGGCCGGGCGGATCACGTCCTTGGCGAAGCCGTTCAGCCAATCGCGGACCTGCTTCTGGTCGTCGTTGAGTTCGAGCGTGAACTCGGCCATGTTCCCTCCAGCACTGCGGTGACTTCCTGCATGTTACTTGCGGTAACAGAAGTCTGTTACCGGCAAGTAGCGCGTGTCAACCAGCCATGGCCGGTTGACCTGGAACAGCGGTCAGGGTGTTACGTTGCGCAGGCGTCACGCAATCGCTCGGGTGGGGAGATAGAACTATGGAGACCACACAGCAGGCGGCGGGCCAGCAGAGGCCGGCCGACCAGCGGCGCCGGGAGCTGCTCGAAGCGGCGGACCGGGTGGTGCTCCGGGACGGGCCACAGGCCTCCATGAACGCCATCGCCGCGGAGGCGGGCATCACCAAGCCCATCCTGTACCGGCACTTCGGCGACAAGGGCGGCCTGTACCGGGCCCTCGCCAAGCGCCACACGGACGCGCTGCTGGACGCGTTGCGTGCGGCGGTCGATGCGCCCGCGGATCGCCGCGAGCGGGTCGAGGCCACGCTCGACACGTATCTCGCGGCGATCGAAGCACGCCCGCAGGTCTACCGCTTCCTGATGCATCCGGCCGAGGACGCCCAGCCGTCGGAGGCGGGCTTCGACGTCGGCCGCCACTCGGCGCCGCTGCTGCGCCGGCTCGGCGAGGAGCTGGCGAAGGTGATCCACGACCGGGTCGATCTGGGCCCCGGCAGCGAGCAGCTGGCGCGGGTGTGGGGCCACGGCATCGTCGGCATGATGCACGCGGCGGGCGACTGGTGGCTCGGCGAACGTCCTTGCTCCCGCGCGGAGTTGGTGCGGAGTCTGGCCGATCTGCTCTGGGGCCGCTTGGCGGCGGCGGGCGACCGCGCGGGCGGCCCTGGCTTCTAGGGGGCCTTTGTCGACCGGGGCTCCGCCACCCCCGCACGCCCTTCGGGCGTTGTCCTCAATCGCCGGACGGGCTTGAATTTCCGCCCGTCCGGCGGAAATTCAAGCCTCGTGGGGTCCCCCGGACGAAGTCTGGGGGAGTTTGAGGCGCGGGGCCCGGGGCGGAGCCCCAGTCCGGGAAGGGGTCCGCCGGTTACCAGGCTGCCCTGCGCGCCGCGCGCAGTGTCTTCGCGCGGCGCCAGCCCCTGAGGCGGTCGGGGTAGACCAGCCCGTCCAAGTGGTCGCACTCGTGCTGAAGGCACCGCGCGAAGAAGCCGGTGCCCTCCACCCGCACCGGCGCACCGTCCGACGTCACGCCCTCCACCACCGCGCGGTCATAGCGCTCCGTCCCGGCCTCCAGGCCCGGCAGCGAGAGGCAGCCCTCCGGGCCGCGCACCGCGACCCCGTCCGCCTCCACCAGACGGGGGTTGACGATGTGTCCGAGGTGGCGGACGTCCTCGTCGTCCGGGCAGTCGTAGACGAACACCCGCAGAGGCGTCCCCACCTGGTTCGCCGCGAGGCCCACCCCCTGGGCGGCGTACATCGTCGCGAACATGTCCTCGATGAGCTTGTTCAGCCCGGCGGAGAAGTCGCTGACGCTCTCGCAGGGGGCGTGCAGCACCGGATCTCCGAACAGGCTCATGGCCCTCACGAGTCCGGAACTGCCGGGGATCGGCCGGTTTCGCATGGCCGTAAGCGTACGGTCCCGCGTGACCTCCACGTTTTCCGACGGTGCCGACGTACGGGCGCCCGGCCGGACCTCGATAGGCTGGGCCGGACCGATGCAAGGAGGATCAAGGACGATGTCAGGCAACTCGGAGCCCCTGACGCCGCGCGCCAAGCTGGCCGTGACGGCAGGCAAGGCCGCGGCAGCGGTGTCGCGCGCCGCCGGACGCGGCAGCGGATCAGTGATCGGCGGCCGGGTCGCGCTCAAGCTCGACCCCGATCTGCTGGGGCGGCTGGCGCAGCACCTGGACGTCGTCCTCGTGTCGGCGACCAACGGCAAGACCACGACGACCCGGCTGATCGCCGAGGCTCTGCGGGCCAGCGGCCCTGTCGTCTCCAACGCGCTCGGCGCCAATATGCCCGCCGGCATCACTTCGGCACTGGCCGGCGGCTCCGACGCCAAGTTCGGTGTGATCGAGGTCGACGAGAAGTACCTGGCCGGCGTCGCCCGCGATGTGACCCCGAAGGCGATTGCGCTGCTCAACCTCTCGCGCGACCAGCTGGACCGCGCGGCCGAGACCCGGATGCTCGCCGAGAAGTGGCGTGAGGGCCTTGCCGGTACGAAGGCCATGGTCATCGCCAACGCCGACGACCCGCTGATCGTGTGGGCCGCGTCATCGTCGCCCAATGTGGTGTGGGTGGCCGCCGGCCAGGAGTGGAAGGACGACGCCTGGTCCTGCCCGTCCTGCGGCGGTGTGATGCAGCGCCCCGGCGACGACTGGTTCTGCGGCGAGTGCGGCTTCCGCCGGCCCGCCCCGAGCTGGGTGCTCAGCGGCGACCACGTCCTGGACCCGCACGGATCGGCGTGGCCGATCCACCTCCAGCTGCCGGGCCGTGCCAACAAGGCGAACGCCGCGACATCCGCCGCGGTCGCCGCCTGCTTCGGCGTGCCGCCGCAGGTCGCCCTGGAGCGCATGTACTCGGTGCAGGCCGTCGCCGGCCGCTACGACGTCGTCTCCTTCCTGAACCGCGATCTGCGCCTGCTGCTGGCGAAGAACCCGGCCGGCTGGCTCGAAACGTTCTCCCTGATCGACCCGCCGCCGACCCCGGTCATCCTGTCGGTCAACGCCCGTGGCGCCGACGGCACGGACACCTCGTGGCTCTGGGACGTCGACTACACCCGGCTCGCCGGCCACCCGATCTTCGTCATCGGCGACCGCAAGCTGGACCTCGCGGTCCGGCTCGAGGTCGCGGGCCTGGACTTCCGGGTGTGCGAGTCCGTCGACGAGGCGGTGCAGCTGGCCCCGCCCGGGCGGATCGAGGCGATCGCCAACTACACCGCCTTCCAGGACCTGCGCCGCCGCGTCGGCAACTGACCGCGGACCCGAAAAGGACATGAGCATGAGCGACAACAGCCTGCGTCTGGTCTGGGTCTACCCGGACCTGCTCAGCACCTACGGCGACCAGGGCAACGCCCTCGTCATCGAGCGCCGGGCCCGGCAGCGCGGCCTGGACGTGATGCGTATCGACGTACGCAGCGACCAGCCGGTCCCCACCTCCGGCGACATCTATCTGATCGGCGGCGGCGAGGACCGGCCGCAGCGGCTGGCGGCCGAGCGGCTGCGCCGCGACGGCGGGCTCAGCCGGGCCGCGTCCAACGGCGCGATCATCTTCTCGGTCTGCGCCGGGTACCAGATCCTCGGCCATGAGTTCATCAACGACCTGGGCGAGCGTGAGCCGGGTCTCGGTCTGATCGACGTGGTCTCCACGCGCGGCGAGGGCGAGCGGTGCGTCGGCGACGTACTGGCCGACATCGACCCGCGCTTGGGGCTGCCGCAGCTGACCGGCTTCGAGAACCACCAGGGCATCACGCATCTCGGCCCGACGGCCCGCCCGTTCGCGCGCACGATCCTCGGCCGGGGCAACGGCACGGGCGACGGAACCGAAGGCGCGTACAACGAGACGGTGTTCGGCACCTACATGCACGGTCCCGTGATGGCCCGCAACCCGCAGATCGCGGACCTGCTGCTGAAGCTGGCCCTCGATGTGAACGCACTGCCGCCGACGGACGACCGGTGGTACGAGTCGCTGCGCGCCGAGCGCATCGCAGCCGCGACCCAGCCGGCCTGACAGTCGGTCGCGTCCATCCCTCGGACGCCCGGTTCGGCCCCGTCACCCCGCGCCGGTAGGGTGGCGGGGATCGAACCGGACGACGTGGTCCGGAAGTCGGCCCACGTTGCAAAGGTATTTCGGGCTATGCGCATTGGTGTGCTCACCTCCGGCGGCGACTGCCCCGGTCTGAACGCCGTCATCCGTTCCGTCGTGCACCGCGCCGTCGTCGACCACGGCGACGAGGTCATCGGCTTCCACGACGGCTGGAAGGGCCTTCTCGAGTGCGACTACCGCAAGCTCGACCTTGACGCGGTGGGCGGCATTCTGGCCCGCGGCGGCACGATTCTCGGCTCCTCCCGGGTCCAGCCGGCTCATCTGCGCGACGGTGTGGAGCGGGCCAAGGGGCATGTCGCCGAGCTGGGTCTCGACGCGATCATCCCGATCGGCGGCGAAGGCACCCTCAAGGCCGCCAACCTCCTCTCCGAGAGCGGGCTGCCGATCGTCGGCGTACCGAAGACCATCGACAACGACATCGCGTCGACCGACGTCACCTTCGGTTTCGACACCGCCGTCGGGGTCGCCACCGAGGCTCTCGACCGGTTGAAGACCACCGCCGAATCGCACCAGCGTGTGCTGATCGTCGAGGTCATGGGGCGGCACACCGGCTGGATCGCGCTGCACTCCGGCATGGCGGCGGGCGCGCACGCCATCGTCGTCCCGGAGCGGCCGTTCGACATCGCCGAGCTGACCGAGCGGGTCGGTGAGCGTTTCTCGGCGGGCAAGAAGTTCGCGATCGTCGTGGTCGCGGAGGGAGCCAAGCCGCGCGAGGGCTCGATGGAGTTCAACGAGGGCGGCAAGGACGTCTACGGGCACGAGCGCTTCGCGGGCGTGGCCCAGCAGCTCTCTGTCGAGCTGGAGGAGCGGCTCGGCAAGGAGGCCCGTGCGGTGATCCTCGGCCACGTCCAGCGCGGCGGTACCCCGACCGCGTACGACCGTGTCCTCGCCACCCGCTTCGGCTGGCATGCCGTGGAGGCCGCGCACCGCGGCGAGTTCGGCATGATGACGGCGCTGCGCGGCACGGACATCACGATGGTGCCGCTGGCCCAGGCCGTGGAGACGCTGAAGACCGTCCCGGCCGAGCGGTACGCCGAGGCCGAGTGCGTGCTCTGACACCGCGAATGCCGAATGACGCATAACCGAAATCATGCATAACTGAACGAACTGCCCCCGGTCGCAGGCGCGGCCGGGGACAGTTCTACTCTGGTCCGGACAAGCGGACAACCCAGTACGAAGCAGGAGCCGGCGGATGGATCACAGCGGGCACGGCATGACGATGGATCTGCCGCCGTTCACGCTGGGGCGGGGGCTCGAACTCTCACCGGACCCCTTCTTCCTCATCGGCTGTCTGCTCGGGCTCGGTCTGTACGGGTGGGGCGTGCTGCGGCTGCGCAGGCGCGGCGACAGCTGGCCGGTCAGCCGTACCGTCCTGTTCACCGTCGGCGTGCTGAGCGTGGCGCTGGTGATGTGCACCAAGCTCAATGACTACGGCATGGTCATGTTCAGCGTGCACATGGTGCAGCACATGGTGATCAGCATGCTCTCCCCCATCGTGCTGCTGCTCGGCGCGCCGGTGACGCTGGCGCTGCGCGCGCTGCCGGTCGCCGCGCGCCGCGGCAGCAAGGGGCCGCGTGAGCTGCTGCTCGTCCTGCTGCACAGCCGCTACATGCGGATCGTCACGCACCCCGTCTTCACGATCCCGCTCTTCATCGCGAGCCTGTACGCGCTCTACTTCACGCCCCTGTTCGACTTCCTGATGGAGTCCAAGACCGGGCATGTGGCGATGATGGTGCACTTCCTTGCGGTCGGCCTGGTGTTCTTCTGGCCGATCATGGGCGTGGACCCGGGGCCGCACCGGCCCGGCTATGTGATGCGGATGCTGGAGCTCTTCGCGGGCATGCCGTTCCACGCCTTCTTCGGCATCGCGCTGATGATGGCGACCGAGCCGATGATCAAGGCGTACGAGAATCCGCCGGCCTCGCTCGGCATCGACGCGCTCGCCGATCAGAACGCGGCCGGCGGCATCGCCTGGGCGTTCAGCGAGATCCCTTCCGTGCTGGTGCTGGTCGCGCTGGTCTTCCAGTGGTACCGCTCCGAGCAGCGGGAGGCGAGGCGTATGGACCGTGCCGCGGACCGGGACGGCGACAAGGATCTCGCGGCGTACAACGCGTATCTCGCCTCGCTCCAAGCGCGCGGACAGTAGCCGGGCAGTAGCGCAAGGCCCTTCTCACGGGTGACGATGAGCTCTGACGGCCGTGGCCGTCGGAGGAGGGCGCGCATGTCCGGATCCACGAAGGCGATGGGAGTGCTCACCGTCGGGACCCTGGTGGTCGTGACGGCCTACACGGCGGCACTCGGAAGCAATGGCTGGCTCTGGTTCGGCTGGGTGGTTCTCGGCCTGGTGACGATCGGGGTGATCACTTCGCGCGGAAACTGAGGCGGCGTGCCGGGCAGGCTGCTCCGAGCGGAAGCAGCGGATTCAGAAGTGGAAGACTTCTCCGGTCGCCGCGTCGAGTTCGCACGCGTTGGCATACGTCTTGTGCCACTCCGTGGGTCTGCCTCGCCAGGTGCCGGTGGCCCCGACCGTGACCGGGTCGAACTTGTCGATGCACGGATGCGGATTGCCGGGCAGCCGGTCCAGATCCCCGCGCGCGGCGGCGAGCTCCTCGCAGGCGGCGTCGGGATTGGGGTGCGCCCCGCCGGGCACCGGCGAACAGTGCAGCAGCACCCCGCGGATCCAGGTGTTCTCGCTGCCGGACACGGTCAGGAACAGGCCCCGCGGCGCAGTGGGCTTGTCGCCGACCCCGTGGGCGGGAACAGCTGCGGCGAGGGTGATCAGGGCGGCTGCGGCGAACGTGGCGCTGCGGTGCATCCGGTGCTCCTGGCTCTCGAGGGCCCGACGCAGAGGTCGGGCCGGGGAGATGGCCAGGGCACCTGTCGATGCCGCCGCGGACAAGGCGCCGCGCGGCCGGGTAGCGCGTACGGGCGAGGTGTTTCGCCCGTACGGCTCCTTCGTCAGCCGACTGCCGCGACGCGGACGCGGTCCCGCTCCCGGATGTTCTCCGGCGCGGCCGGGCCCGGCTCCCGCCCCAGCGCAGTGTTCGGCGGCAGCGGCTTGAACTCACGCGTGGGCAGCATCGGGACAGGCGCGGCCCGCAGGATGTGCTGCACCTCCTTGACGCGCCTGCTGAACCAGATCACCTTGCCGGTGGCGGTGCCGCATGTGCCCCAGCTGTCACTGAGGAACGCGACGGTGGCGAGCCCGCCCTTGTTCGGGCAGGAACTGGTCACCCGCGGCATCCGGCGGTCCTTGTCCGCCACGGACGCGATCAGGTGCCTTCCCGTCCAGCGCACCTCCACCACGCATGTCTTGTCGCCCTCGACGTGCTGGACGACGTTGCCGACGAGCTCGTCGACAGCGCGGCAGACCGGTGTTATGTGGTGCTCGAGGCTCCAGTACCGAAGGTGCGCTGCCAGAATGCGCCGGATCTGGGGAATCCGCTCTGTGGATGCCTGCACTTCCAAGGTGTAGCGGCAGGCGGTCGTGACGTGCATGACCGTTGCTCCTCACCGCGACCTGGTCACCTCTTCGGCTGCGGACCCCCGAGTGCGAAGAGTGAGCGCATGTCGCTTCTGGGTCACACACCAGAGTGACCGGGGGTGCCCAAGACCGCAACACGTCGCCCGTCCGGCCCAAGCCGGCCGCCCCGGCACGGGCCGGTTCAGGAGCTGAGTGAGCGTGCCGTCATCGGCATCCTGGGCACCTGATGGCCGCCGCTGGCGAGCATCCGTACCTCCCCCCGGTCGCTGATCTCCGCGCGTACGATCCCCGTTTCGTCCTCGTAGATCGGATACCCGCCCGCTCCCGCCTTGTCGGTGCGCCGGACGATCACGACGTCGTCCTCCACGGCGGGCGCCTGAAATATCAACTCGTAGCTTTCTGGGTATTCCATGGGAGCCTCCCGACTTCTTCCATCGTCGGCCACGTCAGCCGAGTCGGCGCGCCCGGCGGCCCGAATCGACCGCGTATTCCGATGTGCGGGTCGTCCCGCTGGTAGGACACTGGGGATATGGGTACAAAGGCAGTCCTTGAGGGTGGCCCGGACGATCTGCACGAGCGGATCGTTCCGATCACCCCTCCCGGACAAGAGCTGAAGATTCCGCACCGCGGCGGGTACGAGCACTTCAAGATCACTTCGCGGCATCAGGACAGCCCGGAGGGACGCCTGCCTGTCTACGAGTGGTGGGAACGGACCGAGATCGCCGAGTGACCTCAGCCGCCTCCGAGCGCAGCCAGTCGGCGGCGGGCAGGGCCCAGTGAGCGGCCGCGGCGCAGGGCGTCCTGCCAGGGGTCGCTGTCCAGGCGGTCCGTGACGGTCTTCACCGTCCAGCGGCCGGCGTCGAGGTCCGGATCGTCGGCCTCCGGCCAGGCCAGCGGCGTGGCGACCGGAGCGCCGGGGCGGGCCCGTACGGCGTAGGGCGCGACGGTCGTCTGGCCGTAGGCGTTGCGCTGGACGTCGAGGTAGAGGCGACCACGCCGGGCCTGTTTCCGTGGTGCGGTGGTGAGGGCGTCGGGGTGGCGTGCGGCGAGCAGCTCTGCAACGTCGCGGGCGAAGTCGCGTACATCGTCGAAGGGGGCGCGGCGGTCCAGGGGCACCACGACGTGCAGTCCGCGGGAGCCGGTGGTCATCACGGCCGACGGCAGCTTCAGTTCGTCCAGGAGCTGGTGCAGCGCCCTGGCGGCCTCGCGTACGGGAGTGAAGTCGTCCCCGGGCGGGTCGAGGTCGAACACCAGCCGGTCGGGGTGGTCCGGGCGGTCGGCCCTGGACAGCCAGCGGTGGGGTGTGATGCACGCCTGGTCGGCGAGGTAGAGCAGGGTGGCCGTGTCGTCGCAGAGCACGTATGTGACGGTGCCGTCCTCCTTGGGCAGTTCGACCCGGTGGATCCAGTCGGGGAAGTGGCCGGGCACGTCCTTGTGCATGAACGACTGGCCGTCGATTCCGTCCGGGTGGCGCTCCATCATCAGCGGCCGCCCGCGCAGCTGGGGCAGCATGCGCCGGGCGACGGTGCGGTAGTACTCCGCGAGGTCGGCCTTGGTGATTCCCTCGCCGGGGAAGAGCACCTTGTCCGGCCGGTTGATACGTACGGTGCGGCGCCCGGCGGGAATCTCCAGTGCGGGGCTCATCGGGGTCCTCCCACGGGTTGCTCGCGGACCACGTCGGCGGCGCGTTTGTCGTCGCGCAGTCCCAGGAATCGGGGGTGGCGCAGCATGCCGGTGCGTGTCCACTCGGTGAATCCGATCTGCGCGACCAGTTCCGGTCGCACCCAGTGGACTGCTCGTTCCCGGATCTCGTCGTCGAACGGGGAGCGGCCCTGCTGGCGGCCGTCGAGACGGTGGCGCAGGTCGCCGTCACGCAGCCCGATGGCTCGTACGCCGTCCAGCTTGGGCTCGAAGACCCAGCCGTCGTCGAAGGAGCGGCGGACGCTGAGTACGGCGAGCATGGGCTGTTCGGCCACCCGCCCGGCTGCCCCGTGCGCCACGGGCCGTACCCGGCCGCGCTGCTCGGCGGGCAGGCGATCCAGCAGCGTGCTCATCACGAGCCTTTCGCCGTGGCCTCGGCCGCCACCCGCTTGAGGGTGCGGCCGGTGAGCGCAGAGCGGGCCCGTGTCGGCGCGGGAGCGCCGTGGGAGGAGGCGTGCCGGTCGGCCTGCTTGACCAGCAGCCATGCCTCGCGGCCCTCGTCCTTGACGGTGCGGATGCGGGTGAGTGCGTAGCCGCCGTGCAGTTTGGTGCCATCCAGCCAGAACGAGGCGTGGCCGCGGTCCAGCGCTTCGGCGAACGGGGTCTCATGGCCGTGCTTGTCGCTGGTGAGGTTGCGGTAGGTGCCCTCGTCCCAGACGATGACGGTTCCTCCGCCGTACTCGCCCTCCGCGATGACGCCCTCGAACTCCGCGTACTCGAGTGGATGGTCCTCCGTCGGCATGGCGAGGCGCTTGTCATGGGGGTCGCTGGAGGGTCCCTTGGGGATCGCCCACGACTTCAGGACCCCGTCGACCTCCAGCCGGAAGTCGAAGTGCGTGGTGCTCGCGTCATGAATCTGTACGACGAAGGCGGGCTGCTCGGTCCGGCCGGTGCGGCCGCCCCTGGGCTCCGCGGTCTTCGAGAAATCGCGTTTGCCGCGGTAGTGCGCGAGTGCGTCGGTCGCGGTCATGGCCTCCTCCGGGGGAGCAGCTGCCGTCCGGCCGGATTCAGGTGGTGGGCTCAGGTGCCGGGTCGGGCCCTGGCAGCGGGCCCGGGTGGGGGTGCCTGTCCCATCGACTCCGCCGATCATTCCTGCCGGGCGAGTGCCCAGGCCCGCTGTCGGCAAACGGCGGCAGCACCGGTACCCCGCCGCCGGGTCACCGGCGGCGGTCCTTCGCGAGGCTCACGGACGGCGGCCGGGCCTGTGACGGCCGGGGCGGCCCTGCTGGGCGCGTGGATGCCGCTCAAAGCGCCTGACATGACGTCAGGGGGGTCGGATCGAGTCAGGATGTGTCTGATCGCAGACGCTTACACGTGGCGATCCTGCACTTACACTGATCCCTCCCGGCATGCCTGATGACCTGGCACAACGTGGCCCTGGAGCCGGTCCCGCGGAGTGAGGAGCGCCCCCCGTGTTCTACTACGTGCTCAAATACGTCATTCTGGGGCCGCTGTTGCGGTTGCTGTTCCGGCCCAGGATCGAGGGACTCGAGCACATCCCGGCCGAGGGCGCTGCGATCGTCGCGGGCAATCATCTGTCGTTCTCGGACCACTTCCTGATGCCGGCAATCATCAAACGGCGCATCACCTTCCTCGCGAAGGCCGAGTACTTCACCGGGCCGGGACTGAAAGGCAGGCTGACCGCGGCGTTCTTCCGCAGCGCCGGGCAGATCCCGGTGGACCGCTCCGGCAAGGAGGCCGGGAAGGCGGCGATCCGCGAGGGGCTCGGCGTGCTGAGCAAGGGCGAGCTGCTGGGGATCTATCCCGAGGGCACGCGCTCGCACGACGGCAGGCTCTACAAGGGCAAGGTCGGCGTCGCCGTGATGGCACTCAAGGCGCAGGTGCCGGTGGTGCCGTGCGCGATGGTCGGAACGTTCGAGATCCAGCCGCCGGGGCAGGTCCTGCCGAAGATCAAGCGGGTCACCGTGCGGTTCGGGGAGCCGCTGGACTTCTCGCGTTATGAGGGAATGGAGAACGAGAAGGCGGCGATCCGCGCCGTCACCGACGAGATCATGTACGCGATTCTCGGCCTGTCCGGCCAGGAGTACGTGGACCGTTACGCAGCCGACGTCAAAGCGGAGCTGGAGCAGCCCAGGAAGTTCCCGCGGCGCAGAAGCTGAGAGCGGATCCGCGCTCGGCGAACCTCTCTGGGCCCGGCGTCCGGCGCCCGCCTAGCGTGCCTCCCATGACCACGAGAAGCGCAGTTGTGCTGGGAGCGACCGGGCAGGTGGGGCGGGCCGCGGTGCGCGCACTCGCCGCGGACGGCTGGGAGGTGCGGGCGGTGTCGCGCGGCGGCGGCCGCGACGCGGACTGGCCCGGCGAGGTGCGGACAGTGCGGGCCGACCGGGAGGACGATGCCGCGCTGGCCGCCGTGCTCGGCGACGGCTGTGACGTGTTGGTGGACATGGTGGCGTACGGACCGGCCCACGCACGGCAGTTGAAGAGCCTCGCGGACCGGATCGGCTCGGCGGTGGTGATCTCCAGCGGCGCGGTGTACAAGGACGACAAGGGCCGCAGCTTCGACACCCAGGACGAACCCGACGGCTTCCCGGCCTACCCGGTGCCGATCCCGGAGACGCAGCGCACCGTGGCGCCCGGGAAGGCGAGCTACGGCACCCGGAAGGTGGCTCTGGAGCGGGATCTGCTGGCGGCGGGCGCCGGGCTGCCGACGACGCTGCTGCGCGCGGGCGCGATCCACGGACCGTACTGCCGTGGTCCGCGCGAACTGTTCTTCGTGAAGCGGGCGCTGGACCGGCGGCCGGTGCGCATCCTCGCGTACAACGGGCAGTCGCGCTTCCACCCCGTCCATGTCGGCAATCTCGCCGAGTTGATCCGGCTGGCGGCGGCGAAGCCGGGCTCGCGGGTGCTCAACGCCGCTGATCCGGACGTGCCGACGGTCCGGGAGATCAGCGCGGGAGTGGATGCGGCGCTCGGTGTGACGAGCGAGACCGTCCTCGTCGACGGACCGGCGCCGGTGGGGACGGTGGGGCTCACCCCGTGGGGGGTGGACCGTCCGATCGTGTACGACATGACGGCGGCCGAGCGGGAGTTGGGCTACCGGGCCGTCACGAGCTACGCCGCAGCTCTGCCGGCGACCGTCGAGTGGCTGGCCCGGCAGCTCGACGGCCGGCACTGGCGCGAGGTCTTCAGCGGCCTCGTCAAGTACGAGGACGACTGGTTCGACTACGCGGCGGAGGACTCCTGGCTGAAGGCAACGCGGTGAGCCGGTCCGGACGCGAAGGAGGGGCGGCCGTGACCGGCCGCCCCTCCCCCGTATCGCTGTGCCTTACGGCTTCGGCGTGGCGTGCGGAGCGCACGTCACATCGCTGCTGTCCAGCTTGCCGCTGAGCAGGTAGGCATCCACCCGCTGGTTGATGCACGGGTTGACCAGGCCGGTCACACCGTGCGAACCGGCGTCCTTCTCGGTGATCAGCCGCGAACCCCTGAGCCGCTTGTGCAGCTCGACGGCGCCCTCGAAGGGAGTGGCGGCGTCACGGGTCGACTGCACGATGAGCACCGGCGGCAGACCCTTGCCCGACTTCACGTACAGCGGGGTCTGCTGCTTGGACGACCAGGTGGCGCACGGGAGGTTCATCCAGGCGTTGGCCCACGTCATGAAGGGATAGTCCTGGTGGAGCCGGGTGTTGTCCCGGTCCCACTTCCGCCAGCTGGTCGGCCACTTGGCGTCCGCGCACTCGACGGCCGTGTAGACGGCGTTGCCGTTCTCCGAGGCGATGTTGCCGGCGGTGTCGGACAGGTCGGGTGCCGCGGCGTCGACCAGTGCCTGGGTGTCACCGGCGAGGTACTTGCTCCAGGTCTGGGCGACGGGCACCCAGGAGGAGTCGTAGTACGGAGCGCTCTGGAAGAAGCCGATGAGCTCCGCCGGTCCGACGACCCCGCCGAGCGGGCTCTTCTTGGCGGTGGCCCGCAGCTTCAGCCACTGCTGCTCGACCTTCTCGGGGGTGTCCCCGATGTGGAAGGCCGCGTCGTTCTTGGCGACCCAGGCCTTCCAGTCGTCCCAGCGCATCTGGAAGGCGACGTCCTGGTCGAGGTTGGCCTCGTACCAGATCTTCTCCCGCGACGGGTTGACGACGCTGTCGACGATCATCCGGCGGACATGGCCGGGGAAGAGCGTCGCGTAGACCGCGCCGATGTAGGTGCCGTAGGAGACGCCCAGGAAGTTGAGCTTTTTCTCACCGAGGGCGGCCCGGACGACATCCAGGTCGCGCGCGGTGTTCGGCGTGGTCATGTGCGGCAGCATCCAGCCGCTGCGCTCGGCGCACCCGTCCGCGTACTCCGCGGCGAGCTTGCGCTGGGCGCGCTTGTCGGCCTCGCTGTCGGGTACCGGGTCGGCCTTCGGCGCCTTGACGAACTCCTGCGGGTCGACACAGGAGATCGGCGTCGAGTGACCGACGCCCCGCGGGTCGAAGCCCACGAAGTCGTACGCCTTGGCGGTGCCCGCCCAGAGCGGGTTCTTGTTCGTGACCCGGGTCGGGAAGCGCATGCCCGAGCCGCCGGGGCCGCCCGGGTTGTAGATGAGGGCGCCTTGGCGATCGGCCTGGGAACCGGTGTTGCCGATCCGGTCGACGGCAATCTTGATCTGCTTGCCGTTCGGCCGCGCGTAGTCGAGCGGAACGCTCACCCAGCCGCACTGGATGGGCTTGGCGATCCCCCAGTCCGCCGGACAGTCCGTCCAGTCGATGCCCTTCTTGGCGGCCCGCTCGGCGGCGACCTGAACACCGCGTGCCTCGGACCAGCCACTGTTGCTGCCTTCGGCACTTGCCGCCGGAGCCGCGATCGCGCCCGCTATGAGGGTGCCCGCGACCAGAGTGCCGGCCGAGCCGAGCACTGCTGTGCGTCTCACGTAAAAATCCCCCTTCAGTTTTCGAGTCTCCGGGGGATCCTTTCGTCTGCGGGGCTTCCGGGAACAGGCCGTACTGGTGTTCTTTACCGAACCAATAACCGGTGTGAGGTGTCCCGCTGAGCGGTGCTGTCAGCCGGGCAGTTGGGCCTGTAGCACCTGATCGAGTACGCGCCGCAGTTGGCGGGCGTCCGGTGCGACGGCGGTGACCAGAAAGGCCGGACCGGCGAGCGGCGTGAGGGCCGCGGTCTCACCGAGCAACTGGGGCTCGGCGGGCTTGTCCTCGAACTGCGGGTCAACGACGAGGAGTTGCCCCACCGCCCGGTGACCGGCGAGGACCGCGGCGCCGTCCCAGCCGCCGGGTGCGCCGGGGCCGTAGCCGAGCTCCTGGTCGAGCAGGGGGCGTCCGGCGCGGTGGACGGTGAGGCGGGTGGCGAGGGTGCCGGACTGTTCGCCGTACCGGCCCAGGATCTGCTCCTCGCGCAGCACCAGCCGTGCGGTGGCGGCCAGTTCGACCCGCGTACGCATGCGCAGATCGCTGCCGTACGCGGAGATGAGCTGTTCCGGCAGCCAGCGCAGCTCGGCGTCCTCACCGACCGTCAGCCGCACGTCGTAGCGGGCCTGTTCGGGGGTCGGCCCGGGCAGCGCGATGGTCGCGGCGGCGGAGTCGACGAGGAGCCGCGCCCCCTCCCCCACGTCAGCCTCGATGGCGAGCCGGTCGCCGCCGAGCGGCGCGCTCATCGCGCCGACGACGGTGACGCGGGTGTACGGGCCCGTGCCGCGGGTGCGGCGCACGGCGAGCGGCCCGTCGCTCACCAGCACCGGCAGGCCGTCGCGGGTGGCGACGATACGGGCGGTGGCCTGGATGCTCATGCGGTCCAGGCGGCGAACTGTGCGCGCACCCAGTCGGCGACCGGGCCGACGCCTTCCTCGCCCTTCAACGAGGTGAAGGCGACGGGGAGTTCACCGCGCTGCTCCTTGGCGTCGCGAGCCATGCGCTGCAGATCGGATCCGACGTGGGGCGCGAGGTCGGTCTTGTTGATGACGAGAAGGTCGGCAGTGGTGACGCCGGGACCGCCCTTGCGGGGGATGTCGTCGCCGCCCGCGACGTCGATGACAAAGATCTGGGCATCGACGAGGCCCTTGGAGAAGGTCGCGGTGAGATTGTCACCGCCGGACTCGACGAGGATCAGATCGAGCGGGCCGACGCTCTCCTCGAGATCCTCGACGGCTTCGAGGTTGGCGGAGATGTCGTCGCGGATTGCGGTGTGCGGGCAGGCGCCGGTCTCGACGGCCTGGATGCGCTCGGGCGGCAGTACGGCGTGACGGAGCAGGAATTCGGCGTCCTCGCGGGTGTAGATGTCGTTGGTGACGACGGCGATGGACAGCTGGTCGCGCAGTTCGCCGCAGAGCGCGGCGACGGTGGCGGTCTTGCCGGAACCGACGGGTCCGCCGAGGCCGATGCGCAGGGCGCGCCGGCTGCCGTCGGGGCGCACGGCGTCGGCGCTGACGGCGGCAGGACCGTCGTGGGAGTGGTCGAGGTGCATGGTGCGGCTCCTTGATGTCCTACGAGGCGAAGAGGCGTACGGGCCAGGCGGCATGGGCCTGAGCCGTGATGTCGAGCAGCGGCGCTGATGCGGCGGGCAGCGCGTCGATGCCGTCGTGCGCGGCCCGTGCCGCCCGTTCGGCGACCTGGTCGAGTTCGGGTGCGAGGCGAGCGAGGACTGCGGTGGCCTCGAAGGGGTCCAGGCTGAGGAGGCGTACGGCAGCGGTGGCCGGACCGCTGACCGTCTCGTACGCCGCACAGTGCGCGGCGTCCTCGGGGCCGAGTCCGGCGCAGCGGGCTGCGAGCCCGAGGACGATCGGCTGGTGGGCGCCGCGCGGGCGGGCGGCGGCCAGCGCGTCGAGTTCGGTGCTGGGCCAGGTGGAGCGAGCTGCGCGCATCATCTGCCGGCCGAGCTTGCGGGCGGTGGCCCGCAACGCGGGCGAGGGGGTACGGGCGTCGGCCGCGTCGTCCAGCTCCAAGGGGTCGAGGCCCAGGGCCGCCGCGGCGGCCAGCGCCGCCGAGGTGAGGCCGGTGGTGTGCAGCCGCCCCCGGCAGAACTCCGCCAGGTCCCGGGCATCGCGGATCCGCCCCGCCTTGACGGCCGGTTCGACTCCACCGGAGTGGGCGTGCCCACCGGCGGGAAACCGGCCGTCGGCGAGGACCAGCAGGGCTGCTCTACTCATCGCGGCTCATCAGAAGAGGAAGTAGCGCTGGGCCATGGGGAGTTCGGCGGCGGGGGCCGGCTCGACCGGCTCGCCGTCGATTCTCACCGTGAAGGTGTCGGCGTCGACCTCGACTCGCGGCCGGGCGTCGTTCTCCCGCATATCGGCCTTGGTGACGTGCCGGGTGCTGGTGATCGGCGTGAACTTCTTGGCCAGGCCCAGGCGTTCGGGCAGTCCGTCCTCGATCGCCGCCTCGGCGACGAAGTTGACCGAACTCACCGACGCTGCCCGCCCCAGCGCACCGAACATCGGCCTCGGCATGACGGGCTGCGGGGTCGGGATGGAGGCGTTGGCGTCGCCCATCTGCGCGTACGCGATCTGCCCGCCCTTGATGACGAGGAGCGGCTTGACGCCGAAGAACGCCGGGTCCCACAGCACCAGGTCGGCGAGCTTGCCGGTCTCCACCGAGCCGATCTCGTGGTCGAGGCCCTGTGCGACCGCGGGGTTGATGGTGTATTTGGCGACATAGCGACGTGCGCGGTGGTTGTCGGCACGGCCGTCCCCGGGCAGTGCGCCCCGGCGCTTCTTCATCACATGCGCGGTCTGCCAGGTACGCATGATCACTTCGCCGACACGGCCCATGGCCTGGGAGTCGGAGGAGATGATCGAGATGGCGCCCAGGTCGTGCAGTATGTCCTCGGCCGCGATGGTGGAGGGCCGGATCCGTGACTCGGCGAAGGCGAGGTCCTCGGGCACGGACGGGTTGAGGTGGTGGCAGACCATCAGCATGTCGAGGTGTTCCTCGATGGTGTTGACGGTGTGCGGCCGGGTCGGGTTGGTGGAGCTGGGCAGGACATACGGCTCGGAGACCACGGTGATGATGTCCGGTGCGTGCCCGCCGCCCGCGCCCTCGGTGTGGTACGCGTGAATCGTGCGGCCCGCGATGGCGGCGAGGGTGTCGCCGACGAAGCCCGCCTCGTTCAGCGTGTCCGTGTGGATGGCGAGCTGCGCGCCGGTCTCCTCGCAGACGCTCAGGCAGGCGTCGATGACGGCGGGGGTCGAGCCCCAGTCCTCGTGGATCTTGAACCCGAGCGCCCCGCCGCGCAGTTGGGAGTGCATCGCCTCGCGGGACATGGTGTTGCCCTTGCCGAGCAGTCCGATGTTGACGGGCAGGGAGTCCATCGCCTCGAACATCCGGGCAAGGTGCCACGGCCCGGGCGTGATGGTGGTGGCCTTGGTGCCTTCGGCCGGTCCGGTGCCGCCGCCGACGAGGGTGGTGACGCCGGTCGCGAGGGCCTGGTCGATGATCGTCGGCGAAATGAAGTGGACATGCGCGTCGATCGCACCCGCGGTGACGAACTTCCCGTTGCCGGCGATGATCTCGGTCTCGGGACCGATGACGAGGTCCGGGTGGACGCCGTCCATCGTGTCGGGGTTGCCGGCCTTGCCGATGCCCGCGATCCGGCCGTCGCGGATACCGATGTCGGCTTTGACGATGCCCCAGTGGTCGATGATGACGACACCGGTGACCACCGTGTCGGGTGCGCCTTCGGCACGAGTCGTACGGGACTGGCCCATTGACTCGCGGATCACCTTGCCGCCGCCGAACACGGCCTCGTCGCCCGCGAGTCCGGGGCCGCCGGAGCGGTCCTCCTCGATCTCGACGAAGAGGCCGGTGTCGGCGAGGCGGATCCGGTCGCCGGTGGTCGGACCGAAGAGGTCGGCGTAGACAGCACGGTTGAGTTCAGGCATCGAGCGCACCTCCGGTCTCTCCCCGAAGCCCGGCGATGACACGCAGTCCGGTGAAGGGGACGAGTTCGACGTCGACGGGGATACCGGGCTCGAAGCGCACGGCGGTGCCCGCCGCGATGTTCAGCCGCAGGCCGCGGGCGGCCGCGCGGTCGAAGTCCAGACCGGGGTTGGCCTCGGCGAAGTGGTAGTGGGAGCCGACCTGCACGGGGCGGTCGGCGGCGTTGACGACGGTGAGGCGGGTGACCTCGCGGCCCTCGTTGAGGGGAACGCGCCCTTCGGCGTAGAGGATCTCTCCGGGGATCATCGGCGGTCCTCCCCCTCAGTCGATCGGGTCGTGGACGGTGACGAGCTTGGTGCCGTCCGGGAAGGTCGCCTCGACCTGGACGTCGTGGATCATCTCGGGGACGCCTTCCATGACGTCCGCGCGGGTGAGCACCTTGCGGCCGGATGCCATGAGCTCGGCGACGGTGCGTCCGTCCCTGGCGCCTTCGAGGATGTGCGAGGTGATGAGGGCGACGGACTCGGGGTGGTTCAGCTTCACCCCTCGCGCACGGCGCTTCTCCGCCACGTCGGCTGCCACATGAATGAGCAGTCTTTCCTGCTCGTGCGGGGAGAGTTGCACGCGTCCACCTCACAGTCGTCCGGCCCGGGCCCGCCTGGGCGCAGCGGGCTCCAGGTCACGTCAACGCTCCGTTGACCTGTAGACGAGCACCTCGCGGGCAGGGGTTGAACGGTAAGGCGGAATCTTTTCCGTCGCGTTAACTGATCTTTGTATCCCCCATCGACATCAGCGCCCGCAGACCGTCCTCCAGCACATCGACCTGGACATCGCCGAAGAGCGCCTGCTGGGCGATGAAGCCCTGGGCTGTGGCGATGAGCGTGCGGGCCACATGGTCGGCGGGTACGTCGGCGCCCATCAGGCCGTTGTCTCGGTACGCGTCGACGAGCTTCGCCCACACCTGGCGCATTCCGTCGTAGCCCTCCTCGAGGGTCGCGGCGAGCTGTTCGTTGCGCAGCGTCTCGGTCCACACCTGCACGACAAGCCGGGCGAAGGCCTGCTTGTCCCCGCCGGGCACCTGCTCCTCAGTCATCCGGCGCAGCACCCGGCCGAGGAGTACGTCGGGGGTCGGCGGCGGGGTGGTCCGGGCGGCCTCTTCGAAGGCTCCGCGGATCCCCGCGAATGCTTCGTCGGCGATGGCCGCGATCAGCTCCTCCTTGCTGCGGAAGTAGCGGTAGACGGCGCCGGCCGACAGGTCTGCCTCGCGCAGGATGTCCTGCATCGATGTGGCGTGGAAGCCGTTGCGTGCGAAGCATCGGGCGGCGCCGTCGAGGATCTGGCGGCGGCGGGCGTCGAGGTGTTCCTGGGATACGCGGGCCATGCCCCAAACCTAAAACGAACATTCCTTCTTGACAAGGACGGATCCCGGCAGGACAGTGAGGCCGACCACAAAAACGAACGATCCTTCTCTTTGAATCGAGGGTCATCATGTCCGCTACGCCCACCCGCCGCATGGTCGCGGTGATGGTGCTGATCCCCGCCGTGGTGGCGCTCGCCCTCTGGGCCTTCGCCTGGCCGGCGGCCCGTACCGCACCCCGCGACCTGCCCGTCGGCATCGCAGGTCCTGCCGCCGCGACCGCCCAGCTTGAGGGGCGCTTCGAGCAGCGGGAGGGAGCCTTCGACGTACACCGCTACGACGACGAGGCTGCCGCCCGCACCGCGATCGAGGACCGGGTCGTATACGGAGCGGTGGTCGTCACCGACCGGAGCCCGCAGCTGCTGACCGCGTCGGCGGCGAGCCCTGTCGTCGCCCAGCTCCTCAAGGAGGCCGTCACCGCGCAGGCTCCGGCCGGCGCCCCGGTGCAGGTGACGGATGTCGTGCCGACGGCCGCCGGCGACCCGCGCGGCAGCGCGCTCGGCGCGAGCATCCTGCCGCTGGCGCTGGCAGGCGTCGCGACCGGCGCGGTCGTCACCCTGCTGCGGCTGCGCGGGGCGCGCGCGGCGGCCGCGCTGATCGGCGCCTCGGTCCTGGCCGGTGTCACCGCGGTCGCGCTGGCCGACAGCTGGCTCGGCGTGCTCAGCGGCTCCTGGTGGGCCGAGGCGGGAGTGCTCGCCCTGACGGTTCTCGCCACGAGTGCGGGCGTGGCCGGGCTCGGCGCTCTGATCGGCACACCGGGAGTCGCCCTCGGCGGCCTGCTGATGGTGCTGATCGGCAACCCGTTCTCCGGAGCCGCGAGCGCGCCCGAACTACTGCCGGAACCGGCCGGAGCGCTCGGCCAGACGCTGCCGCCGGGCGCGGGCGCTACGCTGCTCCGCTCGGTGGCGTACTTCGACGGCAGCGCCGCGGGGGCGGCCGTCCTCACGCTCTCGCTCTGGGCTGCGCTCGGACTGGCCGCGGTGCTGGCGGGAGCGCGTCGGGGCGGGCGGCCCGCCGTGGCCGCGGAACGCCGGGAAGCCGCCCCCGTACCGGTCGGCTGATCCCTTCGACCGATCCCTTCGACCGGCCGCGTGTCCCCGCTGTAGCGGACGGGGGCGCGCGGCCCTTTCTGTGTCCTTTGCGCAGTGGGGCGCTGTGCGCGCGGTGGGGCGCGGTCAGTCGCGCCGGTCGGGGCGGCGGTGCTCGGCCGCCAGACCGAACCGTCCCTGTTCGCCGGAAGCGGACGCGACCGAGCCGAGCGAGGACACCGAGCTGATCACCTGCTCCTCGGCAGCCTCCCGCTCCTTCTCAAGTCGTTCCAGGTCAGCGGCCGACACCAGCGCCACGAGCGGCTTCCCGTGCCGGGTCACGACGACGCGCTCCCCACCGTAGACAACGCGGTTGATCAGTTCGGCGAGCTCTGCGCGGGCTTGCGTCACCGGAATCTCGTAGGCCATGCTCCCCATCATAACGGCCTGTACGTCCTGTACATTTTCTACAGAGGCCTCAGCTATACCTGCGCGAGGAGAGGTACGTCATGAACCGCCCTGCCCGCCCTGCCGCCCGCTACGTCCTGCCCCAGTTCACCGAGCGCACCATCGGCGGATCCCGCACCCTTGATCCGTACTCCAAGCTGCTCGACGAGCGGATCATCTTCCTCGGCACCGTCGTCGACGACACCGCCGCCAACGATGTGATCGCGCAGTTCCTGCACCTCGAGTACGCCGCCCCGGACCGGGACATCTCCCTCTACATCAACTCCCCCGGCGGCTCACTGAGCGCCATGTCCGCCATCTACGACACGATGCAGGTGGTCACCTGCGACGTGGAGACGACCTGTCTGGGGCAGGCCGCATCGACCGCCGCCCTGCTGCTCGCCGCCGGCGCCCCCGGCAAGCGGATGGCACTGCCCGGTGCCCGGATCGTCGTCCAGCAGCCCGCGTTCGACGAGCCGTTGCAGGGCCAGCCGTCCGATCTGGAGATCCAGGCACAGGAGTTGCTGCGGCTGCGCGCCCAACTCGCCGGGATGCTCGTACGCCACACCGGCCAGAGTCCGGAGCGGATCGCCGCCGACCTGGAGCGCGACAAGATCTTCGAAGCGCAGGACGCCAAGGCCTACGGATTGGTGGACCACGTGATCAAGAACCGCAAGGCGTCGCTCTCCGCCCCCGGTTCCAGGTGAGCGCCCGATGCCGCTACCCGAACTGCCGCCGCTGCCGGCGCTGACCCGCGCCGAGTGCGAGTTCATCGACAGCTATCTCGAAGTCCTCGATCTGCTGGGACGGATCAATCCGGCCCGCTCAACGCACACCTATGGAGCGCTGCGTGCGGCACAGGCGTTGGTCGGCCGGGCCACCGCACTCAAGGACGCCCTGACGCTGATGCATATGCGCGGCGAGAGCGAGGTCCATACGTCGGCCCTCGCCGAGGCGCTCAGGGTTCTCGACGGCGAACGCAGGGCTCGCCGGGTGACGATGCCGCCCGCGTCCATGAGTTGACGAATCCTCCGCTTCCGTCAACGGCCATTGGGGTACCTGCAGTCGTCCCCCATTCGGTGTAGTTGCGGTCTCCTGAACTACTACGGAGAACTTGCGCACCACGACTACCGATCTGGCGGAATGGGCTGTTCCGCTGCTGGTGCGGGAGTCCTCAGGTGTCCGTAGCCGGGCCCCAAATCAACTCTGTCCACCCGAACAGATCAGTGGTGTCGAAGTTCACATACCGCCGTTTCGACTCGGAAATCCGGCGTGGTGTGGGTCAAGATCCCTGGGACGACAAGCCCCCGCCATCCCTGGCGGGGCGGTCCGGGCGGACGCCGAGTCCTGCCGCCGCTCCGGATGTCTGGTCGACAGAAGTGCACCGGCAGGAGTGGAGGACCCAAGCAGTACGGGACATCCGGACAGTCCGGTCGTCCCTTGGGGTGAAGCCGCATTCCGCGGCCGGGCATCTTCGTCCGTCCGAACCCGACAGGTCATCCTTCACAGGCGGCTGACGAAGGGTTGCGCATGACTGCGCAGATTCACGTCCCGTTTTTGCTGACCCGGGCAGGCGCCGTATCGGCCCTGACCCTCGCCGCCGTCGGCGGCTCAGTGCTGGTGCCGGGCGCCGCTTCCGAGGCACTCGCGGCTACGGCCCACGCCAACAAGGCACTTCAGGTTGCCTCTTCCAAGAAGGGAGCGCCGTACAAGTACGGCGCGTCGGGTCCATCCCGGTTCGACTGCTCGGGGCTGACGCTCTATTCGTACAAGAAGGCGGGCAAGAAGCTCCCACGGACCGCCCAGCAGCAGTTCAACAAGACCCGCCATGTCTCGGCGTCCTCGCGCCAGCGAGGGGATCTGGTCTTCTTCCACTCCGGCAGCAGCGTCTACCACGTGGGGATCTACGCCGGCAGCGGCAAGATCTGGCACTCGCCCAAGACGGGCTCCTGGGTGAAGCTCGAGAAGATCTGGACCAAGCGCGTCTGGTACGGCCGGGTGCGCTGACGGCCCGGTGGCGCACCGGGCACGCTCCCGGTGCGCCACACCGCCTCAGTGCGCCAGCGGCTCGGCCAGCAGGGTCACGCCCAGCGCGGTGAGTGCCCCGCCGGTGACGCCTTCCACGGCGCGGGTGGTGCGCGGCCGCCGCAGCCACGTCCCGAGCCGGTCCACCAGCAGCGCCACCGCCGGGAACCAGAGCAGCGCCAGTACGACGACGATCGCGGCAAGCAGCAAGGTGCGCGGCAGCACCGGCGCACCGTCCGGCACGAACTGCGGGAGCAGGCTGAGGAAGAGGACCGGCGCCTTCGGATTGAGGACGTTGGTGAGGAAGCCCTGCCGCAGACTGCGTCCGACGCCGTCGGCCGCCTCGCCCTCCTGGTCCGGCCCGGCGGGCGCCGGACGCAGCGCACCGCGCACCGCCCGTACCCCCAGGTAGAGCACATAGGCGCCGCCCACGATCTGCAGCGTGCGGAACAGCACCGGCACCGCGACCAGAACCGCCGCGAGCCCCGCCACCGCGAGCGCGGTGTGCACCAGCAGTCCCCCGGCGACGCCGACGGCGCAGGCCACGCCCGCGCGCCGGCAGGCGAGGGCGTTGCGTACGACGACCGTGAAATCCGCGCCCGGCATGGCGACCATGCCCGCGGCGACCCCGGTGAAGGCGACGAGTTGTGCGTCCATGGAAACCATCCTGGACCGGAGCAGGCCTTAGCGTGTACTTGCAATCTTCTAGGTCTGCCCAAAGCAATGCTTAAGGGGTGGCATGTACGACCCGACACGGCTGGCGGCGCTGGTGGCGGTCGCCGAGGCCGGTTCGATCACCCGGGCCGCAACCCGCCTGGGCTACACCGCACCCGCGCTCTCCCAGCAACTGGCCAAGCTGGAGCGCGAGGCGGGGGCGACTCTGCTGGTCCGCCACCACCGCGGGGCGCGGCTGACGGCCGCGGGCGAGCTGCTGGCGACACGGGCCCGCCGGGTGCTGGACGAGATGGAGCAGGCGCGGCACGAGCTGGCGCGGCTGGCAGGTCTGTCCGGGGGGCGGCTGCGGGTGGGCACCTTCACGACGGTCGGCATCCATCTGCTGCCGCCGGTGCTGAGCGCGTTTCGCCGTGCGCATCCGGATGTGGAGCTCACCGTCGCGGAGTACGAACCGCCGGCCGGGGTCCTGGCCGTGGCGGCCGGCGATGTGGATCTGGCGCTGACCCATGCGTACGAACCGGGCGAACCGGCGCCGCTGCCCGCGGGTGTGGTGCTGGATCCACTGCTGGTGGAGGAGTTGGTCCTGGTCACGGCGCCCGGCCATGCGCTCGCGGGCGGCTCGGGCCGGCTGCCGGTTGCCGGGCTGGCGGGCCAGCCGCTGATCAGCAGCGCTCCTTCGCATCCGTCGCGCAAGGGGGTCGAGGGGGCCTTGGCGCAGGCGGGGGCGAGCCCCGCCGTGGTCTGCGAGTCCCCGGGCTATGCGCTGGTGTGCGCGCTCGTCAGCGCGGGGCTCGGGGTGGCGGTGGTGCCGGAGATGGTCGCCGCGATGGCCGCGACGCCGCTCGGCGTACGGCAGTTGGAACCGGCGGCGTACCGGCGGACGATCTCGGTGGCACACCGCGGCGAGGAGTCGGGTCCGGCTGCCGAGTCACTGCGGGCTCTGCTGCGCGGCGCGTTCGGCCGCGCGGGAAACTGACCGCCGGGCCGTGATCAGCTCTGCACCGGTACGGTCCACGGCAGGACGATCCAGACGGTCTTGCCGCCCTCCGGGGTCGGGGTGACCAAGAGCTGTCCGCCGCACTCCGCGGTGAGGCTGCGGATGATGACCATGCCGCGGCCGTTGTCCTGGCGGACGGCGGCGGGCAGCCGCTGCGGCCAGCGGGGGTGGCTGTCGGTGACGCCGATGCGCAGCTCCTCGTCCCGCTCGAGACGCAGGTCCACGGTGAAGGTGGGCGACTGGCCGAAGGTGTGCTGGACGGCGTTGGTGGCGAGTTCGGAGACGATCAGCCGGACGGTGTCGACGGCTTCGGTCTCGACCGGCAGGCCCCATTCGGAGATGACATCGGTGGCGTATCTCCGGGCGGCGGAGACCGAGGCGGGGGCGCTCGGCAGAGTGACGGAGGCTTCCTGATGGTCTGCCATGGCGACGCTGTCCCTTTCCCACCGGGGCCGGGCTCCGACTCGTAGCGGATGAATGCGAGGACGGCCACGGATTGCGCTTCGCGCCAGAGTGCCACCTATCGTGCCGTCAGGGGCGGCGATCCACCAAGATGTGCATATATCTGTCGCTCAAAGCGGTGAACTCTGCTACGCGAGACCGTATTTGGGCGGCACACTCACCATTTGGGCACAGTCGGGAAGGAGCGGGAGATGCGGCACGGTCCCGCGGTGCGCCGTCGCAAACTCGGCGAGGAACTGCGGAGGCTGCGCCTGGACGCGGGCCTCACCAGCCGGGACGCAGGGCGGCTGGCGGGCTGGCACCAGTCGAAGGTGAGCCGGATCGAGACCGGCGCCAGCAGGGTCAAGGCAGCCGATGTGACCCTGCTGCTGGAAGTGTACGGCGTCGGTGATCCTCAACTGCGGTCGCTGCTCGAGAACTTGGCGGGCTGCGGCGGACGGCGCGGGCAGCGGCTGGTGGCATGCGTTCCGCGGGCTGATCCCGCCCGAGTACCGGGACTTCATCAGTCTGGAGGCCAATGCATGTGCGGCGCGCACGCTGGAGACCTCGGTGGTGCCGGGCCTGTTGCAGACGCCCGACTACGCACGTGCGGTGACCCGCGCGGCGCTGGAGGAGCTGCCTGTGGAGAGCGTCAACTCGCTGGTGGAGGTGCGGATCGCCCGTCAGTCGGTGCTGCGCGCGGAGAGGCCGCTGGAGCTGAGCGCGGTGCTCGACGAGGCGGCGCTGCGGCGCGAGGTGGGCGGCTGCCGAGTGATGCGCGAGCAACTGCGGCAGCTGGCGGAGACGGCACAACTGCCCCATGTGCGCCTCCAGCTACTGCCGTTCTCGGTCGGCGGCTACGTAGGACTCACCGGCCCTTTCGTTATCTTCTCCTTTATCTTCTCCTTTCCGAACATTTTCGATCTGGGCGTGGTTGTTCGCGACCACTTGACGAGTAGCCTCTACCTCGAGCGAAAAGAGGACTTGGAGGTGTACAGCGCCGCCTTCCATACGATGCAGAAGCGTGCTCTGTCACCAGCGGACTCATTCGACTCATCGCAAGGATCAGTGACGGCGCATAGGAGGCACCCCCCACATGTCCGATCGCCTCGCACAGGACTCACTACGGTGGCGGCCCAGCAGCCGCAGCACGGGAATGAACAACTGCGTCGAGGCGGCCCGGCTGCCCGACGAAACGCTCGCGGTAAGGGACTCGAAGAACATCGCGCGGCAGTCCCTGCGTTTCTCGCCGCAGGCCTGGTCCCGCTTTTTGACCGCGGTCCACGACAAGACCGTCAATTGACCGTCGGCTGAAGGTCAATTGACGGGCGCGGTCCCGGTGATCGTGGCGATCGCCGCCTCGATCTGCTGATCCGTCAGATCTGCCCTCGCCGTGAGCCTGATCCGGGAGATGCCGTCCGGCACCGACGGGGGTCGGAAACAACCCACGACGAGCCCGGCGGCGCGGCAGTCGGCGGCCCAGCGCAGAGCGGACTCCGGTGACGGCGCCCGTACGGAGACGACGGCGGCGTCCGGCCGTGCGGCGGTCAGGCCCACGTCCGTGAGCCGGCGGTGCAGGGTCGCGGCGACCGTGCGGGCCCGCTCGGCCAGCGCCGGTTCGCGGCCGAGGAGTCGCAGGCTCGCCAGCGCGGCTCCCGCGGCGGCAGGCGCCAGGCCCGTGTCGAAGATGAAGGTACGGGCAGTGTTGACCAGGTGGTCGATCACCCGGGCCGGGCCGAGGACCGCTCCGCCCTGGCTGCCCAGGGACTTGGAGAGGGTGAGCGTGGCGACGACGCCTGCGCCGCCCGCGATGCCCGCGGCGTTCAGCGCTCCGCGCCCGCCGTCGCCGAGTACGCCGAGACCGTGCGCGTCGTCGACGAGCAGCGCGGCGCCGTGCTCGCTGCACGCCTCGGCGAGGTCCGTCAGCGGAGCGGCGTCACCGTCCACCGAGAAGACCGAGTCGGTGACCGCGAGGGCGCGCCGCCCGGGGTCCGCGTCGAGTGTCTTGCGTACGGCGTCGACGTCGGCGTGCGGGACGACCGCGGTCTCCGCGCGCGCGAGCCGGCAGCCGTCCACGATCGAGGCGTGGTTGCCCGCGTCGGAGACGATCAGCGAGCCGCGGCCGCTCAGCGCGGTCACGGCGGCGAGATTCGCGGCATAGCCGGAGGACAGCACCAGGGCGGCCTCGAATCCGCAGAAGGCGGCAAGCTCCCGCTCCAGCTCGGCGTGGAGCGCTGTGCTGCCCGTGACCAGCCGGGAGCCGGTGGCCCCCGCTCCCCAGCGGCGGGCCGCCTCGGCCGCCGCGCCGGTGATCTCCGGACGGCGGGTGAGGCCCAGATAGTCGTTGCTGGCGAGATCAAGCAGCTCGGAGTCGGCGGTGCGCGGCCGGAGCGTACGCACGAGACCCGCGCGCTCACGGCGGCGCGACTCGTCGTCGATCCAGTCGAAAGGATCCTGGGGCATGGTGGTCCGGTCCTTTTGTAGGCAGCGCACAGACCCTAACCGGGCTCACTCGAGGAGCGGATGTGGCCATGCACACACCTCAAACATGCTCTGTTGTGGGGTTCCTCCTTGGCCACGACGTGTGCCGTACGTCAGGATCTGCGCCATGGACCTGCTGAACACGCTGGTGGAGAAGGGGTTGCGGCGCGAGCTGCCGACCCGTGAAGAAGCGCTCGCCGTGCTGGCGACCTCCGACGACGATCTGCTCGAAGTGGTGACCGCGGCCGGCAAGGTGCGCCGCCAGTGGTTCGGGCGGCGGGTGAAACTGAACTATCTCGTCAACCTGAAGTCGGGGCTGTGCCCCGAGGACTGCTCGTACTGCTCCCAGCGGCTCGGCTCCAAGGCCGAGATCCTCAAGTACACCTGGCTGAAGCCCGACGAGGCCTCGCAGGCTGCCGCGGCGGGGGTGGCGGGCGGCGCCAAGCGGGTCTGCCTGGTGGCCAGCGGCCGCGGCCCGACGGACCGCGACGTCGACCGGGTCTCCAAGACGATCGAGGCGATCAAGGAGCAGAACGAGGGCGTCGAGGTCTGCGCCTGTCTGGGGCTGCTCTCGGGTGGGCAGGCGGAGCGGCTGCGGGCCGCGGGCGCCGACGCGTACAACCACAACCTCAACACGTCCGAGGGAACATACGGGGACATCACCACCACCCACACGTACGCCGATCGGGTGGACACGGTGCACCAGGCGCAGGCCGCCGGGCTCTCCGCCTGCTCCGGGCTGATCGCGGGCATGGGCGAGAGCGACGATGACCTGGTCGATGTCGTCTTCTCGCTGCGCGAGCTGGACCCGGACTCGGTGCCGGTGAACTTCCTGATCCCCTTCGAGGGCACGCCGCTCGCCAAGGAGTGGAACCTCACCCCGCAGCGCGCGCTGCGCATCCTGGCCATGGTCCGGTTCGTCTGCCCGGACGTGGAGGTACGGCTCGCGGGCGGGCGCGAGGTGCATCTGCGCTCGATGCAGCCGCTCGCGCTGCACCTGGCCAACTCGATCTTCCTTGGCGACTACCTCACCAGCGAGGGGCAGGCCGGGCAGGCCGACCTCGACATGATCGCGGACGCGGGGTTCGAGGTGGAGGGCGCGGGCACGACGACGCTGCCGGAACACCGTACGGACAGCGCGGCCGGGGGCGGCTGCGGTTCGCACTCCGGCGGGTGCGCGCCGTGCGGTGACAGCGAGCCCGCCGCTCAGGTGCCGGCGGCACAAGCGCCGGACGCCCGTACGGATCTGGTCGCGGTACGCCGCCGTGGCGCCGGCACCGATCTGGCGCCCAATGCATGAGTCCCGTCTCCGCCCCGGCGAGCTGCTGGCACTGGACCGGGCGCATGTCTGGCATCCGTACGGCCCCATGCCCGGGCGCAGCGATCCGCTGATCGTCGAGTCGGCGTCCGGGATACGGCTGCGGCTGGCCGAGCCGGTCCACGGGCATCGCGAGTTGATCGACGGCATGTCGTCCTGGTGGTCGGCGATCCACGGCTACAACCACCCGGTGCTCAACGAAGCGGCGCACAGCCAGCTGGAGCGGATGAGCCATGTGATGTTCGGCGGGCTCACGCACGAGCCCGCCGTACGGCTGGCGGCCCGGCTGGTCGAGATCACGCCCGAGCCGCTGCGCCATGTCTTCCTCTGCGACTCGGGCTCGGTCTCGGTCGAGGTCGCGGTGAAGATGTGCCTGCAGTACTGGCGCTCGGTGGGGCGGCCGGCCAAGCAGCGGCTGCTGACGTGGCGCGGCGGGTACCACGGGGACACCTGGCAGCCGATGTCGGTGTGCGACCCCGAGGGCGGGATGCACGAGCTGTGGTCGGGGGTGCTGCCGCGCCAGATCTTCGTGGACGCGCCTCCGGTCGGGTTCGAGGAGTCGTACGCACAGCAGCTGCGCGACGCCGTCGCGCGGCACGCGGACGAGCTGGCCGCGGTGATCGTGGAGCCCGTGGTGCAGGGGGCGGGCGGGATGCGGTTCCACTCGCCCGAGTATTTGCGGGTGCTGCGGGAGGCGTGCGACGAGCACGGCGTGCTGCTGATCTTCGACGAGATCGCGACGGGGTTCGGCCGTACGGGCGCGCTGTTCGCGGCTGAGCACGCGGGGGTCTCGCCGGATGTGATGTGCCTGGGCAAGGCGCTGACCGGCGGCTATCTCACGATGGCGGCGACGCTGTGCACCTCGCGGGTGGCGGACGGCATCTCCCAGGGCGAGGTGCCGGTACTGGCGCACGGCCCGACGTTCATGGGCAACCCGCTGGCTTCGGCGGTGGCCTGCGCATCGATCGATCTGCTGCTCGGCCAGGACTGGCAGCAGGAGGTCAAGCGGATCGAGGCCGCACTGGCCCAGGGGCTGGCGCCGGCGCGCGGGCTGCCGGGTGTGAAGGACGTACGGGTGCTGGGGGCGATCGGCGTCGTACAGCTGGACCACGAGGTGGACATGGCGGCGGCGACGGAGGCGGCGGTGCGCGAGGGGGTGTGGCTGCGGCCCTTCCGGGACCTGGTCTACACCATGCCGCCGCTTGTGTCGGCTGACGAGGACGTGGCCCGGATAGCGCGGGCGGTGTGCGCGGCGGCGGCGCCGGGGTGATCCCCACGCAAGGGTACGGATGCGGGACAGGGCAAGGAGCGGGATGAGCGTCATCGTCATCAGCGGGACCGGGACCGAGATCGGCAAGACGGTCGTGACCGCCGCCGTCGCCTCGGTCTTCCAGGCGCAGGGGCGGTCCGTCGCCGTCCTCAAACCGGCGCAGACCGGGGTCGCTCCCGGTGAGCCGGGGGACGTGGCCGAGGTCGCTCGGCTGGCGGGCGCGGTAACCGGGGTTGAACTCGCGCGGTTTCCCGAGCCGTTGGCCCCTGCGACCGCCGCGCGGCGGGCCGGGATGGCGACGGTGCGGCCGCAGGAGGTGGCCGAGGCCGTTGAGAAACTGGCCGCGGAGCATGACCTCGTGCTGGTCGAGGGGGCCGGGGGGCTGCTCGTGCGGTTCGACGAGGACGGGGGGTCGCTCGCCGATGTCGCCCGGCTGCTGGGCGCGCCCGTGCTGGTCGTCGCACCCGCCGGTCTCGGCACGCTCAATGCGGTGGCGCTGACCGCCGAGGCCCTGCGGGCACGGGAGTTGGAGCAGCTCGGCGTGGTGGTCGGGAGCTGGCCCGGCGAGCCGGATCTGGCCGCCCGGTGCAATCTCGCGGATCTGCCCGAGGCCGCGGGCGCGCCGCTGCTGGGGGCCGTACCGGAAGGGGCGGGTGCGCTGGCGCCCGCCGAGTTCCGGGCGCGGGCCGGGAGTTGGCTCGCGGGCCGGCTCGGCGGCGCGTGGGACGCCCAGGCGTTCACCACCGCCGTACGCTGATTCCTCATGCGAGCCCAAATCGACGAGATCGTCTTCGACTGCCACGACCCCGCTAGCCTGGTGCGCTTCTGGGCGTCCCTGCTCGGCGGGGACCCGGTGGACCGCAGCGCCGACTGGTCGTACATCGATCCGCCCGGTTTCGTGCGGGTCGCCTTCCAGCGCGTGCCGGAGGGCAAGTCGGCCAAGAACCGGCTCCATCTCGATCTGGACGCGGGCGAGGTGGACGAGGCGGCAGACGAGGCCGTGCGGCTCGGCGCCGCTCGGCTCGGCGCGGTCGTCACCAACGATCACGGAAGGTTCCAGGTCCTGACCGATCCCGAGGGGAACGAGTTCTGCTTTGTCGCCGCAGGGGGACAATGACGGTGAGCGCACCGCCGTTCCGAGGAGGCCCGCAATGCCCCTGCGCAGCACCAAAGTGCCCCGGGACGCCGTCCACCACCCGGTCTTCGCCCGCGTCTACGCCAAGGTCAGCGTGGCGGCCGAGACGAAGGCGGGTATCGCCGCCTACCGCAAGGAACTGCTGTCCGGGCTGTCCGGCCGGGTGATCGAGATCGGCGCGGGCAACGGTCTGAACTTCGCGCACTACCCGTCGGCCGTCTCCGAGGTCGTGGCGCTCGAACCGGAGCGCAGCCTGCGGCACTTGGCGGCGCAGGCCGCGCGGAGCGCCGAGGTTCCGGTGGACGTGGTGCCGGGGGCGGCCGAGGCACTGCCGGTCAAGAGTGAGGCGTTCGACGCGGCCGTCGTGTCGCTGGTGCTGTGTTCCGTACGGGATCTGCCGCGGGCGCTCGCCGAGATCAGGCGGGTCCTGCGGCCGGAAGGTGAGCTGCGGTTCTTCGAGCACGGACTGGCCGAGACCAAGGGCATGGCACGGACCCAGCGCGCCCTGGACCGCACGGTGTGGCCGCTGCTGTTCGGCGGGTGTCACACCGCGCGGGACACCATCGCCGCGATCGAGGCGGCGGGCTTCGAGCTCGGGACGTATCGCAGGCTGCAGGTGCCCGAGACGGGCATGCGGCTTCCTTCGTCCCCCTGCGTGCTGGGCGTGGCGCGGCGGCCGTTCAGCGATACCGCGGGCGCGTGATCGCCGGCTCGCGCGTAATCACTGGCTCGCGCGTAATCACTGGCTCCACTGCCGCAGCTCGTCGGCGATGGTTCTGACGTCCGCCTTGCCCTCCTTGACCAGCCGCGCCAGGTCCCGTACCTGCACGGGCGAGGTGACGACCTTCAGTCCGCTGGCCACGAGATAGCCGTACGCGACGGCGGAAGCGAACATCGCGTTGGAGTGCTCGAGCGCGGGCACATGGAGCAGCAGCTGAAGCAGGGACGCGGCGCGGGCGTGCGGGTCGCTGTAGACGGGGATGCCGAATATCTCGGCGTCATGACGGCTGACGGCGGCGACGAGCGCGCCCCAGTCGGTGACCTGTGGATCGCCGGGGGTCTTGTGCTCGGCGACCATGAGCAGCCACGCGAGGTCGATCTGAAGAGTCAACGCTTGCCTTCGCGTCCGGTGCCATTGCTGGTACCCGTGCCGGTGCCGGTGCCATTGCCATTGCCGGTGCCGGTGCCGGTGCCGAACTCGCCGAACTCCTCCGCGAACACGGATTCGTACTGCTTCATGAAGTCCGACGCCGCCTCCACGAAGGTGCGTCCCACCTCGCCCGCGTCCTGCTTGACGAGCTCCTCGATGTAGCGGTTGACGCTCATCCCGCGCTGCATCGCCCGCTGGCGCGCGGCCTCCGCGGTGGTCTCGTCCACTCTCACGTTCAACTGAGTCTTCGCCACAGGGTAAAGCTAGCGCACAGACGCTAGCATGGGCAACACGTCCGTCAGGTGCCCCTTACATGAACCCGGAGGACCGGACCTACGAGGGATACCGACGCACGCACGCGCCCTCTACTCTCGCCACTTGTACGGGAGTCGGAGCGGCCACGACCCGGGAGGCGGCCTTGTCCACACCTGCCACTGCACCCGCCCACGACCATGCCTCGGAAGTGCCACTCGCCGCCCGGGCGCGAGCCCTGACCAAGGCATACGGCAGCGGGGAGACGACCGTACTCGCCCTGGACGCCGTCGACGTCGACATCGCGCGTGGCCGGTTCACCGCGGTCATGGGTCCCTCCGGGTCGGGGAAGTCCACACTGATGCACTGCCTCGCCGGACTCGACACCGTCTCCGCCGGTCAGGTCTGGCTGGGCGACACGGAGATCACCGGTCTGAAGGACCGCGAGCTGACCCGGCTGCGCCGGGACCGGATCGGCTTTATGTTCCAGGCGTTCAACCTGCTGCCCACGCTGACTGCCGCCGAGAACATCACGCTCCCCATGGACATCGCCGGGCGCAAACCCGACAGCGAGTGGGTCGATCAGGTCATCGACACGCTCGGGCTGCGCGACCGGCTGCGGCACCGGCCCGCCCAGCTCTCCGGCGGGCAGCAGCAGCGGGTGGCCTGCGCGCGGGCGCTGGCCTCCCGCACCGAGCTGATCTTCGCGGACGAGCCGACCGGCAATCTCGACTCGCGCGCGGGCGCCGAGGTGCTCACCTTCCTGCGCGAAGCCGTCGACCGGCTGGACCAGACGGTGGTGATGGTGACGCACGACCCGGGCGCGGCCGCCTACTCCGACCTGGTGCTGTTCCTCGCGGACGGACGGATCGTCGACGTCATGCAGGATCCGACTGCGGAGGCGGTACTGGAACGCATGCGGCTCTTCTCCGGGGCACAGCCCCAGACCCCCGGCTCCGACGCCCTGCGCAAGAGCTGAGGCCACGATGCTGAAAGCGACGCTGCGGAGCTTCTTCGCACACAAGGGCCGGCTGCTGCTTTCGGCGCTGGCGGTGCTGCTGTCCGTGGCCTTCGTGAGCGGCAGCCTGATCTTCTCGGACACCGTCTCCCGTACCTTCGACCGGCTCTTCGCCTCCACCTCGGCGGATGTGACGGTCGCGCCGAAGGAGGGCATCGGCGAGAGGCTGCCTACCGGAGTCGTACGGACCCTGCCCACCGAACTCGCCGACCGGATCGGCTCGGTCGACGGCGTCAAAGCCACACACATCGACGCGGCGGTGGAGAACATCACCGTCGTCGACGACAGGAACGACCCCGTCGGACCGACGGCCGGCGCCCCCACCGTCGCCACCAACTGGAATGTCACCGAACGCAGTCCGGTGAAGCTCACCAGCGGCCGCGCGCCGAGCGGGCCGGGCGAGGCGCTGCTCGACAAGGACACCGCCGACAAGAAAAAGGTGGACATCGGGGACACGCTCACCGTCCTCGCGCAGCCCGGCTCGTTCAAGGTCGAGGTCGTCGGCATAGCGACCTTCACCACCACCAACCCGGGCGCCGCGCTGGTCTACCTCGACACTCCGACAGCCCAGACCAAGCTGCTTGGCAGGCCGGGGGTGGCCACCTCGATCTCGGTGGACGCCGCGGACACAGTCGGCGACGCGACGCTGAAGCAGCGGATCGCGGCCGAACTGGGTGATGCGTACGACCTCAAGACCGCCGACGAGCAGGCCGAGTCGGCCGCCGCCCAGCTGGGCGGCTTCCTCGATGTCATCAAGTGGGTGATGCTCGGCTTCGCCGGTGTCGCCGTGCTGGTCGGCATCTTCCTGATCGTCAACACCTTCTCGATGCTGATCGCCCAGCGCACCCGCGAGCTGGGGCTGCTGCGGGCGCTCGGCGCGGACCGCCGCCAGGTGCGCCGCTCCGTGCTCACCGAGGCGGTACTGCTGGGGCTTGTCGGCTCGACGCTCGGTCTTGCCGCCGGGATCGGGCTGGCGGCCGGGCTGATCGAGCTGATGGGTCTGCTCGGCATGAATCTGAGCGCCGCCGAAATGGTGCTGGGTGTGGCGACACCGGTGTCCGCGTACGCGGTCGGTCTCGGCGTCACCTTCGTGGCCGCCTATCTGCCAGCCCGGAGGGCGGCCAAGGTCTCCCCGATGGCCGCGCTCGCGGATGCCGAAGTCGCGGGTGTGGGGCGGCCGTTGAAGATCCGGGCGATCGCCGGAACCGTGGTCGGCGCGGCGGGAGCGGCGGCGCTGGCCGGCTGCGTGGTGAGCGAGAAGACCGCGACCGCGTCCTCCCTGCTCGGCCTTGGCGTGGTGCTGACGCTGATCGCGACTGTGGTGGCGGGGCCGCTGCTGGTGCGGCCGGTGATCCGGGTGCTGGGCGGGGCGTTCCCCAAGGTGTTCGGCTCGGTCGGCCGGATGAGCCAGCGCAACGCGCTGCGCAATCCGCGGCGCACCGGCGCCACCGCGGCCGCGCTGATGGTGGGCCTGGCGCTGGTGGGCGGGCTCTCGATCGCCAGCGCCTCGATGACCAAGTCCTTCGACGACCAGATCGACAAGACGCTGGGCGCGGACTTCGTCGTACAGAACAGCAACTTCATGCCCTTCCCGCAAGAGATCACCGAGAAGGTGAAGGGGGTGAAAACCGCGGGCACCGTCGTACGGCAGCGCTTCGCGCCGCTCGCGCTGAGCCTGCCGGACGGGAAGCGGGTGGAGTCGACGGCTTCCGGCTACGACCCGAAGCTCGACGAGGTCGCCCACATCACCTATGCGAACGGGGACACAGCGGCCGCCCTCGCGCCGGACAGCATCGCCATGGACCGTAAGTACGCCACCGAACACAAGGTGCGCATCGGGTCGGTCCTGCCGGCCGAGTTCGCGGGCGGACAACGCGCGAGGCTGACGGTGGGGGCGCTCACGGACATGGACCAGAGCGGCGGGCCCGGGATGGAGGGCGGCCTGTTCATGGGGCTCGCCACCGCCGAGAAGTATCTGCCGGGCGGGCAGGAGGCCGCACTCTACGTCAACGCCAAGAGCGGCAGCGACGCCCAGGAGCTGCGCAAGGGCCTGGAGACGGCCCTCGATCCGTATCCGCAGGTGCAGGTCAGGGATCAGGCCGACTACAAGGAGCTGATCCGCCAGCAGATCGCCGTGATGCTCTACCTGGTGTACGCGCTGCTGGGGCTGGCGATCGTCATCGCCGTGCTGGGCGTGGTCAACACCCTTGCGCTGTCGGTGGTGGAGCGGACCCGGGAGATCGGGCTGCTGCGCGCGATCGGTCTCTCCCGCGTCCAGCTGCGGCGCATGATCCGGCTGGAATCGGTCGTGATCGCGGTCTTCGGGGCGCTGCTGGGGCTCGCGTTGGGCATGGTGTGGGGTGTGGCGGTGCAGCAAGTGCTGGCGCTGGAGGGGCTGACGGCGTTCGCCGTGCCGTGGGGCACGGTCGTCGCGGTCGTGGTGGGCTCGGTGGTCGTGGGGCTCGCGGCGGCGGTGCTTCCGGCGCTGCGCGCCTCGCGGATGAATGTGCTGGCCGCCATCGCGCACGAGTAGTCGGCCCGGTGATCGGGGAGCAGTCCGCCCGGTGGTCCAAGAGCTGCGCGTCCGACCGGAAGCCGCACGCCCGGCCGGAAGCCTCACGCCCGCGGCCCGTCTCGAACCCTGAAAGTCGGTGGCGGCCCGTTCCCCCGCGTGCTTGGCTCCCGTCCGTGATCGACCTGCAAATACGCGCCGCCAGGGCCGACGAGGCCGAGACCGTCCTCAGCTTCTGGAAGGAAGCGGCGGAGGGCACGAGCATCACGGACGACGTGCACGGGGTCACCCGTCTTGTCGCGCGCGATCCCGAGGCGCTGATCCTCGCCGAGTCCGAGGGCCGGGTGGTGGGCTCGGTGATCGCCGGGTACGACGGGTGGCGCTGCTCGCTGTACCGGCTTGCCGTGCTGCCGTCCCATCGTCGGCAGGGGATCGCTTCGGCGCTGCTGGAGGCGGCCGAGAGGCGCTTTCTGGCCGCGGGCGGCAGGCGCGGCGACGCCATGGTCCTGGAGGCCAATGAGCGGGCCCGGCGCGCGTGGGCCGCCGCCGGGTACCAGCGCGAGGACCACTGGCGCCGCTGGGTGAAGCCGTTCGTCTGAGCGCCGTCGCCGTCGCATCGGACACTTTGCACGTCCTTTACCATGGGCAGGTCATCCACTCCGTACGAAAGGTGTGAGCGTCCGCCCATGGGCGAGCCTCCCAGTAGTCGACATCGAGCATTCCTCCAGTCCCTGCCCGATCATGGGACGGAGGTGAACCGATGACCGAAGTGCTCTTGCTCGTCGTGGCGGTGCTGCTCTCGGTCGCCTGCGGCGCCTTCGTCGCGGCGGAGTTCTCCCTCACCACGGTCGAGCGCGGCGACCTCGAGCGGGCCGCCGAGCGCGGCGAGCGCGGTGCGGCCGGCGCCCTCAAGGCCGCCCGGAGCCTCACCTTCCAGCTCTCCGGCGCCCAGCTCGGCATCACCGTCACCAACCTGATCGTCGGCATGCTCGCCGAGCCGTCCATCGCCAAGCTGATCCGCGGCCCGCTCGAGGCGCTCGGCGTCTCCCCCTCGGTGGCCTCATCCACAGCCCTGGTCATCGGCACCGGGCTGTCCACCATCGTGCTGATGGTCGTCGGCGAGCTGGTCCCGAAGAACTGGGCGATCTCCTCCCCGCTGGCCGTGGCGAAGGTGGTGGCGCCCCCGCAGCGGATCTTCACCGCCGCCTTCAAGCCCTTCATCAGCCACCTCAACAACACGGCCAACCGCATCCTGCGCCGGCTCGGCATGGAGCCGACCGAGGAGCTGGCCTCCGCGCGCAGCCCGAAGGAACTGGTCGCGCTGGCCCGCCACTCCGCGAAGGAGGGCGCGTTGGAGGCGGACACCGCCGAGCTGTTCGTACGCACCCTCAATCTGGCCGAGCTGACCGCGGAGAATGTGATGACCCCGCGGGTCCAGGTCACCGCCCTGGAGGTACAGGCCACCGTCGAGGACGTAGCCAACGCCACGCGCGCGACCGGCCTGTCCCGCTTCCCCGTCTACCGGGGCAGCCTCGACACCGTCGTCGGGATCGCGCACATCAAGGACGTGCTGGCCGTCCCTGCCGGGCGACGGCCCCGGCACCCGGTCTCCGAGCTGCTGCGCGAGCCGCTGCTCGTGCCCGAGACACTGACCGTGGACCGGCTCCTGGACCGACTGTCAGGCAAGAACACGATGGCCGTCGTCATCGACGAGTACGGCGGCACGGCCGGCGTGGTCACGCTGGAGGACATCGTGGAGGAGGTCGTCGGCGAGGTGCGCGACGAGCACGATCCGCACGAGACGCCGGACCTGGCGCCGGCCGGCGAGGACGCGGACGGGCGCACCCTGTGGTCGGCGGACGGCGCCGCCCGCACCGACCAACTTGAGCGGGTCGGGCTGCGGGTGCCGGAAGGCCCGTACGAAACACTCGCCGGACTTATCGCCACCGAACTGGGGCGCATCCCCGCTGAGGGCGACCGGATCGATCTGGAGGGCTGGCAGCTCGATGTCGTGGACGCCTCCGGACGGCGTGCGGCACGGGTACTGATGCATGCGCCGCTCCCCTCGGCCGACGCCGCCGAGGAGGCCGGACGATGACCGTGATCCAGCTCCTCATCGGTTTTCTGACCCTGGTGGTCAACGCCTTCTTCGTCGGCGCGGAGTTCGCCCTGATCTCCGTACGCCGCAGCCAGATCGAGCCGGAGGCGGAGGCCGGGAACCGGCGGGCGCGCAGCGTCCTGTGGGGCCTTGAGCATGTCTCGGCGCTGCTGGCCGCGGCCCAGCTCGGCATCACGCTGTGCACCCTGGTGCTCGGCATCGTCGCCGAGCCGGCCATCGCGCATCTGCTGGAGCCCGTGTTCGACGCGGTGGGTGTGCCGCACGGCCTGGTGCACCCGATCTCCTTCGTGATCGCGCTGGCGGCGGCGACCTATCTGCACATGCTGCTCGGCGAAATGGTGCCGAAGAACATCGCGCTGGCCGAGCCCACGCGGACCGCGCTACTGCTCGGACCGCCGCTGGTCACGCTGGCCCGGGCGCTGCGCCCGGTGATCTTCACCGTCAACGCCTTCTCCAACGGGCTGCTGAAGCTGCTGCGGGTGGAGACGAGGGACGAGGTGTCGGCGACCTTCTCGGACGACGAACTGGCGCGGCTGGTGCGGGACGCGGACGACGCCGGGCTGCTCGACGGCCGGTCTGCCGAGCGGTTGCGCGACGCGCTGAAGCTTGGGCGCCGGCCGGTGCGCGATGTGGTGATGCCGATCGAGCGGGTGGTGTACGCACGGGCCGGGACCACGCCCGAGCAGTTGGAGCAGCTGGCGGCCGAGTCAGGGTTCTCCCGCTTCCCGGTTCTCGACGAGGGCCGCCGGATCCTCGGCTATCTCCATGTGAAGGACGCGCTGGACGCGACTCCGCGCGATGTGCCGTTCCCGGTCTCGGCGATGCGCCCGATCGCCCGGGTGCGGGCGACCACGCCGCTCGACGATGTGCTGACCGCGATGCGGCGCAGCCGTACGCATCTGGCGGCGGTGGTGGACGAGGACGGCACGCCGGTGGGACTCGTGACGATGGAGGACGTGCTGCGCGAGCTGGTGGGCAGGCCCGGCTAACTCACCTCACTGGTGACGGCCCATTCCGTGGTCTCGGTGATGCCCGGTCCTGGCCGTCCGGCCTTGGCCGCGCCTATCGCGGTGAGGACGGCGAGGAGGGTGGCCAGGCCGGCGGTGGCGAGCGCGGCCTGCCAGTCGACGTCGAAGAGGTTTGTCGCACCGGCCGTCAGAACGGCGACGAGCGACTGCGCGAAGGTGCGCACAGCGCGCTCCGTGGTGGCTTTCCAGAAGTCTGTGGTGAACATGCTCTGGACATACTGCGGAACGCGCCGTGCCGACAGCCCTCGCGGCAGACCGGCCTGCCCGATTACAGCGCGGTCGCCGCGAGCCACGCGTCGAGAATCGCGCGGTCGCCACTGATGCCGAAGCGCGCGTCGTCCGCCCTCAGACGTCCGTAGACGAGCAGCAGCAGATCGCCCGCCGTGGCCTTGACGCCCGCGGTGGCCGAGCCATCGCCCTTCGTCCAGGCGAAGCCGCCGCCCCCGAAGCTGATCGTCCAGGCTGCGCCGGTGTCCGTGGCGGTCAGTCTGACCGAGCCGTTCGCGAGCGCGGCGAGCGGGTCGGCGATCCAGGAGTAGTGCGGCAGGTTCTCCAGGAACTCCTCGATGCCGTCGGCCGCCGTGCCCGCCGCTATTCGCGGTTCGATGCCCAGGGCGATTTCCGCGTCGGCGAGATGGATGACGGCCTCGAACAGCAGCCTGCGCGGGAAGAAGCGCACCCGCTGGTCGGCGCCGTGGGACCACATCGGCGTCTCCGGGTCGATGCCGCGCAGCGTGCGCAGCGTGACCTCGGCGCTGCCGGCGAGCCACTGCGGATATGCCGCCGGGTTCTCGGGCAGGTCGAGAGGGACGTCCCGTGACCAGACGCGCTCGGCGGCCCGGGTCCGTACGAGATGTTCCATCCAGCGATGCGTCGTGCCGTGGTGCTTGACGAGGTCGGCGAAGGTCCAGCCGGGGCAGCTCGGCACGGGCGTGGCGGGGTCCACGTCCCGTACGGTCTGGACGAACCGGCGCTCCAGCTGCTCGATGGCGTCGCAGTACAGCTCGTGCTGGTCGTCGTCGAGGCCGAACTCCTCGGGGATCCGGAGCAGATCGTCCCGCCAGGCTCCGTCGGGCTGGCGCGCGGCGGCCCGGCGCATCAGCAGGGACAGGGCCCGACGGTCGGCGGGCGACAGCCGGTCGAGGAGATAACCGGTTGTCTCCAGCCATTTCACCGCGGTGTCGGGGTCGAGCACATCGTCGTCACAGGTGTCGATCGAGGTCACTAGATCGGCCAGCGCCTCGGCCAGCGCGTTCAGCAGCGCGTCACTCACAGGGCTCCCTCCCGGTACGGAACCGACGGACCTTACCGCGCGGTAGGATCGCTCCGCCATGGAGATGAATGCCTCTTACACCAGTTTTGTCGCGGTCGGCGATTCCTTTACCGAAGGAATGTCCGACCTGTTGCCCGACGGTTCGTACCGAGGCTGGGCGGATCTGCTCGCGGGCCGGCTCGCCGCTCGCACGCCGGGCTTCCGGTACGCGAATCTCGCCGTGCGCGGAAAGCTCATCGGCCAGATCGTCGACGAGCAGGTGGACGTGGCGGCCGCCATGCAGGCGGATGTGGTCACGCTGGTGGGCGGGCTCAATGACACGCTGCGGCCCAAGTGCGACATGGGGCGGGTGCGCGGGCTCCTGGAGGAGGCCGTGGAGAAGCTGACGCCGTCCTGCGGTCAGCTGGTGCTGATGCGCAGCCCGGGCCGCAACGGGCCGGTGATGGAACGCTTCCGCCCCCGCATGGAGGAGCTGTTCAGTTACATCGACGAACTGGCGGCCCGCCACGGTGCGCTGGTGGTGGATCTGTACGAGCCCCAGGTCCTCGGCGACCAGCGCATGTGGGACGTCGACCGGCTGCATCTGACGGCCGAGGGGCACCGGCGGGTCGCCGAGGCCGTCTGGCAGACGCTGGGACTGGACGCGGAGCACGACTGGCAGACACTTCTGCCGTCGGCGGCACGGGCCCGTTGGGCGGCGCGGCGGGCCGGCGATCTGCGGTTCGCGCGGCAGCATCTGGGGCCGTGGATCGCGCGGCGGCTGACGGGGCGCTCATCCGGGGACGGCCGGCCGGCGAAGCGGCCCGAGCTCCTGCCGTACGAGCCGCCGCTCTCGTAGCCCGTCGTAGTTCCTCGTCGTTTCTCGTCGTTTCTCGTCGTCTCTCGTCGTTTCTCGTCGTCTCTCGTCGTCTCTCGTAGTCCCTCGGACTCCTTCGGGGTCCCTTGGAGTCCCTCGGAGCCTTTCGTAGCAAGGTACAACTGGGACCGCGGCGCTGGCCTGCAGAAACCGCCAGTAGAATCTGGACACGTGACTGCTGTGTCTGCGAAGCCTCGCATCCCCAATGTCCTGGCCGGCCGCTACGCCTCCGCGGAGCTGGCCGTCCTGTGGTCCCCCGAGCAGAAGGTGAAGCTGGAGCGTCAGCTCTGGCTCGCGGTGCTGCGCGCCCAGAAGGACCTCGGCATCGAGGTGCCCGAGGCCGCGATCGCCGATTACGAGCGGGCGCTCGACCAGGTCGACCTGGCGTCGATCGCCGAGCGCGAGAAGGTCACCCGCCACGATGTGAAGGCGCGGATCGAGGAGTTCAACGCGCTCGCGGGCCATGAGCAGGTCCACAAGGGCATGACCTCCCGCGACCTGACCGAGAACGTCGAGCAGCTGCAGATCCGGCTCTCGCTGGAGCTGATGCGCGACCGCACGGTCGCCGTGCTCGCCCGGCTGGGCAAGCTCTCCGGTGAGTACGCCGAGCTGGTGATGGCCGGACGGTCGCACAATGTCGCCGCGCAGGCCACGACGCTGGGCAAGCGGTTCGCGACCGCGGCCGACGAGCTGCTTGTGGCGTACGGACGGCTCGAGGACCTGCTGAGCCGCTATCCGCTGCGCGGCATCAAGGGCCCGGTCGGCACCGCGCAGGACATGCTCGACCTGCTGGGCGGCGACGCCGCGAAGCTCGCCGAGCTGGAGCAGCGCATCGCCAGGCACCTCGGCTTCGCGCACGCCTTCACCTCGGTCGGCCAGGTCTACCCCCGGTCCCTCGACTACGACGTGCTGTCCGCGCTGGTGCAGCTGGCAGCCGCGCCGTCCTCCGTCGCCAAGACGATCCGGCTGATGGCCGGCCACGAACTGGTCACCGAGGGCTTCAAGCCCGGCCAGGTCGGCTCCTCCGCGATGCCGCACAAGATGAACACCCGCTCCTGCGAGCGCGTCAACGGCCTGATGGTCATCCTGCGCGGCTACGCCTCGATGACCGGCGAGCTGGCGGGCGACCAGTGGAACGAGGGCGATGTGTCCTGCTCCGTGGTGCGCCGGGTGGCGCTGCCGGACGCGTTCTTCGCCTTCGACGGCCTACTGGAGACCTTCCTTACGGTGCTCGACGAGTTCGGCGCGTTCCCCGCCGTCGTCGCCCGTGAGCTGGACCGGTACCTCCCCTTCCTCGCCACGACCAAGGTGCTGATGGCCGCTGTACGGGCAGGGGTGGGCCGTGAACTCGCGCACGAGGCCATCAAGGAGAACGCGGTCGCATCGGCGCTGGCGATGCGCGAGCAGGGCGCCGAGCGCAATGAGCTGCTCGACAAGCTCGCCGCGGACGAGCGGATCCCGCTGGACCGGGCGGAGCTGGACGTGCTGATGGCCGACAAGCTGTCGTTCACGGGCGCGGCGAGCGACCAGGTGACGGCGGTGGTCTCCCGGATCGAGGAGATCGTCAAGCAGCACCCGGAGGCCGCCGGCTACACCCCGGGGTCGATCCTCTGACCCCCGCCGAGCTCGAGGCCGCCCGCGACCGCATCGTTCCGGATGTGGTTACGGGCGGTCTTTCCGTGCTGTTCTGCGGCATCAACCCCGGCCTGATGACGGCGGCGACGGGCCATCACTTCGCCCGCCCCGGCAACCGGTTCTGGCCGGTGCTGCATCTGTCGGGCTTCACGCCGCGTCAGTTCAAGCCTGCGGAGCAGGACGAGCTCCTCGGCCACGGTCTCGGCATCACCAATGTGGTGGCCCGGGCGACGGCGCGCGCCGGTGAGCTGAGCGACGAGGAGTTCCTCGAGGGCGGGCGGTTGCTGACCGCGAAGGTGGAGCGGCTACGGCCGCGGTGGCTGGCGGTCGTCGGTGTGACGGCGTACCGCACGGCCTTCGGCGAGCGGAAGGCGAAGATCGGACCACAGGAGCGCACGATCGGGGAGACGAGGATCTGGGCGCTGCCCAATCCGAGCGGGCTCAACGCCCACTGGACCGCGCAGACGATGGCCGAGGAATTCGCGCGGCTGCGCGCCGCGGCCGAAGAGGACGGCTCGCTCCAGGACGGCTCGCTCCACCACGGCTCGCTCCACCACGGCTCACTCGGTGACGGCTCGCTCGGTGACGGCTCGCTCCAGGATCGCTAGGGCGGGTCTATCTCGGTCACCACGGCCAGCAGCTGGAACTCGGACAGTCCGACCGCTATCCAGCGGTCCTCGATGCGCCACAGGTGCAGCCACCCCATCTGCTCGCTGAGCCGCCGCCACGGGTCCGGCATCTCTTCGTCTCTCTCTGCGCGCAGCCGCGTACTGGCGAGGCTGAAGAGGTCCGGCTCGCCCCAGCGTTGTGTGAGCCCCCGCAACAAGCCCTCCTGCTCGGCCAGACGTTGTTCCGCCTCCGCCTCTCGGTCCGCGTCCGGGTCCGCGCCGTCGCCGAAGCGCCCGTTCAGCTCCGCGATGTGAAATCCGGGGCCTTCCGAGCCGACGTCCGACGGGCCGCGCTCCGCGGGGAAGCCACGGGCGCGCAGCAGGTCGATGATTTCGAGATGCCGTGCGGTGGTCATGCACTCAGTAAACCTGCTGGCACTGACATTTGGCTGTCTGTCAGGCGTCGCGCCGCCGCAGAGCCCACCAGCCCGCCGTTATTGCAAGGGCGCTCCAGACCGCCAGGACCGCCATGCCGCTCCAGGGTCCCAGCGTCCCCGCCGGATCCTGCAGCAGGATCTGCTGCCCCGCCCGGTCCGGGAGGAACTCGGCGGCGCTGCTGTCGCGCGATACGTCCCCGATCACGAAGGGCAGTATCAGGAACAGCGGAACGAGCAGGCTCAGGGCACCGGTCACACTGCGCAGCAGGGCTGCGAGCCCGGCCGACAGCAGGCTGATCAGCGCGAAGTAGAGGGCGCAGCCGACGACCGCGCGCAGCGCTCCCGGGTCGCCGATGCCTATGCCGAATCCCTTGTCGATGAGTGCCTGCCCGGACAGGAAGCAGGTCAGACTCGTGACCAGGCCGACGACGAACGCCGGCCCGCCCACTACGGTCAGCTTGGCCGCGTAGAACAGTTCCCTGTTCGGAACAGCCGCCAGGGAGACCCGGATACCGGCGTTCTTGTACTCGGCGGCCATGGCTATGGCACCGAAGGTGAGAGCCGCCATCTGGCCGAAGTTCAGGCCGTAGTAGGAGAACAGCACCGGATCGAAGTCGGTGACGCCAGGCTCCGGACGGCCGAGCGCGGCGCAGACGAGGATGGAGAAGCCGGCTGTCGTCAGGAAGACGGACGTCAGCGAACCGGCAAGGGAGCGCAGTGAGCGTCGCTGACCGTCGCCGTAGTGCAGGCGGGTGCCGCGCGGGCCGCCGGGGACCCGGAGTTCACCGAACGGGCCCTGGCCGCGATCGAGGAGACGGGCCGGGCCGCGCTCGACGATCTGGAGCGCGTTCTGCTCGTCCTCCGCGAGACCGGACAGCCGGTGAGCCAGCGGCCGTCTCTCGAAGAGTCGGACCGGCTGCTGGAATCGGCACGGGCCTCCGGGGCGAAGGTCGATGCCGAGATGACGGGCCCATTGGAGCTGGTGCCCGGGCCGGTCTCCCGGGAGGGGTACCGCATCCTTCAGGAAGCACTCACCAATGTGCTGCGCCACTCCGGTCCCGTCCCGGTGCAGGTGCGGATCGCCGTCATCGGGCAGCGACTGGAGATGGACGTGACCAATCCGCTGGCCGGCGGCACGGCGCCGAAGGGGCAGGGCGGCAGCGGGCTGCGCGGCATACGGGAGCGGGCGGCGCTGCTCGGCGGAGAGACCCGGACCGGACCGTACGAGGGAGAATGGAGGGTGCGCGTGAGGCTGCCGCTGGACGGCCTACGCTGACCGGATGCCCGTTACCGTTCTGCTCGTTGACGACGAACCCCTGGTCCGTGCGGGTCTGCGCGCCGTGCTGGAGGCGCAGCCCGACATCGAGGTGGTGGGCGAGGCGGCCGACGGCGCGGCCGTGGTCCCCCTCGTCCGGCAACTGCGGCCCGACGTGGTCGCGATGGACGTGCGGATGCCGCTGCTCGACGGCATCGAGGCAACCCGGATCGTGCTCCGTACGGTCCCTCAGCCGCCGAAGATCCTGGTCGTGACGACGTTCGAGAACGATGAGTACGTGTACGAGGCGCTGCGCGCGGGGGCGGACGGCTTTCTGCTCAAGCGCGCCCGGCCGGCCGAGATCGTGCACGCGGTGCGGCTGGTCGCCGAGGGCGAGTCGCTGCTGTTCCCGGCCGCGGTCCGCTCCCTGGCCGCCGAGTACGGGAATCGCACTGCCCGCGCCGCGATGGAGCGGGCCGCGCTCACCGAGCGCGAGGCGTCGGTGCTGCGGCTGATGGCCCGGGGGCTGTCCAACGCGGAGATCGCCGCCGAGCTCATCGTCGGCGCGGAGACGGTGAAGTCCCATGTCAGCGCGGTGCTCGCCAAGTTGGGCGCCCGCGACCGCACCCAGGCGGTCATCGCCGCGTACGAGTCCGGATTCGTGGCCCCTGCCTGACTCCGGCTCCGTCCCGCAGACGCTCGCCGCCGTCGCGGGCAGCGAGTACGATCCGGCAAACACGCGCTCGAGCTGGGAGGACACACGGTGGGGCGGCTGACCGGCGGAGACCCGTCGCTGCTGCGGCGGATCAACTCCGCGGTGGTACTCCATGCACTGCGGGGCGCTGACTCCCCCACGCTCACAGACCTGACCCGGATCACCGGGCTCTCCCGGCCGACCGTCGAGGGCGTGACCGAGGGGCTCATCGAGGCCGGCCTGGTCGTCGAGACCGTCCCCGAGGAGGGCGGTGCGCGCCGTCAGGGACGCCCGGCCCGGCGGTTCAGGTTCCGGGCGGAGGCCGGTCATCTGCTGGGTGTCGAGATCGGCTCGCACCGTATCGCCGCGCTGCTGTCGGGCCTGGACGGGCGCATCATCGGCGCGGGGTCCCGGGATGTGTCGGAGACGGCCGGTGCGGACGAACGGCTGGAGCGGGTGCGCGTGCTCGTCGCCGATGTGCTGCGGCGGGCCGGGGTCGCGCGCAGCAGTCTGCGCGCCGTCGGGGTCGGTTCCCCGGGGATCGTTGAGGCCGACGGAACCGTACGGCTCGGGACCGCGCTGCCCGGCTGGACCGGGCTCGCGCTCGGCGAGAGGCTGCGCAGGTCGTTCCGCTGCCCGGTGCTGGTGGAGAACGACGCGAATGCGGCCGCGGTCGCCGAGCACTGGAAGGGCGCTGCTGCCGAGTCCGACGACATCGTGTTCGTACTGGCCGGGCTCAGCCCGGGTGCGGGCTCGCTTATCGGCGGGCGGCTGCACCGCGGCTATGGCGGAGCGGCGGGCGAGATCGGAGCGCTGCATCTGCTGGGCCGCGAGGTGACCCCGGAGAAGCTGCTGTCGACGACGGACGAGCCGCTGCACCCGCTGGACGAGCAGGCGGTGGCCAATGTCTTCGCCCTCGCCAGGCAGGGCGATCCCCAGGCGCAGGAGGCGGTCGAGCGGTTCATCCAGCGCCTGGTGCACGATGTGGCGGCACTTGTGCTGGCGCTCGACCCGGAGCTGGTGGTGGTCGGCGGCTGGGCCGCGGGGCTCGACGGCGTACTCGATCCGCTGCGCGACGAGCTGTCGCGGTACTGTCTGCGGCCGCCGCGGGTGACCCTGTCGCTGCTCGGCGAGGCGGCCGTGGCGACCGGTGCGCTGCGCCTCGCGCTCGACCATGTCGAGGAACAGCTCTTCGCTGTCGAGACAACGGTGACGGCCCGCCGCTGAGCGCGAGCTCGGTGCGACGGGCCGTACTGGACAGAGCCGCATTCAGGAAGCGCGGCGCTCCTCGTCGGGGTGGCTGATCTCCAGGTCACCCGAGTCACCGAAGGTGAGCCGGCAAGTGTCGGCCCGGTACGTGGCCACCGAGACGGCCGCGGTCCTGCCCTCGGAGAAGTACCGCGTGGTGACGACCAGCACGGGCGCGCCCGGCAGCCGGTCGAGCTCCTTGGCGTCGTCCACACGGGCAGAGCCCAGTTCCACCGCCCGGTCCTGGCCCTCGAGGTCGAGGCGCTGGAGCTCGCGCAGTACGGCGCGGGCGCGGGCGGGCCCGGACGGCGCGTCGATGGCGGAGAGCTCGGGCACGGACGAGGCCGGGACGTACAGCAGCTCGGCGGCGACCGACTGGCCGTGCGTCACGCGAAGCCTGCGCACGGTGTGGGTCTCTTCGCCCGTGTCGGTGTCGAGCAGCCGGGCCACCGCCAGTGGCGGCACCACCGTTGTGCAGTCGACGGACTGCCAGGCTTCCTCTCCGGCGCCCGGCCAGGTGTGCTCGGTGGTGGAGACGTCCACGCCCATGCGCGGCGGGGCGACGGTCGTGCCGACGCCGCGACGCCGCTGCAACCGGCCTTCCAGCTCAAGCTGTTCGAGCGCCTGTCGGAGCGTGGCGCGGGCGACTCCGAAGCGAGCGGCGAGATCTCGCTCGTTGGGCAGGATCTCCCCTACCGCGAAGTCCGAGTCGAGCGCTTCGCCGAGCACGGTCTTGAGGTGCCAGTACTTAGGTTCCGGCACCGATTCCAGCTGCGTGGTCCCCACCCTGATCCTCCGCAATCGCCGTGTCAGCGGCGGCTATTCCGCGCCCTTGTTTATTAAAGGTTCCTGCACTAACTCTGCCGACCATAGGACGGCACTCCCCCTTGGTCAAGACCAATCCTCCGCCGGTTACGCAATGAAACCAACCGGCTTCGCAGAGCGTTCACAGGACGTTCGTGCCCCCGTGAAACGCAGGCAGCACAAGACCCCGCGCTCCCTTGGGGCACGGGGTCCGACGTGCGGAGACGGAAGTGGCTAGGCAGCAGCCAGGGAGACGAGCTTGTCGGGGTTGCGAATGATGTAGACGCATTGGATGCGGCCGTCCAGAACCTCCAACTGCATGACGCTGTCCGGCTTTCCGGCAGAGAGCACGAGAATCGCGGGCGCGCCGTTGAGCTCCACGAAGCGGACGTCCAGCTCCTGGACCGGCTCGTTGGTCACGGCGAACAGGAAGCGGCCGACCTTGTCCGCGCTCTCGATGACCCGCAGCGGGGCCTTGGCCTTGCCGCCGCTGTCGCCGACCAGGCGCACATCGGGCGCCAGCAGGGTCAGCAGCGCGTCCAGGTCGCCGCCGGAAGCGGCGGCCAGGAAGCGCTCGGTGAGGTCGCGGCATTCGCCCGGGTCGACGTCATAGCGGGGCTTGCGCTCCTCCACATGCCGGCGCGCCCGGCCCGCGAGCTGGCGCACGGCCGCCTCGGACCGGTCGAGCGTGGTGGCGATTTCTCCGTACGGGAACCCGAAGGCCTCGCGCAGCACGAACACCGCGCGCTCCAGCGGCGACAGCGACTCCAGCACTACGAGGACCGCGAGAGAGACGGATTCGGCGAGCACGGCGCGCTCGGCCGTGTCGGGGAGGGTGGGCCCGAAGTCCGTGGCGACCGGCTCGGGCAGCCAGGGGCCGACGTATGCTTCGCGCCGCGACTGGACGTGCCGCAGCCGGTCGATGGCGAGGCGGGTGGTGATCCGGACGAGAAAGCCGCGTGGCTCCCGGACGTCGCTGCGGTCGCCGGCCGACCAGCGCAGCCAGGCGTCCTGCACCACGTCCTCGGCGTCGGCCACCCGGCCGAGCATGCGGTAGGCCACCCCGGTCAGCACGGGCCGGTGCTCTTCGAAGACGTCAGTCACGGTGTCTGTTGCCACCCCTTCATCCCAACCGACCGCGCACCGCATGTCCAGCCGGCCTCAACCCGCATGCCCCCTTGAACTGGAAGCTACTGAGCGGTAATTGTTACTGACGAACCGTCTAAAACGCCTTCACGTGGGCGCCGATGCGCGCGACACCGTGGGCGACACCAGGGAGCAGCAAGCATGGCCGCGAAGATCTCGTTCTCCATCGAGTCCCCCATGGGCAGCCACACGCTGTCCTTCACCTACGAGCGCGCCGGCGAGGGTGAGCCGCTGCTGCTGCTCCACGGCATCGGGCACCACTGGCAGGCATGGGAGCCGGTGCTCGGAATCCTGGCCGCCGAGCGTGATGTCATCGCTGTCGACCTGCCCGGCTTCGGCAGCTCGCCGGCGCTGCCCGACGGCGTGTCGTACGACCTCACGACCGTGGGCTCGCTCCTCGGCTCGCTCTGCGAGGCACTGGAGATCGAACGCCCCCATGTGGCGGGGAACTCCCTCGGCGGGCTGCTCGCCCTGGAGTTGGGCCGGGAGAAGCTCGTACGGTCGGTGACGGCGCTCTCGCCCGCCGGCTTCTGGACGGAGCGCGAGCGGCTCTACGCCTTCGGGACGCTGCGCGCGATGCGGTTCGGGGCGCAGTCGATGCCGCTGCCACTGATCGAGAGCCTGTCCCGCACGGCGGCCGGGCGGGCGGCGCTGACCAGCAGTATCTACGCCCGGCCCGGACGACGCTCACCCGAGGCGGCCGTCGCCGAGACCCTCGCGCTGCGCCGGGCCACCGGTTTCCACGAGACCCTTGCCGCCGGGCGCTCCGTCCTGTTCCGCGACGACGTCCCCGATGTGCCCGTCACCATCGGCTGGGGGACACGGGACCGGCTGCTGCTGCGCCGCCAGGGCATCAGGGCCAAGCACGTCATCCCCGGGGCACGGCTGGTGCGGCTGCCCGGCTGCGGCCATGTGCCCATGAACGACGACCCCGCGCTTGTCTCGCGCGTCATCCTGGACGGCAGCCGCTGACCGCCTCTCGAACACCCCCGAGCCGAGGGCCGCGCCCGCTCCGACCAGCACACCGCCCGCTGCCTGGGCCGGACCGAACGTCCCTGTGCCCACCAGGGGCGCGGTGAGGGCGGCGGCGACCGGGATCAGCCCGGTGAAGAGCGTGGCGCGCTCGGCGCCGATGCGCTGCACGCCCATGTACCAGGTGACGAAACCGACGACGGTGACGACAGCCGCCTGCCACAACAGCGCCAGGGTCTCGCCCTGGCCGGGCGTCCGCACGAAGCCCGCGCCGTCGAGGACCAGGCCGACGACGGTGGACTCTGCGGCCGCGATGCCGCAGATGGTGGCGGTCAGCAGCTTGGGGCCGAGCGGTCGCAGCACGGGTGTGGCCAGTACGGCGAAGCCCACCTCGCCGACCAGCGCGCCCACCGACCAGAGGATGCCCGCCGGGTCGGTACGCCCCCAGCCCTGCACGGTGAAGGCTCCGGCGGCGACGAGCAGGGCCCCGTACAGCACGGGCCGGGCGGGCCGACGGCCGTCCAGGAGCGGTACGAGCACGGCGACGATGACGGGCGCGCAGCCGACGAACACGCCCGGAACGGCGGGCTCCGAGGTACGTTCCGCGGCCAGGATCGCCAGATTGAAGCCGACCATGCCGACGGCGGCGAGCAGGGCGAGCCGCCCCCACTGCCGCCCGCTGAGGGCACGCAGCGGAGCCAGTGCGGCCCGGCCGCCGAGCAGGGGCAGAAGGAGCAGACAGGCGAGGGCGTAACGCAGCGCCTGGCCACCCGCGTACGGATAGTCGCCCAGGACGCTGTTGGCGGTGAAGGAGGCGCCGACGAGGGTGTAGGCGAAGGTGACGAGGAGCGCGCCCCGCAGGGAGTTCAGGTGCATCTGTTTCCGTCTCACGCTTGTGCGGCGATGAGCCCATCGGCCTTTTTGCGGCCGGGGGTCCGGGGGCTGTCCCCCGGGAAATGCGGCATGGTGCCGACGCTATGGATCGGGGCGGTCCGGTTTAAGGTCCACTTCCATGACGTCATCGGGGACCACTTCCGCGACCGGCGGGCCCAGCGAGCGCGGCCGGCCCGGCGGGCCCGGCGGGCCTTCCCGGGGAGACTCCTGGAACGCCGCCTGGGAAGTGCTGCTGCCCGCGGCCGCCGCCCCCGCCCGGCAGCGCGGGCGCGCGTTGCAGTCGGCGCTGCGCGAGGCGGTCAGATCGGGGCGGCTGGCTGCCGGAACGCGGCTGCCTTCGAGCCGCGAACTTGCCGCTGACCTGGGCGTTTCACGCGGACTCGTCACCGAGGCCTACGAGCAGCTGACGGCGGAGGGCTATCTGCGCAGCGACAGAGGCGCGGGCACCTGGGTCGGGGACGCGGCGCGCGCGGCCGTGCCCGGGGCGCGCGACCTCGCGCCGCGCACTCCCGGCGCGCGGGTGGACTTCCGCCCAGGGACGCCCGATCTCTCGCTCTTCCCGCGCACCGCCTGGGCGGCGGCGCAGAAGTCCGTCCTCGCGCGGCTGCCGCACCGGGCGCTCGGCTATCCCGATCCGCGCGGCCTCCCGGAGCTGCGAACATCGGTGGCCTCGCTGCTGACCCGGCGGCGGGGTGTGGTGGCCGATCCGGAATGCGTCGTGGTGTGTTCGGGCGTCGCCCAGGCGATGACGGTGCTCGGGTTCGTACTGCACGAACACGGCCTGCGGACCTTGGGCGTCGAGGATCCGGGGAGCCCTGGGCACGGGCCGCTGTTCGCGGCGGCCGGGCTGGGCATGACGCAACTGCCGCTGGATGACGAAGGGCTCGCGACCGGACCGCTGGAACGGTCCGGCGTACGTGCCGTGGTGACCACCCCGGCCCACCAGTTCCCGACCGGAATCGCCTACTCGGCGCGGCGCCGCACCGAACTCCTCGACTGGGCGCGGGCCGTGGACGGTCTGATCCTCGAGGACGACTACGACGGCGACTTCCGCTACGACCGGGCGCCCGTCGGCGCTCTCCAGGGACTCGACCCCGAGCGCGTCGCGTACACCGGCTCGGTCAGCAAGTCCCTCGCACCAGGGCTGCGGCTCGGCTGGCTGCTCGTACCGGCACACCTCATGGACGAGGTCGTGGAGCGCAAACGCACGCTGGATCTCGGCAATCCCACCCTCGACCAGGCGCTCCTCGCCGACTTCATCGACCGCGGCGGTTACGACCGGCAGTTGCGCCGCTGCCAGCGCGCCTACCGGGAACGGCGGGACGCCCTCGTCGGCGCGCTGACGGAGCACTTCCCGGGCGCCGAGGTCAGTGGCATCGCCGCCGGTCTGCACATCATCGCCCGGCTGCCCGAGCGGTACGGTCCCGAGCCGCGGTTCCTTCAGAGCGCGGCCGGGGCCGGTGTTGCGGTACACCCGCTGGCCGACTACGCGGCGGCGCTCACCCGGGATGCCGGGGTGCGGCTGGTCCTCGGATACGCGCATCTGACGCCGTCCGAGATCGCGCGCGGGGTACGGCTGATGGCACAGGCGGCAGGGACAGCACGCTGACGGAGTCGACGGGCCGCTGGTCGTCGGTCGAACGCCACTGGACAAGTTGTTCATTTGGGGTTCGTGTGACGGCCGCGGCCGGGCGCTAGGCATGGCACGGCACACCCGCCCGACCTGCCCTGGAGGCGCAGCGATGTCGCACAACCTACGGAATTCGTCCCCCGACCGCCGTTCCGTACTGCGCGGCACGGTCGCCGCATCGGCGGCACTGGCACTGCCCGCACTGGGCGCGGCGCCCGCACTGGCGCTGTCCGGCCGCCCGCGCGCCACGTTGGGTGTGCAGACCGGCGATGTAACGGCCTCGTCCGGCCTGGTGTGGGTGCGCGCGGACCGGCCTGCCCGGATGATCGTGGAAACGTCCGCGACGGACTCCTTCCGACGCGCGCACCGCCACCACGGCCCGCTCATAGGGTCCGGCACGGACTTCACCGGGACGACATCGCTGCGCGGTCTGCCCGCGGGCGAGCAGGTGCACTACCGCGTCACGCTGGCTGACCCCGACGACCCGCGGCGCACCGGTGAGCCGGTGTACGGGACGTTCCGCACGGCTCCCGCGAAGCGCCGCGAGGGCGTGCGTTTCCTGTGGTCGGGCGATATCGCGGGCCAGGGGTGGGGGATCAACCCGGAAATCGGCGGCTACCGCGCGTACGAAGAAATGCGCCGTCTCGACCCGGACTTCTTCCTGTGCAGCGGCGACACGGTCTATGCGGACGGTGTGATCCAGCCGAGCGTGACGCTGCCGGACGGCCGTATCTGGCGCAACATCACCACCGAGGAGAAGTCCAAGGTGGCGCAGACGCTGGCGGACTTCCGCGGCAACTTCCGCTACAACCTGCTCGACGAGAACGTCAGGCGCTTCAACGCCCAGGTGCCGACGGTCGTGCAGTGGGACGACCATGAGGTGCGCAACAACTGGTATCCCGGCCAGATCCTGGACGACCCGCGCTACACCGAGAAGAACGTGGATCTGCTGGCGGAGCGCTCGATGCGCGCCTTCAGTGAGTACTTCCCGATCTCGACGCTCCCCGCGGGCGGGCGCGAGGGCCGCGTCCACCGGGTGGTGCGCTACGGTCCCCTGCTCGATGTCTTCGTCCTCGACATGCGTTCGTACCGCAACGCCAACTCCCCCGGTCGGCAGGCCGATGACGCGCAGGGCATCCTCGGCGCGGAGCAGCTCGCCTGGCTGAAGCGCGAGCTGTCGCGCTCGCGCGCGGTGTGGAAGGTGATCGCCTCCGACATGCCGCTCGGCCTTGTCGTCCCGGACGGCGCGGCGAACTTCGAGGCGGTGGCGCAGGGCGATCCGGGTGCGCCGCTCGGTCGTGAGCTGCAGATCGCCGAGCTGCTGCGGTTCATCAAGCACCGGCGGATCACGGGGACGCTCTGGCTCACCGCTGATGTGCACTACACCTCGGCGCAGCACTACGCACCGGAGCGTGCGGCCTTCAAGGACTTCGCGCCGTTCTGGGAGTTCGTCTCGGGCCCGCTGGCCGCCGGCGGCTTCCCGGCCAACGCGCTGGACGCCACCTTCGGTCCGGAGCGCGTCTTCGTCCGGGCGCCGGAGCGCGCCAACGTCTCGCCGATGGAGTCCCCGCAGTATTTCGGGGAGGTCGACATCGACGGCGGCAGCGGTGAGTTGACGGTGCGGCTGCGGGCGGAGGGCGGAACTGTCCTGTTCAGCAAGGTGCTTCAGCCCGGGCGAGTGGGCCAGTAACTGATCCGCCCCCGGCTCCCGCCCGATTGTCAGTAGTGGGATCCGACGTCATTTCCATGACGCGATCAGTGCAGGCACTGGCCTACGCCCGACAGTCCGCCCTCGAGTCCGCAGGGGGCGGACGGCTCCCCGGCCTGGAGACATCCGGCGGACTCACACCGACAGGCCGCCGCGGCCCTGGCCGGGCTTGTCGGGAGCGGGACGGTGAAGCCCAACCGGCTTGGCCGAGTCTGCCCGTACGGCCGCCTCGACCGGTGCGTATGAGACAACGTGGTCCGTGCTCGCGGGGGCGCCGCCCGGACTGCCGGCCTCTCAGGCTCCCGTCCGCGGACTCGGGGAGATACTGGCCGTGGCCGTGGACTGCGTCGAGCGCTGCGGGCCTGCCGCTGCGGGATCATGGGGTGCGGAAGGGATACCCGGACTGACTGAGGTCGCCTCACGGCGGGCACTTCCCAGCTGGTCGGCCAGGCGTCCCGGCTGGTGACCGCCTTGAATCGTGGAACCGAACACTCCGCGCCAGGAACGGCGAAAAACAGCCGATAGTGGTCTAGATCCATGCTTTACCCATCAGTCACAAAGCGTTCGTGATCACGCAACACCGTTCGGTCACAGTGGGGTCATGACTGATGTGACTTCTGCGAAGACAGCCCGCCGCCCACACCACTGGCGGCGGGATCTCATCGAGCTGGCGGCCTTGTTCACGGCGGTGGCGGTCGCCGACGCCGTGGCGAACATGATCGGGCACGGGCCGGACGGCCCGTTCCTGCTCATCACCTCGGCCGTGATCCTCGTTGCCACAGCCACCTTCCACACATGGTGGGCACGACACCACAGCCATGCGCCTCCGGCCGTCATCACCCATAGTGCCCGCGGCGCGGGACCGACCGCCGCGGCGCACGCGCAGGCCGCGACCGAGCCCGCCGGGCAGGACGACGACGTGCGCGAGACCGTGCTGTGGCGGATGCGGACCACCGTGAAGGACACGCCCGGGAGCCTGGCCGCGCTGTGCATCGCCCTCGCCGGGTACGGCGTCGACATCCTCACCCTCCAGACGCACCCGCTCGCCGACGGCACGGTGGACGAGTTCCTGCTGCGCGCCCCCGCGTCCCTCCAGGCCCAGCAGCTCACCCGGGAGATCTCGACGGCGGGCGGCAACAGCACCTGGATCGAGCGCGCCGACGCCCACGATCTCGTCGACACCCCGACCCGGGTGCTCGGCCTCGCCACCCGTACGGCGCTCGACGCGGCCGAACTGCCACTGGCACTACGGCAGTTGCTCGGCCGCTGCACCATCCACTCGCTGCCAGCCGTCACCCTCACCGGCCGCCCTCTGGGCGACACCCCGCCGGTGGAGGGCGTGCTGGAGGACACGGTGATGCGGCTGCGCGACCCGAATGGCGGCGCGATCACCATCGAGCGGCCCTATCTCCCCTTCACACCCACGGAGTTCGCCCGGGCCCGCGCCCTGGTCGAGCTGGATGCCCGCCTCGGCCCGCGCATCCCGCGCAGCGAGGACGTCCTCACCCTCCCCGAGGGCAACGAGATCACCGTGCGACGCGCCGACCAGAGCGACGTCGAGGCGGCCACGGCCATGCACGAGCGCTGCTCCGACCGCACCTTGAGCCTGCGCTACCACGGCCCGGTCGGCGACGCCGGCCGCTACCTCAACCACCTGCTCAGCCCGCGCTTCGGCCGCACCCTGACCGTGCAGACGGCCTCCGGCCGCATCGTCGCCCTCGGTCATCTCCTCTGGGACGGCGACGAGACCGAGGTCGCCCTGCTCGTCGAGGACGCCTGGCAGCGCCGCGGCATCGGCTCGGAGCTGCTCGGCCGACTGGTCGCACTCGCCGTCGAGGCCGGCTGCGAGAGCGTGTACGCGGTGACCCAGTCCTCCAACACCGCCATGGTCGCGGCCATGCGCGGCCTCGGCCTGCCGCTCGACTACCAGATCGAGGAGGGCACGCTGGTGATCACCGCCCGACTGGACTCGACCGCCGTGCGCCCCCGTTCCTGGTTCGAACAGGCTGAGCGCTGAGCGCCTCGGCCAGATCGCGCCAAAGATCCTCGATGTCCTCGAGCCCGACCGACAGCCGCAGCAGCCGGTCGCTGACGCCCGCCGAGCGCCGGTCTCCCTCAGCCACGATGCGGTGGCTGATGGAGGCCGGGTGCTGGATCAGCGTGTCGACGCTGCCGAGGCTGACCGCCGGTGTGATCAGCCGTACTCCCGCGATCACTTGGTGCGGGTCGCCGTACACCTCGAAAGAGACCATCGCCCCGCCCACCCGCGGATAGTGGACGCGGGCGACGCGCGGGTCGGCGGACAGCCGGCGGGCCAGATCGGCGGCCGTGGTGGACGCGGCCCGGACCCGCACCGGCAGCGTGGACAGCCCGCGCAGCAGCAGATATCCGGCCATCGGGTGCAATATGCCGCCGGTGGCGAAGCGCACCTGGCGCAGTATGCGCGCGAACTCCTCGTCGCAGGCCACCACGCCGCCCATCACATCGCCGTGCCCGCCCAGATATTTGGTGGCGCTGTGCAGCACGATCCGCGCACCGTGCTCCACCGGCCGCTGAAGCACCGGGGTGGCGAAGGTGTTGTCGACGAGCAGCGGCACGGAGCCGCTGGCGTGCCGCACCGCACGCAGATCGACCTCCGCGAGCGTCGGATTGGCGGGCGTCTCCACCATCACCAGACCGGTGTCGGGCCGGATCGCCGCCGCGATGCCGGCCGGGTCCGTCCAGGTCACCTCGGTCCCCAGCAGCCCGGCGCTGAGGAGATGGTCACTGCATCCGTACAGCGGCCGCACGGCGACCACATGGCGCAGGCCCTGGCTCGCGCGTGCCAGCAGTACGGCGGTGAGCGCCGCCATTCCGCTGGCGAAGGCCACCGCGCTCTCCGTCCCCTCGAGCCTGGCCAGCGCCGTCTCGAAGCGAGCCGTCGTCGGGTTGTCCAGCCGCGCGTAGACGGGCGGCCCCTCCAGGCGCGCGCCGGTGGCGGCGAACTCGTCGATCCGCTGGGCCTCAGCGGCGGCGTCGTGCGACGGGTAGGTCGTGGACATGTCCAGCGGCGGGGCGTGCAGACCGAGCTGCGCGAGGTCCTCGCGTCCGGCGTGGACTGCTTCGGTGGCCAGCGCCCGGGGTGCGGGGGCGGCGAAGGCTTCGTTCTCCATGCCCGCACTCTGAACACCTACCGGAGGGTATGGACCATGGCCCGTGTTACGTTCGGTGAATGGCTGAAACTGTCGCTCTCGACCCGGTGGATCTCCACATACTCCGCCTGCTGCAGAACGACGCCCGGACCACCTATCGCGAGCTGGCGGCGGAGGTCGGAGTGGCTCCCTCCACCTGTCTCGACCGGGTGGCGAGGCTGCGTCGCTCGGGTGTGATTCTCGGGCACCGCCTGGCCCTGGACCCGGCCCGGCTGGGGCGGGGACTGCAGGCGCTGCTCTCGGTCCAGGTGCGTCCGCACCGGCGCGAACTGATCGGCCCGTTCGTGGAGCGGATCCGCGCGCTGCCCGAGTCCCGGGCACTGTTCCATCTGACGGGCCCCGACGACTACCTGGTGCATGTGGCCGTGGCGGACACGGCGGATCTGCAGCGCCTGGTGGTGGACGAATTCACGTCGCGGTCCGAAGTCGCCCGCGTCGAGACGCGGTTGATATTCCAGCAGTGGGACTGCGGCCCGCTGCTCCCACCGTCGGCGGATCTGACGCATACCTGACAGGCCACTGGGCATCGATGATGGTGACGCGGAGCCCCCACTCGTATGAGGATATGCGCATGCCAGTCACCCTCAGCAGCGAGCTGCCCCGCCAGGTCGCCGACGCCTACGTCGACGCACTCATCGAACTCGACCCGACCATCGGGACATACCTCGGAATCAAGGAGAGTTCGGGTTTCCTTCCCGACTACTCACCCGCTGGTCAGGAAGGAATCGCCGAACTCGCCCGCGAGACGCTCACCCGGCTCGACGATGCCGAGAAGCTGCCGGGCGCCGAGAGCGATGCGGAGCGGCGCTGCGGCCGGTTGTTGCGAGAGCGTCTGACGGCCGAACTCGCCGTGCACGAGGCCGATGAAGGGCTGCGTACGGTGAGCAATATGCGCTCGCCGGTGCACACGGTGCGCGAGGTGTTCACCGTGACGCCGATGGAGACCGACGAGGACTGGGCGGCCATCGCGCAGCGGCTCCGTGCGGTGCCGCGCGCGTTGGAGGGTTACCGGGCCTCGCTGGAGCTGGGGCTCGAGCGCAAGCTCCTGGGCGGCCCCCGTGCCACCCAGACCAATATCGGCCAGATGACAGAGTGGCTCGGCACGGGCCGCAGCTGGTTCGAGGAGTTCGTGGCGGACGGCCCAGGCGCGCTCCGCGCCGAGCTCGACGCCGCGGCCCGCACGGCGACGACCGCGCTGGGCGAGCTGCGCGACTGGATGCGCGATGTTTACGCACCGGCCGTCATGGACGCGCCCGACACGGTCGGCCGGGAGCGCTACGCCCGCTGGTCGCGCTTTTTCAACGGCACCGATCTGGACCTCGACGAGGCGTACGCGTACGGCTGGTCCGAGTACCACCGGCTGCTCGCCGAGATGAAGACCGAGGCTGACAAGATCCTTCCGGGCGCCGGGCCGTGGGAGGCGCTCGCGCATCTCGATGTGCACGGCGAGCACATCGAGGGTGTCGAGGAGGTGCGGGTCTGGCTGCAGAAGCTGATGGACGAGGCGATCGAGGCGCTGGACGGCACGCACTTCGAACTCGCCGAGCGGGTACGGAGGGTGGAGTCCCGGATCGCCCCGCCCGGCGGCGCGGCCGCGCCGTACTACACCGCTCCGTCGGAGGACTTCACCCGGCCGGGCCGCACCTGGCTGCCGACCATGGGCGCCAACCGCTTCCCCGTGTACGACCTGGTGTCGACCTGGTACCACGAGGGTGTGCCCGGCCATCACCTTCAGATCGCGCAGTGGGTGCATGTCGCGGACCAGCTCTCCCGCTACCAGGCGACGATCGGCGGCGTCAGCGCCAACGCGGAGGGCTGGGCGCTGTACGCGGAGCGGCTGATGGACGAACTGGGCTTTCTGCCCGACCCGGAGCGCAGGCTCGGCTATCTGGACGCGCAGATGATGCGGGCGTGTCGGGTGATCGTGGACATCGGCATGCATCTGGAGCTGGAGATTCCGGCGGACTCGGAGTTCCACCCGGGCGAGCGGTGGACTCCGGAGCTGGCACAGGAGTTCTTCGGCAGCCACAGCGGGCGGCCCGCGGACTTCGTGGAGAGCGAGCTGACCCGGTATCTGTCGATGCCGGCGCAGGCGATCGGCTACAAGCTCGGTGAGCGGGCCTGGCTGCTCGGGCGGGAGAACGCCCGCAAGGCGCACGGCGACGCGTTCGACGCGAAGGCATGGCACATGGCGGCGCTGTCGCAGGGCTCCCTGGGGCTGGACGACCTGGTCGACGAGCTGTCGAAGCTCTGACGACCGGGCCCGCTCCGCCGCGCGGGACGGCGGCCGGAGCGGGCCCGGGCCGACTGTCTGCGGGCGGTGCGTCCGGTGGCGGCCCGGACCGGCTGCCTGCGGGGGCGGCGCGCCGATGGCGGCCCGGACCGACCGCCTGCGGGGGCGGCGCGCCCGGTGGCCGGGACCGGCCGCTCGGACGCGCAGTTCCCGACGCGTCCCTCCCCCACCGTCGCGCCGGCGGTTCAGCAGCCGCAGTCGTCCGCGTCGACGGGCGCGGTCAGGGGGTCGGCTGCCCGCCGCTGCCCGCCCTCCCAGGTCTCGAACTCGAGGCCCTCACGGGCCCAGTACTCGAAACCGCCGAGCATCTCCTTGACCTGGTAGCCGAGTTCGGCGAGAGCGAGGGATGCGCGCGTCGCGCCGTTGCAGCCGGGGCCCCAGCAGTACGTGACCACCGGCACGGACTTGTCCAGGAGCTGCTCGGCCTGCTCGGCGATCAGCGCGGTCGGCAGGTGGACGGCGCCGGGAATGTGCCCCTGGTCCCAGGACTCGGTGGAACGGGAGTCGAGAACGACGAATCCGGGGTCGCCGCCGGCCGCCAGGGCCGCGGCGACATCGGAGACGTCGGCGTGAAAAGCCAGGGCGGCGCCGAAGTACGCGGCAGCCCCGGCGGGCGAGGCCGGCGGGACGCGGAGGACGGGGTTCGAGGCGAGCTGCGTCGTGGTCATGACTCAGAATCTACGGTCGGTGATCGGCTCCATGAAGTGACAATCCCCGGCACTGGTCTTGATCGGCCGGGGATTCCCCTGCTATCTCTCGGGGATGACCGGATATTCACCGGACGCCACGGATTGGCGCATCCTCGCAGCCCTGCAGAGCCAGGGCAGGGCCAGTTTCGCCGAGCTGGCCAGGGCCGTCTCGATGTCCCCGAGCGCCGTGACCGAGCGGGTGCGGCGGCTGGAGGAGGCCGGGGTGATCGCCGGCTACACCGCGGTGGTCGACCACGACCGGCTCGGGCTGCCGATCCTCGCGTTCGTACGGCTGCGGTATCCGAACGGCAACTACAAGCCGTTCCACGATCTGCTGGAGACGACGCCCGAGATCCTCGAGGCGCACCATGTAACGGGCGACGACTGCTTCGTACTGAAGGTCGCCACCCGGTCCATGAGCCATCTCGAGGAGACTTCGGGCAAGATCGGCGCGCTCGGCTCGGTCACCACGAGCGTCGTCTACTCCTCCCCGCTGCCGCGCCGCGCGATCAGCCGCTGAGCGGCGCCCCGCCCAGCCTCACCGTGGAGCCGTGGCGGCCCTTGACGACCTCCAGCTGAGCCGGGATGCGGCGGCGCAGATCGGCGACATGGCTGACGATGCCGACGCTGCGGTCCCGTTCGCGCAGCGAGTCCAGCACGTCCAGCACCTCGTCCAGGGTCTGGTCGTCGAGGCTGCCGAAGCCCTCGTCGATGAAGAGGGTGTCGAGCTGTACACCGCCGGCCTCGTCGGTGACGACGTCGGCGAGGCCGAGCGCCAGGGCGAGCGAGGCGAAGAAGGTCTCGCCGCCGGAGAGGGTCGCGGTGTCGCGTTCGCTTCCGGTCCAGGCGTCCACGACATGCAGGCCGAGTCCGGAGCGCTTGCCGCCGGTTCGGGCGTCGGAGTGCACGAGCGTGTAGCGGCCGGACGACATGCGCTGCAGTCGTACGGTGGCTGCGGCCGCGACCTGTTCGAGGCGGGCCGCCAGGACATACGACTCGAGGCGCATCCTGCGTTCGTTGTCGGCGGAGGTACCGGCGGTGAGCGCGGCAAGGCGGGCGACCCGGTCGTACTCCTCGCGCAGCGGGCCGAGGCGGAGCACTTCCGCGACGGCCTGCCGCGACAGCCGCGCGAGTTCGGCGCACCGGTCGCGGGCGGCGGCAAGCACGGACGCGGCGTCGCGCAGGGCACGCTCGGCCTCGTCATGCGCGGCCCGGACCGCTTCGGGGTCGGCGGGCGGATGCTCGGCGGCGCTGCCGGCGTCCGCCTCCGCGAGCCGGTCGGCGACGGCCGCGGCCTCGGTCTGCCAGGCGTCGATACGGTGCTGCAGATCCCGCTGCTCCGCCTCGCCGAGCAGCACTGCGGCAGCGGCGCGGGGCGTGTCGAACCCGGCCCGGAACGCGGCGTCGGCCAACCGGTCGTCGGCCTCCTTCAGGCGCTGCGCGGTGAGGTCGACGGCTCGTACGGCCTCGGCGGCATCGGCGAGCAGCCGCACCCGGCGCTCCAGCAGCGCGGCATGCTCGGCGACGCTGCCCGCGCCGCCCCGGGCCTGGGCCAATTCGCTTTCCAACGCGGTCTGTTCCCGATCGAGCCCTTCCCGCCGCGAGGTCCGCGCGGCGACGCGCCGCTCGGCCTGTTGCTGCGCGGCAAGCCGCTCCTCGTGCTCGCGCTCGGCCTGATCGAGCCCCTCGCGAGCGGCGTGCATGCCGGAGGCGAGGCTGTGCGCGTGCTGGTGGTCGCACTCCAACTGCTCGACGAGACGCAGCAGTTCGGACACATCGGGCTCGTCCCCAATCCCGCGGTCCGCGGCCTGCGGCTGCCCGTGGGCGTCGGCGAGGCCGGGCACGCCACCCGCCACCGGGGCGTCGGTGGTACCGGGCACGCCACCCGCAACCGGGGCGTCACCGCCCCGCTCCGCCGCCCGGGCCTCCTCCCTCGCCGTGGTCAACGACTCCCGCACCACCGCCAGTTCGCGTTCCGCCTCCGCCCTGGCCGAGTCCGCCCGCGTGTAACTCTCGTACGCCGACTCCTCCGCCCTGCGGTCCACATGGCCGTCCCCCGCGCGGGCCGGCGCGGGGTGGTCCGCAGAGCCGCAGACCGCGCAGGGTTCGCCCCGGACCAGGCCCGTCGCCAGTTCCGCCGCGATGCCTCGCAGGCGGCGTTCCTTGAGATCGAGCCAGCTCTCTCGGGCCGTGTTGGCGCGTTCGCGGGCCGTGTGCAGCTGGTCCTCCAGCTGCTCGGTGCGGGCCGCGAGCCGGTCGCGTTCACGTGCCGCGCGGAGCCGGCGGCGGGCCGGGCCGAGGCGGCCCGCGAGGTGTTCGGCGCGGGTCGCGGCGTCCTGGGCGGCCGCGATGCCGTCCTGGTGGGTGCGCCGCACCGTCTCCCAGCCGGCCAGCCAGCCGGCCGCGTCGGCGAGGATGTCGTCGTCGGCCCGGGCCTGGCGGTCGAGGTCCGCGCGCTCGCGGGTGATCTCCGCGCTGCGTCGCTCCGCCCGCCGGGCGGCTTCGAGGCCGCCCAGGTCCTGGCTCAGCTTGCGTTCGAGCGCCGCCAGTTGTTCCGCCCCGGCCTCCGCGAGCTCCGGCGGGAGTCCGGCCCGCGCCCGCTCGCGGTCCGCGCTCGCGCGCCGGTGCCCGCGCTCGGCGTCGTCGCGCAGCCGCAGCGCGGGCTCGACGAGCTCCGCCTTGCGGGCCCGTTCCAGCCTGGCCTGCAGTTCCTCCCACTCGGGCCGCCGCGCCTCAAGCGCCTCCCTGCGCCGCCGGGCGTCCGCGTATCTCTCCTGGAGCCGGGCGAGTTCACGTTCGGCTTCCAGCTCACGCCGTGCGGCGGCCTGCCGGCTTTCCGCCGCGGCCAGCGCGCATTCGGCGATGTCCAGCCTCTCCCGGGCGCCCGCGCGGGCGACGGCCGCCCACTGCAGTACGGCCGCGGCGAGTCCCGGATCGCCCGGCTGCTGCGGCGGCAGCGGCCAAGGCCCCGCCGCTGTGCCCGCGGCCTGTTCCATCCGGTGGGCGACCGCGAGCAGCCGCTCGTCACCGGCGCGTACCTGCTGCTCGGCGGCGCGGCGCTGTTCGGCGAGGCGCTCCTCGACCGCGGCGAAGCGGCGGGTGTCGAAGAGCCGCCCGAGCAGCTTGCCGCGCGCCTCCGCGTCGGCGCGCAGGAAGCGTGCGAAGTCGCCCTGCGGCAACAGCACCACCTGGCAGAACTGGTCGCGGCTCATCCCGACGAGCTGGCTGATCTCCTCGCCGATCTCCTGGTGGGAGCGGCTCAGCGCCTGCCACTGGCCGGCCTCGAAGTCGTATTCGCGCAGCCAGCTCTGGGACCGCTCGGTGGTGAAGCCCTTGCCGTTCTTCTTGGGGCGCGGCTGGGAGGGCCGCCGCCGGATCTCCAACCGCCGCCCTCCCACGGTCAGTTCGAGGCAGACCTCGGTGGAGGTGCCGACCAGGGCGTGGTCGCTGCGCAGGGACGCCCCTGCGCTCTGACGCGTGCCCGGCACCGCTCCGTACAGCGCGAAGCAGACCGCGTCGAGGATGGACGTCTTGCCCGCGCCGGTCGGGCCGTGGAGCAGAAAGATCCCGGCGGCGGACAGCGCGTCGAAGTCGACGTCCTGGCCGGCTCCGAACGGGCCGAAGGCGGTGACGCTCAGTCTGTGCAGCCTCACCCGGCCACCTCGCGCACGCCCTCGTCCACTCGTACGTCGTCGAAGGCACCGCGCAACACGGTGCGCTCCAGATCGTCGGGCCCGCTGCCGCCGCGCACATGGGCCACGAAGTCCTCCGCGATCTGGTGGTCGTCGCGGCCCTTCAGCCGCTTTGCGTACGAGGCGACAGCGTCGTCGCCGGTCCGCTCGGGCTCGAAGACGAGGCTGAGGGTGTGCGGGAACCGCTCGGTGAGCCGCGCCATCGGCTCGGCCGGTCGCACCGGGTCGGTGAGGGTCGCCTCGACGAACGACTGCTCGTGCGGGGCCAGGGCGGGGTCGTCGAGCAGTTCCTCCAGCGCGCCGCGCAGCCGGGCGAGCCGCCGCGGCACGGGACATTCGATGCGCTCGGCCTCGATCTCGCCCCGCGCGCCGAGGTCGATGAGCCACATGGTCTTGCGGTGCCGTGCCTCGGAGAAGGAGTAGGCGAGCGGTGATCCGGAGTAGCGCACGCGGTCGGCGATGGCCTGGCAGCCGTGCAGATGTCCGAGCGCGACATAGTCGACGCCGTGGAAGACCCCGGCGGGCACGGCGGACACGCCTCCGACGGTGATGTCCCGTTCGCTGTCGCTCTCTTCGCCGCCCGCGACGAAGGCATGGGCGAGGACGACGGACCGGGTGCCGGCCGCACGCGTCGCCAGGTCGGCTCGTACGCGCTCCATCGCGGCGCCGATGACGGCCTCGTGCCGTGCCTTGTCCGTCTTGAACTCGTCCTTCACCAGGGCGGGTTCGAGATACGGCAGTCCATAGCAGGCCACGTCGCCGTGCGCGTCGCTCAGCAGCACGGGTGTGTCGCATCCGGCCGGATCGGTGCGCAGATGTATCCCGGCGCGCTCGATCAGCCCGGCCCCGACGCCGAGCCGGCGCGCCGAGTCATGGTTCCCGGAGATCATCACGGTCGGCACTCCGGCGGCGGCGAGCCGGTGCAACGCCTCGTCGAACAGCTGCACGGCCGCGAGCGGCGGCACTGCCCTGTCGTACACATCCCCTGCGACCAGCACCGCGTCCACGTCGCGCTCGCGCACCGTCGCCACGAGGTGGTCGAGGAACGCTGCCTGGGCGTCGAGCATGCTCACCCGGTGGAACGACCGCCCCAGGTGCCAGTCCGACGTATGCAGGAATCTCATGATCCCCGAGAGTATCGGTGGGGTCGGACATCACGAGCGGCTTCAGGCGTCTCCATAAGCCTCACCGCCGAGTTCGAGTCCCGCGGTCCCCGCTGTGATATCGGCGAGCCAGCTGCGGAAGGCTTCGACGTCGGCGTCCGGCAGCCCGATCTCGATGGTGACCGCCTCCGCGTACCGCACCTGGCGCACATCCCGTCCGGTCGCCCGCAGATCGTTCTCCAGCTTTCCCGCCCGCTGGTGGTCGACGGTGACGGTGGCGAGCCGGAAGCGCTGCCGGGTGAGGGTGCCGAGCGCGTCCAGGGCTTCGCCGACGACTCCGCCGTATGCCCTGATCAGGCCGCCCGCGCCGAGTTTCACACCGCCGTAGTACCGGGTGACGACGGCTACGGCATAACGGACTTCGCGCCGCATCAGCATCTGCAGCATGGGCACGCCCGCCGTGCCGCCCGGTTCGCCGTCGTCGCTCGCTTTCTGTACGGCGGCGTCGGCGCCGATGACGTACGCGAAGCAGTTGTGCGTGGCGGTCGGGTGCTCCTTGCGGATGCGTGCGACGAAGGCCTGCGCCTCCTCCTCGGTCGCGGCGGGCGCGAGCGCGCAGATGAAGCGCGATCTGTTGATCTCGGTCTCGTGCACGCCCTCGCGGGCGACCGTCCGGTACTGCTCCTGCATCCGGCCACCCTATGTGCCGCCCGGAGGGGAATGCTCCGCGCGGGCCCCCGGTTGTCCGGAGCATGTACGCAGACGCAGAGACGATCCGCAGGATTCTGACCTCGACGGGCGAGACCTGGGCGGTGGTCGGCCTGTCCAACAACGAGGCGCGGGCGGCGCACGGCGTCGCCGGTGTCCTCCAGCGCTTCGGCAAGCGCATCGTCCCGGTGCACCCCAAGGCGGAGACGGTCCACGGCGAGCAGGGCTACGCGGCGCTCGCGGACATCCCCTTCGAGGTCGACGTGGTCGATGTGTTCGTGAACTCCTCGCTGGCCGGACCGGTCGCGGACGAGGCCGCGGCGATCGGCGCGAAGGCGGTCTGGTTCCAGCTGGGGGTGGTCGACGAGGAGGCGTACGAGCGCACTCGCGCGGCCGGGCTCGACATGGTGATGGACCGCTGCCCGGCGATCGAGATCCCGCGGCTCGGCTGACCGGGCGGCGTTGCTCGGCCGACCCGACCCGCGACCCGGTGGGCCGGGCCTCAGACGCCGAGGCCGTCGATGACCATCGCGCCCGGCAGCCCGGCGAAGGCCTTCCCGGGCACGATCAGCTTTCCGCGCCGGCGGCCGCTGCCGATGAGTACCCACTCCGTGTCGACGACCGCGGAGTCCACCAGCAGCGGCCACTCGGCGGGCAGTCCGATCGGCGTGATGCCGCCGTACTCCATGCCGGTCTCGCCGGTCGCGGTGTCCATGGACGCGAACGACGCCTTGCGGGCGCCCAGTTGCTTACGGACGACACCGTTGACGTCGACGCGCGTACTGGACAGGACGACGCAGGCAGCGAGCGAAGTCTCGCCGCCACGCTTGCCCGCCACGACCACGCAGTTCGCCGACTCGTCGAGCAGTTCCTGCCCGTAGTGCTCCGCGAAGACGGCGGTGTCGGCGATGTCCGGGTCGGTGTCGACGTAGATCACTTGCTCGGCGGGTACGTCGCCGTGCCAGGCGCGCACGGCGTCGGCGACCGGCGGGGTGAACAGGTCGAGGCAGTCGGGGGCGGGTCTGGCGTCGTCGAAGTTTCCGATGGGAGCGCGCATACGCATCACGCTAACAGCGGCTGTCCCGTGTGCGATCGGCCGTCTCAGCGCACGGGCGGGATGGAGACGGCCATCGTCATCTCGACCGTCTCGTCACCGTCGTTGCGGTAGGAGTGCGAAACATTCGCCTCGAAGGTGGCGGAGGTCCCGGCAGGTACGGCGTGCGGTTCGCCGTCGACGACGAGGGTGAGTTCGCCCGCGGTGACATGCAGCAGCTCGATCGTGCCGTCGGGGTGCGGGTCGGACTCGCTGCGGTCGCCTGGCATCAGCCGCCAGGCCCACAGTTCGAGTGGCCCGCGGCGCTCGGTGCCGACGAGCAGGGTGGTGAAGCTGCCCGTCGAGGTGGACCACATGCGTACGGCCTGCTCCGGGGGTACCAGGCGGACCTGTGGGCCCTGCTCGTAGTCGAGGAGCGTGGTGATGCTGACGCCGAGTGCGTCGGCGAGCTTCACCGTGGTCCCCACACTCGGATTCGTACGTGCCTGCTCGATTTGGATGATCATGCCGCGGCTGACCCCCGCCCGGGCCGCGAGGGCGTCGAGCGTGAACCCCCGCTCGCCGCGCCAACGCTTGAGATTGCGGGCGAGCGACTGCGTGAGCTGGTCGAGGTCCGACACATTCCGTCCAATATTCTGGATGACAGGGTTCAATAAACTGCACTACGGTGTGGTGCACCCAAACGTTCACTGCACTGTACTGCGAGGCCCGCCATGACCGCACTGTTCGCCCTGGCCACGAGCTTCCTGTGGGGCCTGGCCGACTTCGGCGGCGGGCTGCTGACACGGCGTGCGCCGGCCCTCACGGTGGTCGTCGCCTCGCAGTCGATCGCGGTGGTCGTCCTCGGCGCGGTCGTCGTGGCCACCGGCGGCTGGCACGAGGCGGGACCGCAGCTCTGGTACGCCGTCGCGGCGGGCGCCGTCGGCCCGGTGGCGATGCTCTCCTTCTACAAGGCGCTCGCCCTCGGACCGATGGGCGTGGTCTCTCCGCTCGGATCGCTGGGTGTGGCCGTGCCCGTCGGCGTCGGCCTGATGATCGGCGAGCGGCCCGGGCTGCTCCAGTTCGCGGGTATCGCGGTGGCCGTGTCCGGCATCGTCCTGGGCGGGCCCGAACTGCGCGGTGCGCCGGTGCAGCGGCAGGCGATCGGGCTGACCCTGGTCGCCGCCTTCGGCTTCGGCGCGGTGATGACCCTGATCGCCGAGGCCTCGACCACCATCACCGGGCTTTTCCTCGCGCTGTTCGTACAGCGCGTCACCAATGTCGCGGTCGGCGGCGCGGCGCTGTACGTGTCGGTGAAGCGCGGCGCGCGGGCGCTGCCGCAGGACGGCGGAATGCGGGTCATCTGGTCCTCGCTCCCGGCCCTCGCCTTTGTCGGCCTTGCCGATGTCGCGGCCAACGGCACCTACTCCATCGCCGCGCAGAACGGGCCCGTCACCGTCGCGGCCGTACTCGCGAACCTCTACCCGGTGATGACGGTGCTCGCGGCGCTGGTGCTTCTCAAGGAGCGGCTGCGCCTGGTCCAGGCGACCGGCGCGGGGCTCGCGCTGGTGGGCACCGTACTACTGGCGGGCGGCTGAGCGGCACTGCCGGCGGTCGGCTGAGCAGCGCGGCTCAGCTCTCCTCCAACTCCGCGAGCGCCAGCAGCTGTTCGGGCGTGACGCCGTCCGGAATCGGCACGGGAGCGGGCGAACGCAGCGGGGGCTGCCAGCCGCGGACCGGATCCCAGCTCCGTACGACCCGGGCCGGGGCCCCGGCCACCACCGAGTGGTCGGGGACCTCTCCCCGTACGACCGCGCCCGCGGCGACCACCACATTGCGGCCGAGGCGCGCGCCGGGCAGGACCACCGCGCCGGTGCCCAGCCAGCATCCAGGCCCGATCATCACCGGTTCGGTACGCGGCCACTGCTTGCCGACCGGCTGGTGGGGGTCGTCGTAGCTGTGATTGGTCGAGGTGATGTAGACGTACGGACCGCAGTACGTGTCCGAGCCGATGGTCACCCTAGTGTCGGCGATGACATGGCTGCCGCGGCCGAGGACCACGCCGTTGCCCAGCGTCAGGATCGGGTCGGGTCCCAGGTCCAGGCCCGGCATCATCCCTGCGGTGAGCGTGACCTGCTCGCCGATGATGCAGTGGTCGCCGAGCTCGATCCACGCATCGCCGAAGACGGTGCCCTGCGGGAAGGCGAGCCGGGTGCCGGAGCCGAGCCGGCGGAAACCCAGCCGTCCCGGGTGCTCGGCGGTGACAGCACCCGCCTCCTGCACCCAGCGCCAGCCGCGGTGGACGGCGCGTGCGAGGACGCGGCGCCGCCAGGCGGCGAGCGATGAGAACGTGTTTCTGTTCTTCGGCACCCGCACACGGTAGTCGGCCGGACCTGGCCCGATCACAGCGGTGCGCTGTGATGTTCGCCCCACCAAGCCGACGCCGTGTACCACGGCGGACCGCCGGGGGACTGCGCGTTCGAGCCCAAGTCCCCCGTTCTGTGGGCAGTCGAAGCACTCCCGTCTCACCAGCATCACCGCGTGGCTAGCATATGCGCCACATACATGCGGAAGATCACCGTCAACTTGGTGCCCTACGGCCGTATGTGCGGCCGATGCACGCCCGTCGGCCTGTCTGTTTCCCGCACTCGAGCAGCAAGGGATCGCGGAATGTCAGTGCCAGTCGCCCCGAAACCGCACCGGATACGCACGGCCGCCTGGCTCTGTCTGGCCGTCGCCGTCGGGGCCACCGCACTCTCCGCCCGGCGACTGCGTGGCGCATTGGCCGTGGTGCACGGTGAACTGCGTTCGTTGCAGAACCAGTTGGCGCAGGCGGCCGACGATCTGGACCGGCTGGCGACGACCCCCTCCGGCTCCGGCACTGCGATCCCGTCGCAGGGCGGCCCCCAGGTGGCCACGCCGGGCGGTCTGCCGGTCCGGCCGCCGGGGCGCACCATGGCCGCCGCCGACCGCGGCCGCACCGGGCCCACCGCGCCGGACAAGGGCCACGACTCGCCCGGACGCGACGCCGGTGCGCAGTTCGGCGCCTTCCACCGCTCACTCAAGGCCCCGGCGGATCCGTCCGGGACGCCCGCGGAGCAGTAACGCGATCCACCCCGTCCGGCGCCCGGGGCACTGGCGCCCATCCCCCGTACGAGAACGTAAGACAGGAGGCACGGGCCGGTGACCGGATTGCAGGGCAGCACCCGCCCCAGGCACACGATGCAGACCACTGACAACAGCCTCAACTGGCTCCTGGAAAGTTTGTTGGAACGCACCCCGGGGACCCAACACGCCCTGGTGGTCTCGCGCGACGGGCTGAAGCTCTGCTGGAGCCGGCATCTGACACTCGACCAGGCCGATCAGCTCGCCGCGATCTGCTCGGGCATCCAGGCGCTCGCCCAGGGAGCCTCGGTCGAGTTCGGCAACGGCAACGGCGGCGTACGGCATTCCATGACCGAGTTCTACGGCGGACTGCTGTTCGTCGTGGAGGCGGGAGACGGCGCGCATCTGGCCGTCGTGGCCGAGGACGGCGCCGATCCGGGCGTGGTCGGCCACCGGATGACCGAATTGGTCGAGCAGATGGGCGAACATCCGCGGGCCGAGCCTCCGCTGCCGTCCCAGGTCGAGGTCCCGGCCCCCTCAAGCGGTAACGGGCAAAGCCCTCAAGGGTATTGACCGACGGGGGACCGTGCCCGGGGCCGGGTCTCCCCTTGCCGCAACGAGGGCAGCCACCTAGGTGGGGTTGTGGCGCACACTCGCCCGGCATTCCGGCAACCCGGGCACAGCACCGAACGCGGGCACTCCGGCTGCCGCGATCAGACGCGGCAACGGTGCATTCCGCTTTTCGGTGCCTGGAAGCTAAGCCCGGGCGCAGACACGCGCCTATCCGTGGAGGCGATCTACGGATACGTAAATAAATCAGCCGGGGCGGGTGTTCCAGGTCCGGCTCAGCTGCTGCCGGGACTGCGATTCGAGCTTCCGCCTGGCCCGGGACACGTGCTGTTCGACCGTACGCGGCGACAGGTGCAGGGTGGCGGCGATCTCCCGGTTTGTGAGCCCCGCGTTGGCCAGGTCGATGACCTCCTGTTCGCGGGGGGAGAGCTGGTCCCCGTAGCTCGGGCGGCCGCGACGGCGCTGTTCGGTCGCGGGCTGGTGGGCACGGAGTGTGGCCCGCACCCGCGCGGCGTCCCAACCCGCGCCCACTTCCGTCAGTTGCTGCACACAGGAGGCGAGGTCTTCGACGGCGCCGGCCGCGGCCTCGGCGTCCGCGCCCGACTCCAGCGTGCACTGGGCGGCCGCCTCGGTGGTGAGGATCACCGCGTACGGCCGGGGCATCTCGGCGTACACGGCCGCCGCCCGGCGGAAGTGGGGTATCGCCAGGGCCTGTTCGCCGGCCGTCTGCGCCAGGACACCGCGGCACCAGTGGAGTGCGGCGGCGGCCGACGGGACGACGTTTCCCTTCAGCCCGGTCTCGAACTCGGCGACCATGTCCTGGGCCGCTTCCTGGCGGCCTGCCCGGGCTGTCGCCTCGACTGCCCAGGGCGCGAGCTCCGCCGCCCACACCCAGACGCCTTTGTCGCGCACCCTGTCCCACGCCGCGGCCGCCTCGGACGCCGCCGTGTCGACGTCGCCACGGGCCAGGGCGGTCCGGATCAACGCACCGGCGGCCGCCGCCACATGCGGCAGCGGCGAGCCGACGGGCAGCGGATGCCCGTCGCCCGACAGCCAGGCCGCCATCTGCTGCCATTCGCCCTGGGCCAGGGCGAGCATGCCGAGGACGACCCGGGCGTCGGCGGCGGGTCCCGGCATGACGCCGGTCTCGGAGACGAAGGCCCGGGCCCGCCCGGACAGTCCCGTCCACCGGCCGGTGAACCAGTCCAGCAGCAGGCCGCTGCCACGCCCGTCCTGCTCGACGTAGGAGGCTCCGCTGCGGGCCGCCAGATCCAGCCCTTCCTCCAGCAGATCCCCGACGCGCTGCGGATGCCCCAGCCACAGGGCGGCGTCCGCGCCGTTCACCAGACCCCGGGCCACATGCGGTAGCCGCTCGGTGTGGTCGGTATCGGTGTCCGTGTCGGTGCGCAGCCGTTCCAGCACGTCCCATGCCGTGGGGTCCCCGGTCTCCAGCAGCACGGCGATGGTGTTGGCCGCGACCGCCGTTCGCACTTCGGCGTCGTCGCTGTGGGCAGCCAGCTTCTGGACCTTCTCCAGCCAGTGCAGGTTGCGTTCCAGCGGGACCGGGGACATGACGGGCATGGCGAGCGCCGACATCGCTCGCGCGGCGAGCGCCGGCCGTTCCGCCAGCTCGCCGACCGCCTGCTCCAGTTCCACCCAGCCCTGCAGGCCCATTCCCGCCTGGTTGTAAAGGACCAGCCCCAGGTCGAGCCGGATCTGGCCGCGTACGGCAGGAGGCAGGGACTGCTCGTCGAGGATCTGCCGCAGGACCTGCACCGTCTGGTCGGTGTGCAGCCCCAGCACCGCGCTGTGTGCAAGCAGCGGCGCGAGCCGGGCCCGCATCTCCCGGGGGACCGCGTGGTGGGAGAGCGCGTGCTCCAGCAGGTCGATCGCCGTCTGATGCTCACCGGCCTCGGCGCACTCCCGCGCGGCCCGCTCGACCGCGCTCAGCCAGCCGCGCAGCCGCCCGCCGCGGTGCCGGTGTTCCGCGAGCCGAGTCCACGACACCGGTTGCCGCTGCGCCAGCACGTCGGCCGCCCGGCGGTGCATCTCTTGCCGCAGAGGCCCCGGCATTTCCTCGTAGACGGCCGCGCCCGCCAGCGGCGAGGGGAAGCCGTACACGTCCCGGCCGGTCTCCTGGAGTACGGCTCTGCGCAGGGCCGCGACGAGTGCCTGCCGACCGGTTTCGGCGGGCAGCGCGCCCACCGCGTACAGATCCTCGGCGCTGCTGGGCTCGTCCAGCACCGCCGCGGCCCGGACGACGGCCCGGTGCTCCTCCGGCAGCGCGGCTAGGCGGCCGAGGACCAGCTCGGCCAGCCGTACGGGCGTCCCCGTGGCGTCCACGTCCTTGGCGGTGTACCGCTCCTTCGGTCCGCACACGTCCTCCAGCTGGCGCACCAGGTCGACGACTACCTGGGGCACGCCGGCCGAGCGCTCATGGATGCGGGCGACCAGTTCCGGCGGACAGCTCTCGGCGCCGAGCCGTTCCTCGACCATCAGGCGCACCTGTTCGGCGTCGAGCGGCATGAGACGTATTCGCAACAGCGACAGCCGGGCGGGATAGGTCACTGCCCGGCCGAGGACCAGTCCGGGCTCGGCCAGTTCCTCGGGCCGGTAGGCCAGTACGGCAGCGAGCCCGGTGGGCGGCCGCTCCAGCACTCGTCGCAGCAGCTCCTGGCCGCCCCGGTCGGCGCGGTGCACGTCTTCGGCGATCAGCAGGACTGGACCGTCGGATTCCAGCAGCGGCACCAGGTCCTTGGCGAGCGCGGCGGCGTCCGGGTAGAGGCGCGGCGGCAGTGGAAGCGGCCCGTGGCGCGCTCGCCCGGCGGCCTGGCCACTGCCCGCATCCGATCGCGCCGAGCGGACAGCGTGGTGGGCGAGTGCGACGCCGGACGCGGTGAAGGTCAGGACGACGCGTGGTCGCGGGCCGGTCTCCGCGGCCTCGAGCAGCCGGTCGACCAGTCGGCTCTTGCCGACTCCGGCCGATCCCTCGATCAGCAGCAGTGCCGGTTGCCGGGTGGGATGGGCGAGCGTCTGTTTCAGCCACCGCTCCCAGGCCTCGTCACTGAGCGTGCTCACCGGCTCACTCTCCTCGACATTTCCGGTCATTTCATTTCTTTACGTATCCGTACTTCAGTCTCCCCAATTGCGCGAGTACGCGGCGACCATGAGCGTAGAGCTGCCGCTCGGGCATCCCCTGGGCAAAAAAGGAGCCGACGTGATCGCATCAGAGGAGTCCTCCCACCCTCCGTCTTCCGGCCTTGTGCCGCATGGCGGAATCTCGGGTCTGGCCCAGTGTGCGATGTCGGCGACACCAGAAGCGGTGCGCATGCTGAGACATTTCGCCCGCGCCGCGGCGCACCGCTGGCGGCTGGCCGACGACTTCCACGAGGCGCTGTCGGTGATCGTCACCGAGCTGGTCAGCAATGTGGTGCTGCACAGCGGCAGCCCGTGGGTCGCGGTGGCCATCAAGGTCCGCGGCAATACGCTGACGACCCAGGTCAGGGACGGCGGGCGGTGGAAGCACCGCCCGGTGCGGCGTCAGGAGCCGCTGGACGCGCATGCCGACTGCGGTCATGGGCTGGGGCTGGTGGAGTCCTTCGCGACACGGATCACCACACGCCGTCTGGACGCCGGCAGCGTGGTGGTGGCGGAGATCGTCATGCCCGCCCGGTACGGCGGGCCTTCGGTTTAGCCGCGAGGGGCCGGGGTCAGGTCCCCGGCGCTCAGTCCGTCTCGGACGCCTCGCGGTGGCCCTTGGCCAGCACCAGATACATCGCGGCGTTGAGCTTGATCCCCTCGCGCTCTTCCTCGGTCAGCTGGCGCTTGACCTTGGCGGGCACGCCCGCGACCAGGGAGCCGGGCGGGACGCGCATCCCCTGGGGTACGAGCGCCTGCGCCGCGATCAGCGAGCCGGCGCCGATGTGCGCGCCGTTGAGGACGGTCGCCCCCATGCCGACAAGTACGTCGTCCTCGACGGTGCAACCGTGCAGCACGGCGTTGTGGCCGACCGAGACACGCTCGCCCACAGTGACTGGGAAGCCCGGGTCAACATGCACCGTGCAGTTGTCCTGGATGTTGGTGTCGGCGCCGAGGACGATGGGACCGCAGTCCGCGCGCAGCACGGTGTGATACCAGACGCTGGAGCCCGCGGCCATGGTGACCTCACCGATCACGACGGACGTGGGAGCGGTGAAGGCGTCCGGCGCGATGCTCGGCTCCTTGCCGCCCACCCCCGCGATCAGCGCCTGACCTGCCATCGCCTTCTCCTCGTTCATGGACACGTTCATGGACTCAGGGGCCGGTTCATCTCGGACCGCTCAGTCGGCGGCGGGCACGGGCTCCGGTTCGGCCACGGCAGGGCGGGCCTCCACCTGCGCGGCCGCCTTCTTGGCGCGGCTCTTGAGCACCAGCATCGAGGTGAGTCCGATCAGCACGGCGAGGACCAGTCCCAGCCAGGAGAACCGCTTGAGCCAGGCCTCGGCGACCACGCCGACGGAGTAGATGACGGCGGTCGTGCCGCCGGCCCAGAGGATCCCGCCGAAGACATTGGCGATGAGGAACTTCCAGTACGGCATCCGCAGCACGCCCGCGAGCGGCCCGGCGAAGATACGCAGCAGGGCGACGAAGCGGCCGAAGAAAACGGCCCACATGCCCCACTTCTCGAACGACCGCTCCGCCATGGCGATCTGCGCGTCGCCGAAGTGCTTGGGGAACTTCCCACCGAGCCAGGTCAGCAGTGGGCGCCCGCCCTTGCGGCCGATGGCGTACCCGATCGAGTCGCCGATGATCGCACCGGCGATCGCGCAGGCGCCGAGGATGTACGGATTGATGTCCCCGTGCTGTGAGGCCAGCAGCGCCGAGCTGACAAGGACGATCTCGCCCGGCAGCGGGATGCCGAGGCTCTCGAGCCCGATGACCACCCCCACCAGGAGGTAGATGCTGACCGCAGGGACGGTCTCGAGCCACTCCTGGACGTGCAACGCCGGCTCCTCCCGAGTTCACTGGGCCTGTGCTGCCCGGCGTACGCCCCTCGTCGGCGCACGCCGGGCAGCCTACCTGGTCAGCGATGGACCAGTCCCTAGGGCCTCAGGCGTTCGGGCGCAGCGTCCACACGATCGTCATCTCGCCGGTCACCGCGCCGTCCGCGCGCTGAATGGCGATCTCCACCGGGAACTCCGGGCGCTCGCCCGCGTCCAGCTCCGCGACCACGTCCGCGATGGGACGGCCCAGGGTGGCGGTCGCCGTGACGACGCCCATCGCCAGCTTCTTGTAGCCGATTTCCGCCTTGACGGCGAGCGGCACGGCGCGCGTCATCTGGTCGCCGAAGGCGGCGATGACGATCGCGCCGCTCGCGGACTCGGCGAGCGTGAACATCGCCCCGGCGTGCGGTCCGCCGACGTGGTTGTGGAAGTCGGGCTGGTCCGGCAGGCGGACGACAGCACGCTCGGCGGTGGTCTCCACGAACTCCAGGTTGAGGGTCCGGGCCATGGGGACGGTGGCGGCGAGCATCTCGCCGACGGACATCTGATCAGCGCTCATGGATGGAATGTTACCCACGAGTAGCGCTGTTGGCCATCCCCTGGTCGGGGGCGGCCGTAGCCCCCGTGACGCGGCACCTCTATCGTTACCCGCCATGTGGCCAGGACAGCAGCCGCCCGGGGGCGAGCAGAACCCGCAGGACCAGAACCCGTACCAGCAGCCGGGGTACCAACAGCCGAATCCGTACCAGCAGCCCGGCTACCAGCAGCCCGGGCACCAGCAGCCCGGGCACCAGCAGCCGGGCTACCAGCAGCAGCCCAACCCGTACCAGCAGCCGACTGTGCAGCAGTACGGCGTGCCCGGGCAGCCGCCCGGTGGGCCCCAGCCGCCGCAGGACAACAAGAAGAAGACGACCATCGTCGCGATCGTCGCGGCCACGGCGGTCGTAGCGGCTGCGGTGGTCACGGGCGTCATCGTGCTGAAGGACGACAACAAGGGCACCGAGGACGAGGGCAGCAAGGTCAGCTCCTCGAAGACGCCCGCGACGGACAAGCCCAGCCAGGCTCCCGCGTCGCCGACCGAGAACCCCCGCGGCGGCGATGAGGGCAAGCCGACCATCGCGGGCTGGAAGGTCGTCACCAACCCGAAGCACGGCACGCAGTTCGACGTCCCGTCCTCCTGGGAGGTGGCCGGTTCGAGCATCAGCACCTTCTTCGAGGACGAGAAGAAGGGCGACGGCTCGCCGGTCGTCGTCATGTCGGCTCCGGCCCACTACAAGTCCGAGTGGTGCACGTTCGACACCGACAAGGACGGCAAGCTCGAGACGTGGGGCCAGAGCTCGGTCGGCACCAAGGGCGGTAAGGGCGCCACCGACAGTGCCACGGCCGCCTACAACGAGGCCGGCAACTGGGTGTGGGCGGGCTACGCGCAGACCGAGCCCAAGGGCACGGTCAAGATCACCAAGGCCAAGCCGTACACCACCAAGTCCGGCCTCAGCGGAAGTGTCGCGACGGCCACCGCGCTCGGTGTCAAGAAGGAGAACAAGTGCGAGACCGACGGCAAGTCGATCGCCTTCACCTTCAAGGACAGCAAGGGTGACTTCAAGAGCTGGGTCCTGTACGCCAACACCGGCGTCAAGGACGAGGTCCCGGACGCGACCATCGCGCAGATCCTGAGCACGGTTCGGCTGGCGGGCACGCCCACCGGCTAATCCGTTTGGCACGACGGTCCGGCAGCGGGGATAGTCCCGAGGTGACCACTCCCGCCGCCGGATTCCGCCGCCGTGCGCGCCGCCCCGAATGGGCCGGACGCAACTACACCCTGCTGACCGCCGCCGCGATCGTCACCGGCCTGGGCACCCATGGTGCGCTGATCGCGGCGGCGTTCGCGGTTCTGCAGTCCGGCGGGGACGGCGGCGACGTGGGTCTGGTCGCGGCGGCCCGCACCCTCCCCCTCGTGCTCTTTCTGCTGATCGGCGGCGCGATCGCCGACCGGGTGCCGCGGCACCGCGTGATGGTCGCCGCCAACGCGCTCAACTGCGTATCGCAGGCGGTCTTCGCCGTGCTCGTCCTGGCCGGCGATCCGCAGCTGTGGCAGATGATGCTGCTGACCGCGCTCTGCGGCACCGGCCAGGCGTTCTTCAACCCGGCCGCCGAGGGCATGCTGATGTCCAGCGTCAGCGGCGAACAGGCCGGCCGGGCCTTCGCGTTGTTCCGTATGGCCATGCATGGCGCGGCCATCGGCGGTGCCGCGCTCGGCGGCGCGCTGATCGCGGCGGTCGGTCCGGGGTGGGTGCTGGCCGTGGACGCAGCGGCATTCGCGGTCGCGGGCGCGCTGCGTGCATTCCTCGACGTCAGCCATATCGGCCCGCGCCGGCCCGGCGGCGGGCTGCTGGCCGATCTGCGGGACGGCTGGAAGGAGTTCAGCAGCCGGCCGTGGCTGTGGGGCATCGTCGCCCAGTTCTCGGTGGTCGTCGCCGTCGTCGGGGCTGCCGAGTCGGTTTACGGGCCGCTGGTCGCCCGGGACGAGCTCGGCGGCGCGGGCCCCTGGGGCGTTGCGCTCGCCGCGTTCGGCGTGGGCACCCTCGGCGGGGCGCTGCTGATGATGCGCTGGAAGCCCCGTCGGATGTTGCTCGCCGGGACGCTGTGCGTGTTCCCGCTGGCCGCGCCGTCGGCCGCGCTCGCCGTACCGCTGCCAGTCGCGGGACTCGCGGCGGTGATGCTTCTCAGCGGTGTGGCGATCGAGGTGTTCGGGGTCGCGTGGATGACGGCGCTGCACCAGGAGATCCCGGAGGCCATGCTCTCCCGGGTCTCCGCGTACGACTGGTTCGGCTCCGTGGCCATGCTGCCGCTGGCCACCGCGCTCGCCGGTCCCGCGGAGAGCCTGTTGGGGCGGCGCGAGTCGCTGTGGGGGTGCGCGGCGCTGGTGGTGCTGGTCACCGCCGCGGTGCTGTTCGTGCCGGATGTACGGAATCTGACCCGCCGTACCAAGGAGGTCGCGGTGGGCACTGCCGTACCGCCCTCAGCCGACGCTGAAAGCGCCGTCGGGCGGATCGGGTGACGCCACCGCGTCCGCGTCCCGTACCGCCGTCGCGTCGCCGATGAGCCGGGTCAGCGAGGGGCCGTGTTCGACCCGCGCCGGGAAGGCGTCGGCGGCGGTGCGGCGGGCCAGGGCGGCCGTGTCGATGGGGATGTGCGAGGCGAGCAGCAGGGCGTTGCCGAAGCGCCGGCCGCGCAGCACGGCAGGTTCGGCGATCAGCTCGAGCTCGCCGAACACCGCGGCGAACGTGGCCAGTTGGGAGCGGAGGAAGGCGAAGGGCGCGCCGTCGGCGAGGTTGGCCGCGTAGATCCCGCCGGGGCGCAGGACGCGCTCCGCCGCCCGTGCGTACTCGACCGAGGTGAGATGGGCCGGTACCCGCGAGCCGCCGAAGACGTCCGCGATCAGTACGTCCGCCGAGTCCGCGGGGGCCGCTTCGACCCAGGCGCGGGCATCCGCGCCGTGCACCTCGATGCCCGATCCCGCGGGCAGCGGCAGATGCTCGGCGACGAGCTCCAGCAGTCCGCGGTCCGCCTCCACCACGTCCTGGCGCGAGCCGGGCCGGGTCGCGGCCACATAGCGGGGCAGGGTCAGCGCACCGCCGCCGAGGTGGAGCAGATCGAGCGGTACGCCCTCGTCCGCGGCGCAGTCGACGACATGGGCGAGGCGCTGCGCGTACTCGAACTCCAGATGGGTGGGCGCGTCCAGGTCGACGTACGACTGGGGTGCGCCGTCCACCGTCAGCAGCCAGGCCCGCTCCCGGTCGACGTCGGGCATCAGCTTGGCGGTGCCGCCGTCGACGTCACGCAGGACGGGGATCTGCTCGTTCACCGTCTCATTGTGCCCGGACATGTGCCCCGGCCGGCCTCCCGTGAGGTGCGGGAGGCCTGCCGGGGCCGGATCAGACCAGTGCGGTGACCGTGCCGGCGCCGACCGTGCGGCCGCCCTCGCGGATCGCGAAGCCGAGGCCGGGCTCCAGCGGGATGTCACGTCCCAGCTCGACGGTCATGGTGACCGTGTCGCCGGGCCGCGCGACCGCCGACTCACCGAGGTCGATGTCGCCGACGACGTCCGCGGTGCGGATGTAGAACTGCGGCCGGTAGCCGGTGGAGACCGGGGTGGTGCGGCCGCCCTCGCGGCCCGAGAGTACGTACACCTGCGCGGTGAAGCGCCGGCTTGGTACGACGCTGCCGGGCGCCGCCACCACATGCCCTCGGCGGACCGCGTCGCGCGCCATGCCACGCAGCAGCAGGGCGACGTTGTCCCCGGCCTCCGCGGACTCCATCGGCTTGCCGAAGGTCTCCAGTCCCGTGACCACCGTTTCGGTGTCGGCCCCGAGGACCTGCACCCGGTCGCCCACGCGGACGGTGCCGCGCTCGACGGCGCCGGTGACGACCGTGCCGCGCCCGGTGATGGTGAGGACGTTCTCCACCGGGAGCAGGAACGGCGCGTCCGTGTACCTGACGGGCATCGGCACATACGTGTCGACAGCGTCGAGCAGCGCCTCGACGGCCCCGGCCCAGCGTGGGTGGCCCTCCAGCGCTTTGAGTCCGGACACCCGGACGACCGGCGCGGCGTCGCCGCCGTACCCATGGGCCGTCAGCAGCTCGCGGACCTCCAGCTCCACCAGGTCGGTGAGCTCGTCGTCGCCCGCGTCCGCCTTGTTGAGCGCGACGACGATGTGGTCGACGCCCACCTGGCGGGCGAGCAGGACGTGCTCGGCGGTCTGCGGCATGACCCCGTCGAGCGCGGAGACGACGAGGATCGCCCCGTCGAGCTGGGCGGCTCCGGTGACCATGTTCTTGATGTAGTCGGCATGGCCGGGCATGTCCACATGGGCGTAGTGCCGGGTGTCGGTCTCGTACTCGACGTGCGCGATGTTGATGGTGATGCCCCGCTGCGCCTCCTCGGGCGCCCGGTCGATCCGGTCGAACGGCACGAACGTGCCGGTCCCGCGCTCGCTGAGGACCTTGGTGATGGCGGCGGTGAGAGTGGTCTTGCCGTGGTCGACGTGGCCCATGGTGCCGATGTTGAGGTGCGGCTTGGTGCGCACGTATGCCGTCTTGGGCATGGCTGTTTCCCTCGGATTTCCTCGGAACTCGAAGCGTGATGGGGACCCCTGGGCCTTGCCGACCCTCCCCCTGTGGGGTCCGCCGGACGATCCGGGAAGGGTCAGCTTCGGGCGCCGCCGAAGGGCGCTGCGGCAGCGGCTGCGGCCGCTGCGGGGAATGCGGCAGCCTTCGGCGCGTCCGCGACTGCGGACGGCGCTGCGAGGAAGGCGTACCGGAACATGTCGTCGATATTCGCTCACGGCCCCGGCCGCGTCGAATGGTTTTCCTTGTACGGGAGTTCAGCAGGTCACAGATGTTTGGTGGCTTCTCGTACGGACAGCGGCGCGAGCCGGTCGCGGGCGCCGTCGACGAAGTCGCGCACCGCCTGCGGATCCGTCTTGGCGTACTCGCGCAGGCACCAGCCGATCGCCTTGCGGATGAAGAAGTCGGAGTGGTCGGCGCGGCGCAGGCAGTAGGAGAAGAGCCGGTCGGCGTCGGTCGCGTCCTTGTAGCGCAGCTGGTGGAGCAGCGCGGTGCGCGCGACCCACAGATTGTCGTCGTCGATCCAGGCGTCCATGTCGGACTTCAGCTTGGGATCGGCACTCACCAGCGGGCCGACGACGTGCGAGGCGAGCGCGTCGACGGTGTCCCACCAGGGGACGGTGACGACGAGCCGGCGGACTGTCGGCAGGAAGACGGAGGAGCAGCGCCCCACATGGCGGCGCAGGTAGTCGACGGCGAAGTAGTGGTACTCCCGCTCGGGCAGCTCCCAGCAGCGCAGGGCGATGGCCGTGCAGTCGGCCTCGTCGGGCCGCGGCGTTCCTTCGACGACGGTGCGGGACAGGGCGCGGCGATCGGGTGTGTAGAGACCGAGGAAGGGCGCGATGCCCTTCATGTACGCGGCGGCCCCCGCGGCCCGGGTCGCGTCCGCGCCGGTCGGGTACACGGCGGTGAGCCTCTCCATGACGGTGTCGGCGAGATCGCTCTGCGGGACGGCGCGGGTCATGGCGCTCACATTACGGCGATCACATCCCTTTGTCGGTTAGTCTCCCCGGATGCTCGACCCCGTCCCCAGGCCGGCATCAGGCCTCGCCGTCCGCTGCACCCGCGCGCTGTTCTCGCCGTGGTCGCGGCTGTCGCTGCTCGTGGCCATGCTGGCCGCGGCGGCCGTGACGGTGGTGCTGTACGAGCCGCAGCAGCTGCTGTCGGCAGGCTGGCCGCCGCAGCTGAGCGGCGCCGCGGCGGTGGTGATGTTCGGCGTCGCGTACGGGGCGTGCACGGCGGCCTTCGTACCGCGACCGCTGCTCAATCTGGCGGCGGGCGCGCTCTTCGGCTCGCAGGCCGGCCTGGTCTCGGCGCTCGCCGGCACGGTGCTGGGCGCGGGCATCTCCTTCACGCTCGGCCGGCTGCTGGGGCAGGACGCGCTGCGGCCGCTGCTGCGGGGCCGCTGGCTGAAGGCGGCCGACACCCAGCTGAGCAGGCACGGCTTCCGCTCGATGCTGGCGCTGCGGCTCTTTCCGGGGGTGCCGTTCGCCGCGGCCAACTACTGCGCCGCCGTCTCCCGTATGGGCTATGTGCCCTTCCTGCTGGCGACGGGACTCGGCTCGATCCCGAACACGGCCGCGTACGTCGTCGCGGGCAGCCGGGCGGGCTCCCCGACCTCTCCGGCGTTTCTGATCGCGATGGGTTTCATCGTGGTGACCGGTCTTGCCGCGGGCGTGATCGCCTGGCGCAAGCGGCACCGGCTGCGGGGGCACTGACTCCCCTGCGCCGTGCGCCTACGGCCATTGCGCCTCCCCTCCCAGGTCGAACTGTCGTACGGGAAATAGCCCCTTGTTCCCCGTGACGAGGCGGTGATCAGGTGCGTTCTCCGACCGTTGGTCCGCACCCACCCGACAGGAGCGCCCATGGCCGAGCGCAGCACTCATGCCACTGAAACACCGAGCGAACAGCCCTCCGAGTCCGAGCAGTTACTCTTCGGCGGACCACTGCGCTACGACATGGGCTGGAACAAGCACGAAGAGGCCTTCCTCCAGCTGAACCTACGGTCCATGGTGACCCGGCTGCCCCATCTGGTGGCCACCACAGCCCAGTTGGCGTGGGAGGCGGACAAGGGGGCGCTGCGTCTGGTGGCGTTCGCCGAGATCGGCCGCGGCGTCTGCCAGGCGGTCGGGCTCATCGCCGTGAACCGCGTCCTCGCCCATCTATTGGGCACCGGCAGCACCGCCGACCGGCTCACCGAAGCCGCTCCGGCACTCGCCGTGGCAGGAGCGGCGGCTCTGGTCGGCGCGGTGCTGCGGGCCCAGTCCACCGCCGGCACCGGGCAGTTGGAGCCGAAGGTGGAGCGGGTGGCCACCGAGCGGTATCTGAAGCACACCGCCAATGTCGAGCTCGAGGCCGTCGAGGACGAGGAGTTCCACAAACTCCTCGACAGCGCCTCGTACGGTGCGGGTTCGGCCCGCCGCATGGTGAAGTACTGCACCAACGTCATCAACGCCCTGCTGTCGCTGGTCGCCGCGGCCGGCGTTCTCGCCGTACTCCATCCCGTGCTGCTGCCGCTGCTCGTGGTCATGACGCTGCCCAGCGCCTGGGCCGCGCTCTCCGTGGCACGGCGGCGCTATGTGTCCTTCCACGCCTGGGTGCAGCATTCGCGGGCCGGGCAGCTGATCAGCCAGCTGCTGATCACCACCGAGGCCGCTCCCGAGATCCGTGTCCACAACGTCGGCCCTTTTCTGCTCCACCACTTCCGGACCATGTCCCAGTCGCAGGAGGCGGAGCAGCACAGGCTGGCCCGGCTCGCCGCCCGTACGGGACTGATCGCCGCGGGCTGGACCGGGCTCGCGACGGCCGCCGCGTACGCCACGCTCGGCGGACTGCTCTGGACCGGGGCGATGGCCCTGTCCGTCGGCGGCACGGCCGTGCTCGCCATCCGCAGTGGATCCTCCAGCCTGCAGAACCTGGTGATGCAGGTGAACTTCATGCACGAGGAGAGCCTGTTCGTCGGCGACCTGCACCGGCTGTGCGCGGAGGCCGCCGACCGCGCGATCCCGGTGGGCGGGCTGCCGCTGCCCGCGGCCCCGGCCCGGATCACCTTCGAGGACGTCGTCTTCACCTATCGGGGCAAGGACAACAAGCGGGCCCTGGACGGCGCGAGCCTGACCTTCCCCACCGGCAAGATCATCGCGCTCGTCGGCGAGAACGGCAGCGGCAAGACCACCCTGGTCAAGCTCTTGTGCGGGCTCTACCGACCCGACTCGGGCCGCATTATGTGGGACGACGTGGACGCCGCCGACGCCGACCGGCAGCAGCTCGTCTCCCGCGTGGCCGTCGTCGGGCAGGACTTCTACCGCTGGCCCTTCACCGCCGCCGTCAACATCGGCATCGGACGTCCCGAAGCACCGCTCAGCCAGGAGCGGCTGGAGCGCGCCGTTCAGTACGCGGGGGCCGACGAGCTCATCGAGGAGCTGCCGCGCGGATGGCAGACGCTCCTCGCCCGCGGCTACAAGGGCGGCCATCAGCTCTCCGGCGGCCAGTGGCAGCGCCTGGGCCTGGGCCGCGCGCACTATCGGGCGGGGGAGATCCTCATCGTCGACGAGCCGACCTCCGCGCTCGACGCGAAGGCGGAGCAGCAGCTGTTCGAGCAGATCCGCCGGCTCGCCGACGCGGGCCAGACAGTCATCCTCATCACACACCGGCTCGGCTCGGTCCGGGCGGCGGACCTGATCCATGTGCTGGACCGCGGCCGGGTTGTGGAGAGCGGCACCTTCGCCGAGCTGCTCTCCGACGAGGTCGAAGGACCGAAGGTTTTCCGCGATCTGTACGGGATCCAGGCGGCGCAGTACGCGGTGGAGAGTCCCGCGCTGCCCACCCAGAAAAGGCGGCTGCCCGCGGATCAGAACACGGCGTCGGCCCCAACTGGCGATGCCGCGCAAGGCAGATCCCACGGGGGCTGACGAAGCCGCGACATCCGGGGACGCTACGCTTCCTCACAACTGGCGCATGATCGGGAACGCTACGCGCCGTCAGACCGTGATCATTTCTTGGGTGGCGTAGTTTTCCATGTCTTGGTTCGAATCATTCATCCTCGGGCTCGTCCAGGGGCTGACCGAATTCCTGCCCATCTCCTCCAGCGCGCATCTGCGGCTCACCGCCGCCTTCGCCGGCTGGCCCGACCCGGGCGCGGCGTTCACGGCGATCACGCAGATCGGCACGGAGACGGCTGTCCTGATCTACTTCCGCAAGGACATCGTCCGGATCGTCTCCGCCTGGTTCCGTTCCCTCACGAACAAGGCGCTGCGCAGCGACCACGACGCGCAGATGGGCTGGCTCGTGATCGTCGGTTCGATCCCGATCGGTGTGCTCGGCGTCACGTTCAAGGACCAGATCGAGGGCCCGTTCCGCGATCTGCGGCTGATCGCCACGACCCTGATCGTGATGGGCATCGTGCTCGGCATCGCCGACCGCCTTGCCGCCCGCGACGAGGCCGGCGGCAAGCACCGCGTGGTCAAGCAGCGCAAGACCCTCCAGGAGCTGGGTGTCCGGGACGGTCTGATCTACGGCGTCTGCCAGGCGATGGCCCTGATCCCCGGCGTCTCCCGCTCGGGCGCCACCATCAGCGGCGGTCTGCTGATGGGCTACACCCGTGAGGCGGCGGCCCGCTACTCGTTCCTGCTGGCGATCCCGGCCGTGCTCGCATCCGGCGTCTTCGAGCTGAAGGACGCGAGCGCGGGCGGGCATGTTGCCTGGCCGCAGACGATATTCGCGACCATCATCGCCTTCGCGGTGGGCTACGCGGTGATCGCCTGGTTCATGAAGTTCATCACTACGAAGAGCTTCATGCCGTTCGTGATCTACCGCATTCTGCTCGGAATCGTGCTGTTCATCCTGGTCGGAACGGATGCGCTGAGCCCGCACGCGGGTGAGTCGGCCGGCTGATCCCGTCTGTCGCGGTGGAGACGGCTGTCGTACCGAGGCCTTAGCCTGTCGCCATGTCGCCGTTTCCCCGCGAGTCAGAAACTGCACTGTCCGCCGCCGAGCTGAATGTCCGGATCCGTGAGCTCTGGGCGGACGGCGAACTGCCCGACGACCGGCGGCCGGAGTACGAGGCGCTGGTGTTGGAGTGGGCCGCGGCGACGCTCGAGGCCGTCGAGCGAGCGGCGTGAGCGCGGGCCGACCGCCCCGCGGAGCGCTCGGCTAGCCTGAGTGCACAATGAACCGTTTGACGACGTCATGGGGCGGGTTCGACCTCGCCCGCTTCCCCGACGACCCCAGCGACCCGCTCCGCGCCTGGGACGCCGCCGATGAGTACCTCCTCAGGCAGCTCAAGGGGGACGAGCCGCTCAAGGGGATCGAGGACGCCGGGCCCACGGATCTCTCCGGCACCGTGGTCGTCGTCGGCGACCGGTGGGGCGCCCTTGCCACCTCGCTCGCCGAGCACAGCCCCGTACAGATCACCGACTCCTTCCTCGGCCAGCAGGCGACCCGCGCGAATCTGGCGCGCAATGGCGTCGACGCGGACGCGGTGCGGCTGCTGTCGGTCAGGGACATGCCGCCGGAGCGCATCGACGTACTGCTGGTCCGGGTGCCCAAGAGCCTCGCGCTGCTGGAGGACCAGCTGCACCGCCTCGCGCCCGCCGTGCACGCGGACACCGTCGTCGTCGGCACCGGCATGGTCACCGAGATCCACACCTCCACGCTGAAGCTGTTCGAGCGGATCATCGGTGCGACCAGGACCACGCTGGCAGTGAAGAAGGCACGGCTGATCTTCTGTACGCCCGCCCCGGGGCTGGCCCGCACCGCCGGGCCCTGGCCGCTGCGGTACGCGCTGCCCGCCGATGCCGGGGCGCTCGCCGGCCGGACCGTGACCAATCACGCGGGCATCTTCTGCGCCGAGCGGCTCGACATCGGCACCAGGTTCTTCCTGCGCAATCTGCCGAAGCGCAGCGGCGCGGAGCGGGTCGTGGATCTGGGCTGCGGCAACGGCGTGATCGGCACGGCGGCCGCGCTGGCCAATCCGGAGGCCTCGGTGACGTTCATCGACGAGTCGTTCTCCGCGGTGGCGTCGGCCGAGGCCACATACCGCGACAACGTCGACTCGGACGCGAATCCCGAATTCCTGGTGGGCGACGGACTGTCCGGGGTGCCGGCCGACTCGGTCGACCTGATTCTGAACAACCCGCCGTTCCACTCGCACCAGGCGACGACGGACGCGACAGCCCGCCGGATGTTCGGCGGGGCGCGTCGCGCGCTGCGGTCCGGGGGCGAGCTGTGGGTGGTCGGCAACCGGCACCTCGGGTACCACGTCAAGCTCCGCCGCCTCTTCGGCAACTGCGAAGTCGTGGCCTCCGACCCGAAGTTCGTGGTCCTGCGGGCCGTCAAGAAGTAGCGGTCAGCGGGGCGCGCCGCCGCCTTGCCACTGCGCGTACGGAACACGGGAGATCTCGCGTACGTCGCCGAGCGTGCCCCATTCGTCCTTGCCCAGCCGGGTCAGCGGAGCCAGCTTCGTCACCTCGGGGTGCCCGTCAGCCATGACCTCCGGGGTGATCGCCGCATGCACCACCCGGCCGAAGACGACGGTCGAGTCGCCCAGCCGTACGGTGCTGTGCAGTTCGCACTCCAGGGCTACCGGCGATGCCGCGACGCGAGGCGGTTTCACACGCAGGCTCGCCTCGCGCTCCACGCCGACCGCGTCGAACTCGCTGATGCCGCGCGGGAAATCGGTGGCGGTCGCGTTGATCTGCTCGAAGAGCGCCTCCGGCGCAAAGTTGACCACGAAGGCGCCGGTGTCCTCGATGTTCCGCAGCGAGTCCTTGCGGCCGACGGAGGTGAACTGCACGACCGGCGGCGACACGCACGAGACCGTGAAGAAGGAGTGCGGGGCGAGATTGTCGGTGCCGTCGGCCGATGTGGTGGAGACCCAGGCGATGGGCCTCGGGACGACGGTGGCGGTCAGCAGCCGGTAGAAGGTGTCGCGGTCGCACTGGGCGGGGTCGTAGTCGATGCGCATGGGGGCAGTATGGCGGGTGACACGCAAGGTCAGCGGGTTCGCGCTCCGGCGGGCCCGTCCACGGCGGAGGAGAGCTGGGCAGATGACGTACGTCGCCGATGAGGGCCGGTACGCCGGCATGCGCTACCGCCGCTGCGGCAACAGCGGGGTCCGGCTGCCGGAGATCTCCCTGGGTCTGTGGCACAACTTCGGTGACACGAGTCCTCTGGAGACCCAACGGGCCGTGCTGCGCCGGGCGTTCGACCTCGGTGTGACGCACTTCGACCTGGCGAACAACTACGGCACGCCCTTCGGCACGGCCGAGGCGAACTTCGGCGTGCACTTCCGGGCCGACTTCCGCCCGTACCGCGACGAGCTGTTCATCGCCACGAAGGCCGGCAACGAGATGTGGGCGGGGCCGTACGGCGAGTGGGGTTCGCGCAAGCATCTGCTGGCGAGCCTCGACCAGTCGCTGCGCCGGCTCGGCGTGGAGTACGTCGATGTCTTCTACTCGCACCGGCCGGACCCCGACACTCCGCTCGAAGAGACGATGGGCGCGCTCGAGACCGCCGTACGCCAGGGAAAGGCGCTGTACGCCGGTCTCTCGAACTACAGCCCGGCCCGGACCGGGCAGGCCGCCGCGATCCTGACGGAGCTCGGCACTCCCCTGCTGGTCAATCAGCATCCGTACTCGCTGCTCGATCGCGGGATCGAGGACGGACTGCTGGCGGCCTCCGAGGCCGCGGGAGCGGGTCTCGTCGCCTTCTCGCCGCTCGCGCAGGGGCAGTTGACGGACCGCTACCTCACCGGGGTTCCTGCCAACTCGCGGATGGCGGCCGGACGCTATCTGACGCGCGACGTCCTGACCGACGAGCGGCGAGAACTGCTACGGGCCCTGGACGCGCTGGCCCGGGAGCGCGGCCAGACGCTCGCGCAGATGGCGCTTGCGTGGCTGCTGCGGGACAGCCGCGTCACCTCCGTACTCGTCGGCGCGAGCAGCGTCCGTCAGCTGGAACAGAATCTGGGGGCGCTCGACGCGCCCGGGTTCTCGGACGCCGAACTGACGGAGATCGACCGTTTGCTGACCAAGAGCGGGTGAAGAGCGGGTGACTGGCGTGCACAGCCCTTGGCGTCGGGCGCTCACTGCCCGAAACTGACCCGATGACGCAGCGCGTAGATCTCGCGACCGTGATGGACCGGCTGTCCATCGACGAATTGGTCACCAGTTACGCGGTGGCCGTGGACGATGCCGACTGGAGCGCCTACCGGGCGCTGTTCGCGCGGGAGGGGCGCGCCGACTACCGCAGCTCGGGAGGGATCGAGGGCCCGGCCGCCGAAGTCGCCGACTGGCTGGCTCAGACGCTGCGGCTCTTCCCGGTGCGACAGCACCTCATCGTCAACCGGCGGCTGCACATTCAGGACCTGGGCGGCTATCCGGGCGACCGTGCGGAGGTGCAGGCCGACTATGTGAACCCGATGCGTCTCGAGTCGGGGGACGACTTCTTCTCCGGCGGCCGGTACGCGTTCAGTCTGCTGCGTACGGACGCGGGCTGGCGGCTGCGGACCGTGGTGATCCACGAGAAGTGGCGGCGAGCCGCGGGGGCGCCGGACGGCGGCTGACGCCCAGGGCGCCCTGTCGGTGCAGGTCCCGCTCGCGCACACTGGAGGGGAACAGTGCTCGCGGGCCCTTCGAGGCAGCACGAGGAGGCGCGGCATGCGGATTCCGGTCGGCCGGCCGAAGCGGCGGGAGGGGCTGGAGGGGCACGAGCAGCAGGAGCATGGGGAGCGGCGCGAGAGGGAGCCGCTCGCGCGGCGGGCGCTGTCGTCCCCGCGGTGGCGCGGCGCGGCCGCGGTGGCTGCCGGTGCGCTGCCCGCGCTCGCCTTTCCCGAGCCGTCGCTGTGGTGGTTCGCGTATGCCGCGCTGGTGCCGTGGATGCTGCTTGTGCGGTCCGCGCCGACGGGCCGCCGTGCGGCGGTCGAGGGCTGGCTGGGCGGCATCGGCTTCATGATCGCCGTGCACCACTGGCTGATACCGAGCCTGCATGTGTTCCTCGTCGTGGTTGCCGCGCTCCTTGGGCTGATGTGGGGGCCCTGGGGGTGGCTCGTGTGGTCGCTCCTCGGCGGGACCCCGTCGCCGGCGCGCGCGGCCGCGGCCCTCGCGGTCGTCCCTTCCGGCTGGCTGATGATCGAACTGGCCCGGTCCTGGGAGGGCCTCGGCGGACCTTGGGGTCTGCTCGGGGCGAGCCAGTGGGAGGTCTCCCCCGCCCTGCGGCTCGCCTCGGTGGGTGGTGTGTGGCTGGTGAGTCTGCTGGTGCTGGCCATCAACACGGCGATCACCGTGCTGATAGCGGTGCCGCACGCCCGTACGGCCGCGGTAGGTGGCGGCCTCATATGTGCGCTCACCACCACAGCGGTCTGGATGTGGGTTCCGCAGCCAGTGCAGTCGGGGCGGGCGCGAATTGCGGTCGTCCAGCCGGGAGTCGTAAACGGCATACAGAGCGTCGAGCGCCGCTTTGCCCGCAGCGAGGAGCTGACCCGCGAACTGGCCGGGCAGGACCTCGATCTGGTGGTCTGGGGCGAGAGCAGTGTCGGCGCGGATCTGCGCGAGCGCCCCGATCTGGCCGCTCGTCTCGCGGTGCTCTCGCGCGCGGTCGGGGCCGAGGTGCTGGTCAATGTGGACGCCCGGCGCGCGGGCGGCACGGGCCCGGCCGGGATCTTCAAGAGCTCGGTCCTCGTGGGCCCGCAGGGCCCGACCGGGGACCGCTACGACAAGATGCGGCTGGTCCCCTTCGGCGAGTATGTCCCGGCCCGCGCGGTGCTCGGCTGGGCGACCTCGGTGGGCAAGGCCGCGGGCGAGGACCGGCTGCGCGGCAGCCGCCCGGTGGTGATGGTGCTGCCCGGCGACGGCGGGCTGCGGCTGGGCCCGCTGGTCTGCTTCGAGTCGGCGTTCCCCGACATGAGCCGGCGGCTTACCCGGGACGGCGCGCAGCTGCTGATCGCCCAGTCGGCGACCTCGTCGTTCCAGGGGAGCTGGGCGCCGGAGCAGCACGCCTCGCTGGCGGCGCTGCGGGCTGCCGAGAGCGGGCGGCCAATGGTGCATGCCACGCTCACCGGCGTCAGCGCGGTGTACGGGCCGGACGGCGAGCGGGTCGGCGGCCTGCTGGGCACGGACAGCAGCACCGCGGCGGTCTACGACATCCCGCTCGCCCGCGGCACGACCCTGTATGTCAGGTTCGGCGACTGGCCGGTCTACGGCGCGCTCGCCGTCCTCGCCGCGCTCTGCGCGACCGAGGGTGCCCGGTCCCTCAGGCGGCCTGCTCCAGGGCTCGCCGAACCACCCGTTCACACAGCTCATGAGTCCGCAGGGCGTCCTGCGCGCTGAGGAACTTTCCGGCGCGTACGGCGTCGAGGAAGGTCAGCACCGACTGCTCGATGCCGCGCTGGCGGGCGACCGGCACCCAGTCGCCGCGCCGCCGAAGGCTCGGCTGTCCCTTGTGGTCCACGATCTCCGCGAGATTGCGGACCTCGCGCTTGGTGTCCTGGCCCGATACTTCGAGGATCTCCTCGGTGGAGCCGCTCATCCGGTTCATCGTGCCGATCGCGGTGAAGCCGTCGCCGGACAGCTGCAGCACGACGTGGTGCATCAGGCCGTCGACGATCCGGGCCCGTACGTCGGTGTGGTCGACCGGTCCGGGGACGAGGAAGCGCAGGGTGTCGACGACGTGGATGAAGTCGTCGAGGACGAGGGTGCGCGGGTCCTCGGCGAGGCCCACGCGGTTCTTCTGCATCAGGATCAGCTCGCGCGGGTGCTCGATGCACTGGGCGTAGCCGGGCGCGAGGCGGCGGTTGAAGCCGACGGCGAGGCTGGTGCCGCGCTCCTCGGCGAGGCTCACCAACCGCTCCGAGTCGGCCAGTTCGTACGCGAGCGGCTTGTCGACGTACGTCGCCACACCCGCTTCGAGCAGCCGGGTGAGGATCTCGGCGTGCACGGACGTCGGGGCGTGCACAAAGGCGGCGTCCAGGTCCTGGGCGAGCAGTGAGTCGAGGCCGGTGTGGCGCCGTTCGGCGGGGATGTGATGGCTCTCGGCGATCCGCGCCAGCGTGGCGGGAGTGCGGGTCTGCAGATGCAGTTCGACCCCGGGCAGGGTGGTGAGCACGGGCAGATAGGCCTTCTGCGCGATGTCTCCGAGCCCGATGCAGCCGACCTTCACAGGGGCCTCCCTTGGCGCTGTGCCGGTTGTCCGTCGTGTACGTCGCGTACGTCCTGTGCACCGGCAGCATACGTGCGCTGCGGCGGCCGCCAGTCGGCTATGCCGTCGAAGGTCCGCAGAACGAGGCCGGGTCCGAGCCGGGAGACGACGGAGATCAGGGTGTCGCGCACCACGACGGCCGGAGTGCTGGTCAGGGACATCAGCCGGGCGATTTTCGCGGCCTTGCGGACGATGCCCATGGTGCGCGGCAGGCGCAGCGCCGTGTACGCGGCGAGGCCCGCGCCCAGGTCGCCGCCGGGGGCCGCGTGGTGGGCGAGCACGATGCCGTCCTCGATGGCCTGGTTGCCGCCCTGGCCGAGGGTGGGCGCCATGGCGTGGGCCGCGTCGCCGATCAGCACGGTCCGGCCGCGGTGGAAGGACGGCAGCGGGTCGATGAGGTGGTGGACGTCGTTGCGCAGCACCTGGCCGGGTTCGGCGGCGGCGATGATCCCGGGGATGGGATCGTGCCAGCCGCCGAAGCGGCGCAGCAGTTCGGCCTTCTCGTCGTCGGCGGCGCGGGCTCCGGCGGGAGCGACTGCGGCTGCGTACGCGTAGATCCGGCCGTCCTTGAGCGGCTGGGTGCCCCACAGCGTGCCGGGGCCCCAGGTCTCGTGCGGCTCGAAGGGACGGTCGGGCGCGGGGACGACGACGCGCCAGGTGGTGAATCCGGAGTAGGCGGGGCCGGGGTGGTCCGGGAAGAGGGCGCGGCGCACACCCGAGTTGATGCCGTCCGCACCGATGACGAGGTCGGCCTCGATCTCCCCCTCGGGGGTGGTCACGCGGGCCGGGCGGCCACCCGTGACACCGGGGTCGGAGAGCTGCGCGGGACTGCCGGTGCGCACTGCGCCGGCGGGCAGCCGGGACGCGATGCGGTCGATCAGGGTGGCGCGGTGGACCAGCACGAGGGGTCCGCCGAATCGTTCGGCCGCGGCGGCGCTGTTCGTACGGGAGAGCCAGCGGCCGCCGGGATTGCGCATGCCGCCGTCGCCCTGCCAGGCGGCCAGCTCGCGAATGTCGTCGCCAAGGCCGATGACGTCGAGTGCGCGCTGGGCGTTGGGGGCGAGGGCGATCCCGGCGCCGACCGGTTCCAGCGATTCGGCGCGCTCCAGGACGGTGACCTGCCAGCCGCTCTGGTGCAGGGCCACGGCGGCGGTCAGTCCGCCGATTCCGCTGCCGATGACGACGGCTCGGGGCTTGGGCATGGCTCCTCCTCGGTTGGCTCCTTGGTGTCGGTTCGCCGGCCCGCCCACTACACCTGTAGTGAAACTCACCGTACTACAGCTGTAGTTCCGACGGTAGATTGTTCGCATGGCCGCACCCACCACCACGAGCACTGCCCGTGCCGAACTGATCGCCGACGCCGCGCTGAGGCTGCTCTCCGAGCGCGGGATGCGCGGGCTCACCCACCGCGCCGTGGACGAGGCGGCCGGACTCCCCCAGGGCTCGACGTCCAATTACGCGCGCACCCGGCAGGCGCTGCTGGAGGCGGCCGTACGGCGGCTGGCGGAGCGCGAGGCGGCCGTCCTGACCCCCGACGAGATGCCCGTGCCAGACGGCGGCACCAGGGGCCTTGTCGACGCGCTCGCGTCGGCCCTGCACCGCTATCTGACCCGCCACCGCGAACTGCTCGTCTCCCGCTACGAGCTGGCGCTGGAGGCGACGCGAAGGCCCGAGCTGCGGGAGTTCTACGACGCGACGGGCAGCCAGTTCCGCGCCCCGCTCAACGCCCTCATGGCGGCGGCAGGTTCGCCCGAACCGGAGCGCCACGCCCTGTCGTTGGTGGCCTGGTGCGAGGGGCTGATGTTCTCCTGCGCGGTGGGGTCGTACCACTCCGCCCTCCCCGACGTGGCAGAGCTGCGTACCGGATTCGCCGAGCTGCTGCGCGGAATGCTCGGCGAATAAGCCCTGGCGGCACGGGGGCGCGTACCTCAGGATGATCGCCATGACGACACCTGAACGGACCGAACCATCCACCACCGCGGGCGAGCGCGAGATGCTCGACGGCTGGCTGGAATACCATCGCGAGACGCTGGAAATGAAGTGTGCTGGCCTGGACGACAGCCGGCTGAAGGAGCTGTCCGCGCCGCCCTCCGAGCTCTCGCTGCTCGGACTCGTACGGCATATGGCGGAGGTCGAGCGGGCGTGGTTCCGCAACATACTCGCCGGGGAGGGCCTCGATCCGCTCTATTACAGCGAAGGCGACCATGACGGCGACTTCCACTTCACCGAGCAGGACACCTATGCCGAGGCGTATGCCGCCTGGCAGGCCGAGATCGCACGTGCGCGGGAGCTGGCCGCCGCCCATGGACTCGACGATGTGGGCAAGGCGAAGTCCCGCCGCACCGGGGAGAGCTACAACCTGCGGTGGATCATGACGCACATGATCGAGGAGTACGCGCGCCACAACGGCCACGCGGATCTGATCCGTGAACGGATCGACGGCGCGACGGGCGACTGACCGGGAGTTGGCGGGAGGCTGACCGAGGGTTGACGGGGGCAGACCAGCGTCACCCGTGCGGGCCATTGTGTGCCTGTAAGACTGTGAACGTGCCCCGCGCACAGCAGAGTTGCGAGGGTGCACCGACCAAAAACCACCGCGAAGGTCCTGGCAGGGGTGGCCGTCTGGGCCGTGTCCGGCTGTGTGGCCGTGCAGCCGGAGCCCGTGCCCGCACCCCCGTCCCACAGCGGCCGCCCGGCACAGGCTGTGGCGCCGCAGATCGTGCAGCGACCGGCCCGCGAAGTCCTGGCGCCCCCGCCCCTGACTGCACCCTTGGCCCAAACCGCCGCTCCCCCAGCGGAGCCGGCTCCCGCCGCCCGTCACATGCCGAACGAGCAGCCAACATCCCCGCCGCCCAAGCCCCGGACCGCTGAGCCGCCTGCCCTGCCGCCCCTGCGGCCCTTGCCGGCCGTCGGGCCGGACGTCTGCGCCCTCGGCGAGAGCTATGGCCGCTGGCGGCCAGGCAGCCCCGAGTCCCGGATCTGCCAGGAGGCCTACGGGAGTTGAGCCCCGCTCGCCGGTCCAGCCTCATCGCCGCTCAGCCGGCGCTCAAGCCGGTCGATCGCTGCCCGGACGCCGTTTCCGTATCCGTCGTCCCCCAGGGCGTCCGTCGCCGCGCGCGCCCGGTCGAGGTGGGCGCGCGCGGGCTCCGGGCGCTCGAGCTTCACATAGTCGGCGGCGAGGTTGAGATGGAGCGAGGGATAGAAGGCCCGCACGGCGAGCGTCGCCTCGTGCCGGGCCAGCCGCTCCTCGCCCAGCCCTTCCGCCGCCGCCAGCGCCCGCAGATCCCAGGCGAGCTCGTCGCCTGCGTCGTCCTGGGCGTCGGCCATGTAGTGCGCAAGAGTGCAGCGGTGGAGCGGATCACCGGCCTCGCCGATCTCCGACCAGAGCGCGCCGAAGCGATTGCGCGCCTCCTCGCGGTCACCGCCGTGCAGCAACATGATCGCTTGCCCGATGCGGGTCATGACGGCGTCCTCCGACGCCTCCTGCTGCTCCGTCACTGCGGCCTCCCACGTCCCTGCGGCGAATCGCGACCATCCACGGATCATGACGCTAGCCGCCGCCAAGGACATTGCGGCACAGGCTCGGGCGCGGGCCCGAGCCTGTCAGCCGGGTGCGCGAACGCTCGGCCGAGGTGCTCAGCCGAGGTTCGGAATCCGCCAGTCGATGGGCTCGTGCCCCTGGGCCGCCACCGCCTCGTTGATCTGTGTGAACGGATGGGAGCCGAAGAACCTCTTGGCCGAGAGCGGCGAGGGATGCGCGCCCTTGACCACCGCATGACGCGTCTCGTCGATCAAGGGCAGCTTCTTCTGCGCGTAATTGCCCCACAGGACGAACACCGCGGGGTCGGGCCGCGACGCCACGGCGCGGATCACCGCGTCCGTCACCTTCTCCCACCCCTTGCCCTTGTGGGAGTTGGCCTCGCCGGCGCGCACCGTCAGCACGGCGTTGAGCAGCAGCACGCCCTGCTCGGCCCACGGCATCAGATAGCCGTTGTCCGGGACGGGGTGGCCGAGCTCCGCCTCCATCTCCTTGTAGATGTTCCGCAGGGAGGGCGGGGTCTTGACGCCCGGCCGCACGGAGAAGCAGAGGCCGTGCCCCTGCCCCTCTCCGTGGTACGGGTCCTGGCCGAGGATCAAGACCTTGACGCGGTCGTACGGGGTGGCGTCGAGCGCGGCGAAGACCTCTTCGCGCGGCGGGTAGACCGGCCCGCGCGCCCGCTCCTCCTCGACGAACTCGGTGAGCTCCTTGAAGTAGGGCTTCTGGAGCTCTTCGCCGAGGACGTCGCGCCAGGACTCGGGCAGCATGTCGGTGTCGGTCACGTCAACAACCTCCGGTATGCGATCAGTTATCGACCACTGAACCTACCCGCGGCCACTGACAATCGCGGCTACCAGCTGGCCTTCCGGTACAGCTCCCACATCTGCATGACCGTCTGCGGGTCGAGAGCGAGCTCGCCGCCGCCGATCTCCTCACTGGAAGCGACGTACAGCTTGCCCTGCCACAGCGGCAGCAGCAGCACGTCGTCGACGAGGATCTCCTGTGCCCGCTCGAACTGCTTGGTGACCGCACCGCGGTCGCTCTCGCGCCGGGATGCGGGCAGCAGCTGGTCGGTGATCTCCGGGCTCTCGTACGGAATATTGAGCACGTTCTTCGGACCGACGAACGGCGCCACAAAGTTGTCCGGGTCCGGGAAGTCGGGGAACCAGCCACGGCCGAAGACGGCGTACTCGCCCGCCTTGTAACCCTTCTTGAAGTCCTTCTCCGGCAGGCCCTTCACCGTGATCTTGAACAGGCCGGAGGCGTCGAGCTGCCGCTTTATCTCGGCGAACTCGGGCGTGGCGGAAGAGCCGTAACGGTCGGAGGAGTACCAGAACGTCAGCGACACCGGCTTGGTGATGCCCGCGTCCTTGAGAGTCTCGCGGGCCTTGGCCACGTCCGGCTCGCCGAACCGGTCGAAGAACCCGGTCGTGTGGGTCGCGATGCCCTTGGGGACCATGGAGTACAGCGGCTCGGCCGTGCCCTGGTAGACCTTACCGACCAGCGCGCCGCGGTCCACGACCTGGGCGATCGCACGCCGCACCGCGAGCTTGCCCGCCATCGGGTCCTTGGTGTTGAAAACGAGGTAGCGGATGTCGGCGCCGACCGTCTCAACGAGCTGGAGGCCGTCGTAGTCCGGCTTCTGCGACTGGAAGTTGACGACCTCCTCCGCGGTCAGACCACGGTAGATCGCGTCGATCTGCTTCTTCTTCAGGGCGTCGACCAGCACGTCGGACTGCCCGAAGTAGCGGATGGTGACAGCCTTGTTCTTGCGCTTCGCGAACCCCTCGTACTTGGTGTTCTCGACCAGCTCGGCCTTCTTGCCCTTCTCATACGAATCCAGGACATATGGCCCGGAACCGGTCAGCCCGCCGTCCTCGCGGAGCTTGTCCGACGGGTACTCCTTGGGCGGGACGAGGGACATGGCAGGCGTGGCCAGGATGAACGGGAACGTCGCGTCCGGCGTCTTGAGGCTGAATTTCACGATGCGGTCGCCGACCGCCTCGGTCTTGTCGAGGGAGCCGAGCAGACCGTTGGGGCCACCCTGCACATCGATCTTCTGGATCCGGTCGATGGAGTACTTGACGGCCGCGGCATCGAGCTTGTCGCCGTTGGAGAAGGTCAGTCCGGGCTTCAGCTCGCACTCGTAGAGCTTGTTGCCGGTATCCGTGAAACGGCAGCTCTTCGCGGCGTCGGGCTTCGGCACGGTGCTGCCGGACGGGAAGCTGACGAGCGTCTGGAAGACGTTTCGGAACAACTCCCACGAGCCGTCCCAGGCTGCGGCGGGGTCGAGCGTGGTGGGCTCACTCGTCGTACCGACCGAAATCTTCTGCTCACGCTCGGCGTCCTCATTCGAGAACAGGCTGCAACCGGCCAGCAGAGATATGGACGCTAGGGCTGCAGCGGCCTGCAGACAGGTCCGGTAGAACACGTGCACGCTCCTCGTTCAGCCATGGGTCGGCCGACCATACCGCAGCGCCCTGCCGGGTCAACCTTTTGGCCCGGCAGGGCACTTAGCACATTCAGTAACAAAACGGTTCAGGCTGCTCAGTGAACCCCGGCATTGAGGAAGATACCGCCGTCCACCACCAGCGTCTGACCAGTGATCCAGTCCGACTGGTCGGACGTGAGGAACGCTGCTGCGCCCCCGATGTCCTCCGGAACTCCGAGCCGTGCCAGCGGGTAGGCCGCGGCCGCTTCGGCCTCCCTGCCTTCGTACAACGCTTCGGCAAACTTCGTCTTGATCACCGCGGGGGCGATCGCGTTGACCCGGACACCCGGCGCGAACTCGTGCGCCAGCTGCAGGGTCAGATTGACCATGGCCGCCTTGCTCATACCGTACGCGCCGATGAAGGGTGACGGGGCGAGACCGGCGACGGAGGCGATGTTCACGATCGCACCGCCGTTCTCCTTCTGCCAGGCCTTCCAGGTCTGCTGGGCGAACCCGAGCGCCGAGATCACGTTGGTCTCGTACACCTTGCGCGCCACATTCAGGTCGAGCTCGGCCATCGGCGAGTAGACCGGGTTCGTGCCGGCGTTGTTGATCAGGAAGTCGACGCGGCCGAACGCCTCCATGGCGCGCTCCACGGCGGCCGCCTGGTGGGCCTCGTCGTGGGCCTTGCCCGCGATGCCGACCGCCCGGTCGGCGCCGAGCTTCTCCACGGCCTCCTTGAGCGCGTCCTCACCACGGCCGGTGATGCACACCCGGTCGCCGCGGGCGACAAGCGCCTCGGCGATGCCGTAGCCGATGCCGCGGCTCGCGCCCGTGATCAGCGCGACCTTTCCGCTGTCCTGTACCTCTGCGGTCATGTCCGTCGTCTCCCGATTCAGTTGAGCGGTCCGCCGGCCACGTACATGACCTGGCCGGAGACGAAGCCGGCCTCGTCGCCCGTGAAGAAGGCGATGGCGTTGGCGATGTCCTCGGGATACCCGACGCGCGCGACCGGGATCTGGGTGGCGGCAGCGGCCTGGAACTCCTCGAAGCCCATGCCGACGCGGGCGGCCGTCTGGGCCGTCATCTCGGTGACGATGAAACCGGGGGCGACGGCGTTGGCCGTGATGCCGAACTTGCCGAGCTCCTTGGCGAGGGTCTTGGTGAAGCCCTGCAGACCGGCCTTGACGGCGGAGTAGTTGGCCTGGCCGCGGTTGCCGAGCGCGGAGCTGGAGGAGAGCGAGACGATACGCCCGAATCCTGCGTCCACCATGTGCTTCTGGCAGGCCTTGGCCATCAGGAACGCGCCCTTGAGGTGCACGTTCACCACGGTGTCCCAGTCGGACTCGGTCATCTTGAAGAGCAGGTTGTCGCGGAGCACGCCCGCGTTGTTGACGAGGATGGTCGGCGCGCCGAGTTCGGCGGCGACGCGCGCGACGGCTGCCTCCACCTGGGCGCTGTCGGACACGTCGCAGCCGACGGCGATGGCCTTGCCACCCGCCGCGGTGATCTTCTCGACGGTGTCCTTGCAGGCCGCCTCGTCGAGGTCGAGTACGGCTACGGCGCGGCCCTCGGCCGCCAGCCGTACCGCGGTGGCAGCGCCAATGCCGCGCGCCGCCCCGGTCACGACCGCGACGCGCTGCTCGGTGGTGGACATGCTGGTTCTCCTCGCCCTTGGATGCGGCGCACCCGGTAACGTCCCACGTCCCCCGGATGAGCGACCGCTTAGTACCTTCAGCAGACGAGACGCTAGAAGCCCTGGCACCCGGTGTCAACGGCCCATCGGGTGCCCCGCGTCACTGAGGGGGTGCCTAGCGGACCAGCAGCGTCAGCAGCCGCTCCACCTCTGCCTCCGGATCGGCGGTCAGCCCGGTGTGCACCGGACCCGGCTGTACGACGGTCGAGCGCGGCGCGACCAGCCATCGGAAGCGGCGGCCCGGATCGTCGCGCGCCGCCTGGCCCGCGTCCTCGCCGCCGCGGCAGACGCCCTCGACGGCGTGCAGCGCGGCGCGTACACCCGTCACATCGGCGCCCGGGTCCAGCGCTCTGAGTTTCACCTCGTCCAGATGCGTACGGGCGGCGACGAAGGACTTGGCGCGGCAGTAGACCACCACACCGGCGTTGAAGCACTCGCCGCGCTCGACCTGCGGCACCACGCGCAGCAGCGCGTACTCGAAGACATCGCGCCCGCTCACTTCGCGCCACCCTTCCCGGCCAGCCAGCCGGGGGCCTGCGACGGCCGGTGCTTGGTCGGCTCGCCCAGGGTGATGCGGGTGCGGATCGTCGCCGCGCGCGGCAGCAGCGCCTCGACATAGGCGCGGCGCAGCGCGTCGGTGGTCTCGAAGCCCGGCTCGTCTACCAGCCACTCGTCGGGGACGTCGGCGGCCACCTCGGTCAGCAGTTCCTCGGTGACCAGCGGCGCGAGCTCGGCGGCGGCCGCCTCGATGTCCGGCTTGAAGGGGGCGAGGGCATGGTCGGAGGCGTCGTACGGCTTGGCGGCGGAGGCGGCGGCGCCCGGCCAGTTGTGGTGCCAGATCATGGTCGCGCCGTGGTCGATCAGCCACAGGTCGCCGTGCCACACCAACATGTTGGGGTTGCGCCAGGAGCGGTCGACGTTGTTGATCAGCGCGTCGAACCAGACGACCCGGCCGGCCTCGGCCGCGTCCACCTCGTAGGCGAGCGGGTCGAAGCCGAGCGAACCTGGCAGGAAGTCCATCCCGAGGTTCAGCCCGCCGCTCGCCTTCAGCAGCTCCTGCACTTCCTGGTCGGGCTCGCCGAGACCGATCACCGGGTCGAGCTGGATGCTGACCAGCTCCGGCACGCGCAGGCCGAGCCGCCGCCCGAGCTGCCCGCAGATGACCTCGGCGACCAGGGTCTTGCGGCCCTGTCCCGCGCCGGTGAACTTCATGACGTACGTACCGAGATCGTCGGCCTCGACGATGCCCGGGAGGGACCCGCCTTCACGCAAGGGCGTGACGTAGCGGGTCGCTGTGACTTCGGAGAGCATTGCCCCACAGTACGAGATCGGCTTCCTGAAGAAATTCTTGAAATCGTGAGGATGTGAACATCCCGGCCCCCCTGCGCGTACAACATCAAGAACCGGCCAATGGAAGGCCGACCGTGGAGAGGGAGCCAGCATGACCGGATCGCAGGTGCCGTCGCGGACCGTGACTCGCCGTACCGTCGTCGCCGCGGTGGGCGGGGCTGGCCTCACCGTCGCGCTGACCGCGTGCGGCGGCTCGGACGACGGCGGGCAGAAGGTGGCCGACACACCGGCAGGCGGAGCGGGCGCCGGGGGCAAAGTGCTCGCCAAGACCGCCGACATCCCCGAGGGCGGCGGCAAGGTCATCGGTGATGTGGTGGTCACACAGCCGAAGGCCGGGGAATTCAAGGCGTTCTCGTCGAAGTGCACCCACCAGGGCTGCGCGGTGAAGGACGTCGCCGACGGCATCATCAACTGCCCGTGTCACAACAGCCAGTTCAGCGCCGCGGACGGCAGCGTCAAGAAGGGGCCCGCCACCTCGCCGCTGCCGCCCGCCTCCATCACCGTGGACGGAGACTCGATCAAGCTCGCCTAGCGCGGCGCGGCCGCTTCCAGCAGGAGAGCACATCGTCGGTCGTGGTGATCGTGGCGACCAGAGCGAGCGTGTTGCGGATCATCGCGGGGGTGTAGTCGGCGGGCACCCCCGCGATGGCGTCCTTGGGAACCACCGCCGTATAGCCGAGGTTGACCGCGTCGAAGACGGCGTTGGGGATGGCGACGTTTGCCGAGACGCCGGTGACGACGAGGGTGCGGCAGCCGAGGTTGCGCAGCAGCGCGTCGACGTCGGTGCCGGCGATGGGCGACAGGCCGTGCAGCCGCCGTACGACGAGATCTCCGTCCGCGACCTCTATGGGCGGCGCGATACGAACGGCCGTCGTGCCGGAGTGCTGCTGCACGGGGAGCCGGGCGGCCGCCCGGAACAGCCGCGCGTTGTGGTTGGCGCCGCGCCCGTCGGGACGCCGCTCGGCCACCGCGTGCAGGACCTGTACGCCGGCTTCGTGAGCACCCGCGACCAGCCGGGCGATCCTGAACAGCGCGCCGGACGACCGTGCCTGCGCGGCGAGTTCGGGCAGGGCGCTGTCCTCGCCGACCACACCTTGCTGGCACTCGACGGTGAGCAGCGCCGTGGTGACCGGGTCAAGCTGTTCCGCGAGCTGTTCGAAGGACGGCACGACTCCCCCTCTTCAACTCATCGGATCGATTCTTCGGATCGATTCTTCCGACCGGGCGCGCGACAGTAACCGCCATTGCGCGACGAAGGAAGAGCCTCCATGATTTCTGACACGCAGTCAGCTACGAGGAGGGGGCCGCCCATGGCCGTCACACAGCGCCGGGGCCGTCGCATCATGATGACGCCCGGCGAACTGGACGAGTTCCTGGCCGAGCGGCGCACCTGCCGGGTGGCCACCGTGTCCGCCGACGGCCGCCCGCATGTCAGCGCCCTGTGGTTCGCCTGGGACGGGACGTCACTGTGGCTGTACTCCATTACGCGCAGCCGCCGCTGGGCACAGCTGCGGCACGATCCGCGGCTCGCGGTCGTGATCGACGACGGCGAGGAGTACGGGGAGCTGCGCGGCGTGGAGCTGTCCGGCACCGCGGTTTTCGTGGGCGAGGCGCCACGCACCGGCGAGCCGTGCCCCGAACTGGACGTGCCGGAGAGGCTGTTCGCGCGGAAGAACTTCAGGATGGACGAGATGCCGCACGACGGCAGGCATGCGTGGCTGCGGCTGGCCCCCGACTCGATCGCGTCCTGGGACTTCCGGAAGCTGTCAGGCCTCTGAGACAGCAGGCGTCCAAGCCGTCAGGCGTCCAAGCCGTCAGGCTCTGACCGCTCCACCGCGCCCGCGGCCTCGCGCAAGGCCCCGACCGCCGCCCTGATCGACGGGCGGCGGTCCGCGTCCGTCCGCCACACCGCATAGATGTGCCTGCGCATCCGCTGCCGTACGGGCACGAGCCGCACCCCACCAGGCACCCAGCCGCGCCCCAGCCTGGGCGTCACACACACCCCCAGCCCCGCCTCGATCAGCGCCAGCTGCGTATGGTGCTCCTCCGCCATGTGCGCGATCCGCGGCTCGAAGCCCTTCGAGCGCAGCGTGAACATCAGCCACTCGTAACAGAATTCGCCTTCCGGCCAGGACACCCAGTCGTCCTCGGCGAACTCCTCGAGATCCACCTCCGCCCGGTCCGCCAGCGGATGGTCCGCGTGCATGGCGACATCCGGGACGTCGTCGAGCAGATGGACCTGCGCGAGCCCGCCCGGCACGGGTAGCCGCTTGTTGCTCCAGTCGAGCACCACCGCGAGATCGAGGTCACCCCTGACCACCTCCCTGATCCCCTGCTCGGGCTCCAACTCACGTGAGTGCACTCGCAGTTCGGGGTGACTCGTGCGCAGCGACGTCAGGGTCGCGGGGAAAAGCCCGCGGGCGGCTGTCGGGAACGCGCCGATCCTGACCTCGCCCACGACCTGCCCGCGCTGCGCCTCGATGTCGGCCTGCGCGAGCTCGACCTGGGACAGGATGCGCGCGGCGTGGTCCGCGAGCAGCTGACCGGCGTCGGTGAGGCGCACGCCGCGCCCGTTCTTGGCCAGCAGCTGCTGGCCCACCTCCCGCTCCAGCTTCGCCATCTGCTGGGAGACGGCCGAGGTCGTCACATGCAACCCGTCGGCCGCTCCGCTCACCGAGCCATGGCGGGCCAGCGCGTCCAGGGTCCGCAGGCGCTCCAGATTCAACATGTAAGCAATGCTAAGCGAACGCGGCAAATAATTCTCGCTTGTCCTACGAGATTGGAGCGGCCAAGGTGGACGGCATGAGCACCGCCGTCCCCTCCCGGACTCCATCGGCCCCCACCCCCGCACCCGCCGACTCCGTACGCCGCCGCGGCCTCGACTGGCGCATCCGCTTCGCGGTGCTCTCCACGGTGTGGGGCTTCAGCTTCCTCCTCATCAAGGTCGGCACCGGCGAGTACGCGCCTTTTCAAGTCACCTTCGGCAGGCTGTTCTTCGGTACGGCGGTGCTGGCCGTCGCGATGGCGGTGCGGCGGGAGCGGCTGCCGCGCGGGATCCGCACCTGGATGCACCTCACCGTCGCCGCGTTTGTGCTCAACGCGCTGCCGTTCTCGCTCTTCGCCTACTCCGAGCTGACGATCCCATCGACGCTCGCCGGCATCTGCAACGCCACCTCGCCGCTGTGGGGCATGGTCCTTTCGCTGGTCGCACTCTCCGAAGACCGGCCGACCCGGCGCAGGGTCGCCGGGCTCGGCATCGGCTTCCTGGGCGTGCTGACCGTGCTCGGCGCGTGGCAGGGATTCTCCGGGCTCGACTTCCGCGGCACGGCGATGGCGCTGCTCGCCTCACTGAGCTATCCGATCGGCTGGATCTACGTGCGCCGCACACTGGCCGGCAGCAGCCACTCCAATCTCTCGCTGACCGGCGCGCAACTGCTGCTCGCGACGGTCCAACTCGCTGTGGTCACACCGCTGTTCACGACGCTGCCGACGTCCTTCCCGCTGGTGCCGCTCCTCGCGGTGGTCGCGCTCGGTGTGTTGGGGACGGGCTTCGCCCTGCTCCTCCAGTACGGCCTGGTCGCCGAGGTCGGCCCGACGACGGCGCAGATGGTCACGTACTTCATCCCGGTCATCGCGACGGCCGCGGGCGTCGCGGTGCTGGACGAGCAGCTGGGCTGGAACACTCCGGTGGGCGCGCTGATCGTCCTGGCGGGCGCGGCACTGACCCAGAGCCGGCCGAAGGCACCGGCCGCTGCCACCGGTACCTCGGCTCAGCCACAGTCTCGCGCCGAGGCCGAGGCCGAGTCAGAGGGGCGGGCCGAGTCAGAGGCGCGGGCCGAGTCGGGGACGGGGGCGGGGGCCGCGGCTCAGCCGTAGCTGCGCGCGGGCGCAGGCCCGGCAGCAGCCGCGACCGCGTCTGCGACCGGCTCGATGTCGTCCATCGCGAGGCCCGAGACAGTGAGCCGCACGCCGGGTGGCGCGGACATCCGGAAACGCGCCCCCGGCGCGACCGCCCAGCCGGCGTGCAGCAGCCGCGCCACGGCCCCGGTCTCGTCGGGGACGGGCACCCAGACGTTCATCCCGCTGCGCCCATGGGCCTCGATGCCACGCTCCGCCAGTGCCCGTAGGAGCGCATCGCGCCGTTCCCCGTACGCGTGCGCGACGACGAACGGGTCCACCGCGCCCGAGGTCCAGAGGTGGACCACCGCGCGCTGCAGCAGCCTGCTGACCCAGCCGGGACCGAGCCGCTGCCTTCCCATGACGCGGTCGACGGTGACGGCGTCGCCGGTCAGTACGGCGACGCGCAGATCGGGGCCGTACGCCTTGGCGGTGGAGCGTACGAGCGCCCAGCTGTCCGTGACCCCGGCGAGGGGGTGCAGCGGCAGATCGACGATGGCGTGTCCGTGGTCGTCCTCGATGAGGAGGGTCTGAGGGAACCTGGCGAGCACGGCACGCAGTTCACGCGCGCGTGCCTGGCTCACCGCGGCGCCGGTGGGGTTCTGCGCCCGGTCGGTGACGATGAGCGCGCGCGCCCCGCCGGCGAGCGCCTTTTCCACCTCGCTCGCCAGCGGCCCGTCGTCGTCGAGCGCCACGGGCACGGGCTTCAGCCCCAGCGCCGGCACCAGATCCAGCAGGCTGCCCCAGCCGGGGTCCTCGACGGCGACCGTGTCACCCGGCTTGAGGTGCGCGGCGAGCACGCGCTCGATCGCGTCCAGCGATCCGGAGGTGACGGCGACCGGCCCTGCGGGCACGCCGTCGGCGTCCATCGCGGCGCGGGCGAGCCGTGCGAACTCCGCGTCGACGGGAGCCTGTCCGTACAGACCCGGCTCCTCCGCGTTGCGTCGGGCCGCGGCGGCGAGCGCCTCGCCCAGCGGCGGCAGCAGCGCGGGGTCCGGGTTCCCCTCGCCCAGGTCCCGTACACCGGGGGGCGCGTCGACACGGATCGACCCGCGGGCCGTACTGGCCGGCCGCGGGCGCACCCGACTGCCCTTGCGCCCGGCGGTCTCGATGACTCCGCGGTCGCGCAGGGTCCGGTACGCGGACGCGACGGTGTTCGGGTTGACGCCCAGCTCGGTCGCCAGCTCCCGCATGGGCGGCAGCAGTTGACCCGGTTCCAGGTCACCCGCGCCGACCGCGCGCTCGACGCTGGCGGCAATCTCCGATGCGCGGCGTCCGACAATCCGATACTCTCCTAGCACAAACAAGATTATGCACTAGTACAATGGAGTTGGCAATGCCGGACGCTTACGAGCCGACCGAACGCACCGTCCCCACCCGCTCCCGGGACCGGGCCGCGTACGACCGAGAGCTGGTCCACTCCATACTCGACGAGGCATACGTCTGCCATCTCGGCTTCATACGCGACGGCGCGCCGGTCGTCCTGCCGACGCTGTTCGCCCGCGTCGACGATCACCTGTACATCCACGGCTCGACGGGCTCACGCCCCTTGCGCATGGCGGGCGAGTCGGACCCCGGCCTCGACGTGTGCCTGACGGTCACCCACGTCGACGGCCTGGTCCTTGCCCGCTCGGCGTTCCACCACTCGATCAACTACCGCTCAGTCGTGGTCCACGGCGCTGCCCACCCGGTCACGGACCCGACGGAGAAGCGCACCGCCCTCGACGCCCTGGTCGACAATGTCGTCCCGGGCCGCTCAATCGACTCCCGCCCGGCGAACCCGAAGGAACTGGCGGCGACGGCGGTCCTGCGCCTGACCTTGACGGAGGTCTCGGCCAAGCTCCGCACAGGCGGCCCGAACGACGACCCGGAGGACGCGGAACTCCCGTACTGGACGGGAGTGGTCCCGCTGACCACCCAGCAGGGCACCCCGATCCCGGCGGCGGATCTGGACGAGTCGATCGGGGTACCGAGCTATCTGGGACGGACGGGCTCACTTTGAGCCCACCCAGGCCCCTCCGGCGATTGAGGAGCGGGGGTCCGGGGCGGAGCCCCTACCCCCTCCCCACCCGCGTCTCCGCCACCGCCAGCCCCGCCACTGCCGCCAGCAGCAGCGCCGTCCCCACCACCGTCGGCGCCGTGAGCCGCTCATCCAGCGCCGTCACCGCGATCACCGCCGCGCTCACCGGCTCCAGCAGCATGATCACCGAGACCGTCGCGGCCCGCACCACCGCCGCCCCCGCGAAGTAGAGCGCGTACGCAAGCGCCGTCGGCACCGCCGCGACGTACGTCAACAGCCAGACCACCCGCCCCAGTTCCGCGGTGTGCGGCAGCAACCCCTCGCCCAGCGCCACGGGCAGCAGCCCCACCGCCCCGATCGCGAACGCCCACGCCGTCGTGGCCAGCGAGTCACCGCCGCCCTCGTCACGCCCCAGCCACCGCGTCAGCAGCGTGATCGCCGCGTACCCGGCCGCCGAGAGCAGCGCGAGCGCGACCCCCGCAGGCCGTACCGTCCCGCCCTCGCCGCCCAGGACCAGGACGAACAGACCGGCAAGCGCCCCGGTGACGGCGACGACGCCGCCCCGCCCGAGCCGCTCCCCCATCGTCAGCCGCGCGCCCACGGCGATGAGGACAGGCCCCGCGCCCAGCGTGACGACCGTGCCCACCGCGAGACCCGTCGCCTGGACGGCCGCGAAGTAGGCGCTCTGGAAGAGAGCGAGCCCGATTCCCGTAGCGAGAATGCGCAGCAGCCGGCGCCGCCGCGGCTCGACGGGCGCCGCGACAACACCCCCGGCCACAGCGGTACGCCGCGCCCGCAGCGCAAGCGCGCCCAGCAGCAGCACCAGACCCCCCGCGCAGCGCCAGAACGACAGCGCGAGAGGACCGAGATCGCTCACCCGGAAGACCAGCGAGGCAGCCGCGCCCGCGGTCCCCCATGCGACTCCGGCAAAGATCAGATAGAGGAGGCTCCGCCCGACGGGCACGCCGACAGAAGGAGCGTAGGAAACATTCGACACGTGACTTCTCCGTGTGAAGAACGGGATGGGTGGTCGCTCGACTGCGTCACGCGGGCAGCGACGAACCGCTCGGGGACACCCCGAGCCCGGTCTTCGTCAGAAAGCGGCCGCCCGCGCTAGGCGGCAGGCGGCGGAAGTACGGTCAAATGCATGATCGCCACCCTACGGTGCGACGTGCGGCGCCGACAACTCACCCTCGGCAGCGACGGCAGCGCCGCTCTGTGCGGGCACACCCCCGGCCACCGGCCCCGACGCCGCCTTCGGCGCCTGTGACTGCGCGATGAACGCCCCTACCAGCACCACCGCTCCGCCGAAGATCTGCGGAGCCGACAGATGCTCCCGCAGCAGCACCCAGGCCAGCACTGTCGCGATGACCGCCTCCAGGCACGCCACCACGCCCGCCACCTGCGGCGAGAGCTTGCGCACAGAGATGACCCCGGTGACATACGCCAGCACCGTGGCGATCAGCACGATCCAGCCCAGCAGCAGCGCCGCAGGCACCTGCGTACCACCCATGTCCGCGCTCCCGCCGAGCAGCGAGAAGTCCATCCCCCACGGCCGCGCCACCAGCGTCAGCACCGCCGCGCCGATGAGCAGTCCATACGCGATCACACCCAGCGGATCCGCCGCGTCGTCCCCGTCGCCGCCCTGGTCGGACAGGACGAAGTAGCCGACCTGGCAGCACGCCGCGGCCAGCGCGAGCAGCAGCCCGATCGCGTCGAAGCCGGCCCCCGCCCACACTTCGACGACGCACGCGAGTCCGGCGACCGCGAGGACCACGCCGACCGCCGCGGCCCGGGTGACGGGCCGGCGCTGCACGAAGCGGACCCAGCCGAGAACCAGCGCGGGGGCGAGGTATTCGATGAGCAGCGCGACGCCGACCGGGATCCGGGAGATCGCCGCGAAGTAGCAGGCCTGTACGCCCGCGACGGCGAGCAGCCCGAAGCCGACGAGCAGTGCGGGCCTGCGCAGCACCAGGTCACGGTGGCGCCAGGCCACCGGCAGCATGATGAGGGCGGAGCCGGCCACTCGTAGCCACACCACATGCAGCGGGTCGAGACCCGCTTCGATCAGCGGCTTGGCCGCGACACCTGATCCACCGAATGCGAACGCCGAGCCCAGGGCGAGTCCCAGGCCGGCGCTCCTTCCCTGAGACGCGCGCATCGGCACATCATGTCAGCGCCGGTCAGGACCGTCACCCCCGTGACACATGTCGAGACGTCCGGGTCATCCAGTCGAGACGTCCGGGCCATCCATGGGTCATCCGGACACTATTCGGCCGCCAGCCGCCCGACCAGCAGCTCCATGTCCACCCCGGCCCGCTCCAGCACCTCCACGGCCCGGCACTCCGGGTCCGCGGCGAGGCAGGCGAGCAGATCGGTGCCCCCGGCCCGCTCGTCGCCGCGCATGTGCGCCCGCTCCAGCGCGCCCTGCATCGCGGCGGCCGCCGAAGGCGACCATCCCGACATCTCCGCGTCCGTTTCGTGTACGACGGGAACGGTGCCCGAGTCCTCCACCGAGCCCTGCCAGCGCAGCCCGTATCCGATGCTGCGCTGCACGAGATATCCGAGCACCCGCGCGACCTGCGGTCCGGCGCCGAGAGCGGCACGGGCCTCGGGGTCCGACTCGATCAGGGAGTGCAGCAGATGGGCCGTGTCGATCTGCCGGTCGCCGTCGCGCAGCGCCCTCCTGCGCGCACCCGCGACCACCGAGGCAAGCTCCACGGTGAGCCTGGCGTCGATCTCCGTACGGGTGGCGGGGGCCTGCTGAGGCACCCGCGGGACAGGGCTTTGCACATCTCCCACCTCATCAGCTCCCGGGAGCCCGGGCGTCGCCGTCGGGCCCCATTTACGCATCCCACGGAGGTTGGGCACACGCGAGCGATTTCTCCTCCTTAGGGATGAGATCGAGACAGTTCTCCCCGAGGGGCGCGCGCCGCCTTGCCATGCACCAGACCTGACTGTTCATCAGTATTGAATGTTCACGTCGGCACGGCTACGTTCCGCGACACCGAAACCCGACATGGAGGGGTGGTCGTATGGCCGAAGTCAGTGCCGAGGCCCGTATCGAGGCGCCGGCCGAGAAGGTCTGGGCCCAGCTGACGGACTTCACCAGCTACGGCCAGTGGAACGCCACCCACACCAGTTTCCCCAATGGCGCCCCCGGGACGCTGGAGCTGGGAGCCACCTACGAGGAGAACATGAAGCTCATGGGCTTCCCGGCCGAAGTGGCCTGGACCGTGGACGAGTTCAAGGCGGGCCGGGTGCTGGGCGTCAAGGGCAAGGGCCCGATGGGCGTCAGCGTGGGCAACCGCTACACCCTCACTCCGGACGGGGACGGCACGAAGGTGCGCATCGACGGGGAGTTCACCGGCGCCGCCGTGTCGCTGATGGCCGGAAAGCTCAAGGACTCGGCGACGGCCGCGCTCAACGAGTCACTGCGCAAGCTGGGCGGCCTCGTCGCCTGACGCCCCAGCCTGACACCGCAGCCTGACACCCGGCGCACGAGAAGGGCCCCGCGCTGCTGCGCGGGGCCCCTCTCACGCCGGCTCAGTGTTCGTCGGCAAGGATCAGATAGAGCTTCTTACGGGCTTCGTTGATCACGGCGACGGCCTTCTGCCGCTGCTCGGTGCTGCCGGTCTTCCAGACCTGGCCGAACGCCTCCATCAGGCCGAACCCGGCCTGCCGGATCTCGTTGACCGTCTCCCAGTCGACTCCGCGCCCGGCCTCTTCCCACGGAGCCTCCGGCCCCGATTCGGCCTCGGCGCGCCCCGAGTCGGTGAGCGTGAACAGCTTCTTGCCGCCCTCGCTCTCATTGGTGATGAGACCTTCGTCCTCGAGCAGCTGGAGTGTCGGGTAGACCGAGCCAGGGCTGGGCCGCCAGGCCCCGCCGCTGCGCTCGCCGATCTCCTGGATCATCTCGTAACCGTGCATAGGCCGGTCCTTCAGCAGCGCGAGGATCGAGGCGCGCACATCACCGCGCCGCGCCCTTCCCCGACCGCCGCCACGACCGCGTCCGAAAGGCCCGCCGAACGGCGGCCCGAACGGACCGAACGCCCCACGGCGTCCCTCGAAGTCGCCCCGACCTTGATGGCCGGGCCCGCAGTGCCCATGACCCTGACCGTGTTCGTGTCCTTGTCCATGTGAACGCATCGCTACGCCCCTTCCATCGTTGATCTGTCGCGATGCGTCAACGATATATCGGAATGTGTCGGATGGAAACGCCCACTCGGTCCAGCAACCCCGAATTGGCCTTGGCCTGCGGCTTTGCGCCGCCCCTACGGTCAGCTCATGCGGATTCGAATCGTCGACGCCTTCACCGACCGCCCCTTCACCGGCAACCCCGCCGGAGTCCTGCTCCTGGACTCCGACCGGTTCCCCGACGACTCCTGGCTCCAGCAGGTGGCGACCGAGGTGAACCTCTCGGAGACCGCCTTCGCCCACCCCCTGCCCGCCGGCGGCGAGGCCGACTGGGCGCTGCGCTGGTTCACCCCGGCCACCGAGGTCGACATGTGCGGGCATGCCACGCTGGCCACCGCCCATGTGCTGCACACCACCGGCACCGCGAGCGGCACGGTGCGCTTCGCCGCACGCTGCGGCACCCTCTCCGCCACAGCCCACGAGGACGGCACGATCACCCTCGACTTCCCGACGTCCCCGCTCACCCCCGTCGAGATCCCGGACGGCCTCGCCGAGGCGCTCGGCGCCAAGGTCATCTCGGCGCACGACACGGGCCCGCACATCGGCGATCTGGTCGTCGAGCTGGCCGACGAACAGGCCGTACGGGCGCTGACCCCGGACTGCCGCGCCCTGACGGCGCACTCCGAGCGCGGCATCATCGCCACCGCCGCCGCCGAAGACCCGGCCGGCTCCTACGACTTCGTCTCGCGCGGCTTCTTCCCCCGGGTCGGTATCGACGAGGACCCGGTGACCGGCAGCGCGCACACGGCGCTCGCGCCGTTCTGGTCGGCCCGTCTCGGCCGTACGGAACTGACCGGACTGCAAGCCTCCGCCCGCTCCGGCCTGGTCCGCACCTCGCTGCGCGGCGAGCGCACCCTGCTCACCGGCCACGCCGTCACCGTCATCGACGGCGAGCTGCTGACCACGCCGAGCAGCTGACCGCGCCCCGACCGGCCTACCGCACATGGCAAGGGGCGTACGGCAGCCGCCGTACGCCCCTTCCTCCCACCCCGGTCACGGCGTGGGCAGCCATCCCACCTTCCCGGCCAGCAGCGCGTACCCGACGAAGGCCGTGATGTCGAGCAGCGCGTGCGCGGCCACCAGCGGCCCGACCCGCCCCCACCGCCGGTAGAGCAGCACGAAGACCGCGCCCATCACCATGTTGCCGACGAAGCCGCCGATGCCCTGGTAGAGGTGGTACGAACCGCGCAGCACCGAGCTCGCCACCAGCGCCGCCATCGGCGTCCAGCCCAACTGCCCCAGTCTGCGCAGCAGATACCCGACGACGATCACTTCCTCCAGTACGGAGTTCTGGATCGCTGAAAGGATCAGTACGGGGAACTTCCACCACACCTCGGGCAGCGCCTCGGGCACCACGGTGAGGTTGAACCCGGAGGCCCGTGCCACCAGATAGAACGCGAGCCCGGCACCGCCGATGCCCGCCGCGACGAGCGCGCCGCGCCCGAGGTCGGCCCATGGTCTGCTCCGGTCGAAACCGATCGACCGCAGCCCTACACCCTCCCGCAGCAGCAGATGCGCGACGAGCAGGACAGGCACCAGGCCCGTCGCGATATCGAAGAGCTGCCAGGCGAGATCGAGCCACGGCCGCCCAGGGGCGTACGACGCGTTCAGCGTCGCCGCCTGCTCCTTGAGGCCACCCGGCTTTGTCAGCGATCCGACAAAGCTGATCAGCGCCGATACTCCGCTCGCGCCCAGCGAGACCGCGAGTACGAGCAGAGTCTCGGATCGCAAGATCCTTCGCGACATGCCCTCTTGAGGAAGAGAATCAGCCACGCGTCCCGCCTCCGCCTGCACACCTGCCTCCAGTTGAGTAATCCCGCCTCGTCCCCATCCTCGCCCCGCTAGGGTCTCGAATACAGGTACGAAGATCGCGCGCGACAGGCCGGGGGACGAGCGTCATCGCGATGACGCGGTCCCCTTTTCCTTGCTCATCGTTCAAGGAGGGGCACCACCGCATGGGACGTCACAGCTTGCCCGACGACGAGGCGACGGATGAAGGCAGGTCCCGTCCGCGGGGGCGCCGTCGCACGATCGCCGTCGCCGCGATGCTTGTCATCGCCGTGGTGGCGGGGACTGGGATCGCGGCGCAGAGCGGCCTGCTGTCCTTCGCGGAGTCGTGCGAGGACTCCGCCATACCCCTGGACATCGTCGCCTCCCCCGACATCGCCCCGGCCGTGCGCGAGGTCGCCGACCGCGCCCGCGCGGAGAAGATCACCTCGGACGGCCAGTGCATGGACATACGCGTCGCCGCCCGCGAGAACTACGAGGTCGCGCAGGAGCTCGCCGACCCTGAGCGCCCGGTGCCGCTGATCGCCATCGCGGTCGGGCCGGACGCCGACCTTCAGGAGGTCGACCAGATCGCCAAGGCGACGGGCGGCGCGGGCTACCAGGTCAGCGACCCCGCCGAGATCCAGGCCGTGATCCTCAAAGCGATCATGGCGGTCGGCCAGGCGGGCCAGACCGCCGCTCAGTGAAGGCCTGCTCAGGAGTGCGCGCCGGGGAAACCGACCGGCCAGGTGTGTACCGGCTCGCCCTGGTGCATCAGCTCGCAGTAACGGCGGGTGGTGGCGGCGAGGGCTGCGTCCCGTTCGAGACCGGCCTCCAGCGCGCGGTGGTACGTGTCGGCCTGCCACGACGCCCCGTTCACCCGCCTCTTGCACCGTTCCTCGATCACGCCGAGATAGAAGTCCCGGTCGGCGGGCTCGACGTTCCACGCGTCGAGTCCCGCTGCGGCCAGCGGCAGCAGTTCGTCGCGTACGAGTTTGACGGCCGGCACCCGCGTGATGCCGCCCACCCGGCCGGGGCGCGGCCACTGGAGCTCTGCGTCGATGCCGTGTCGGCACGCGGTGTCGAAGTTGTCGGCCGCGGCGGCGAAGGGCAGCCTGCTCCACACGGGCCTGGCCTCTTCGGCGAGCGCGCGCACCAGCCCGTAGTAGAAGGCGGTGTTGGCGATCACGTCGGTGACGGTGGGCCCGGCGGGCAGTACGCGGTTCTCCACCCGCAGGTGGGGCACGCCGTCGACGACTCCGTACACCGGGCGGTTCCAGCGGTAGACCGTGCCGTTGTGCAGGACGAGTTCCTGCAGCCGCGGGACGCCGCCGTCGTCGAGCACCCTCAGCGGGTCCTCGTCGTCGCAGATCGGCAGCAGGGCGGGGAAGTAGCGCAGATTCTCCTCGAAGAGGTCGTACGCCGAGGTCACCCACCGCTCGCCGAACCAGGTACGCGGCCTGACCCCCTGGGCCTGGAGCTCGGGCGGTCTGGTGTCGGTGGCCTGCTGGAACAGCGGCGGCCGCGACTCGCGCCACAGCTCCCTGCCGAACAGGAAGGGCGAGTTGGCGCCCACGGCCACCTGCACGGCGGCCACCGCCTGCGCGGCGTTCCACACATCGGCGAAGCGCGCCGGCGTCACCTGGAGGTGCAGCTGCACCGAGGTGCAGGCGGCCTCGGGAGCTATCGACGCCGAGGTGCAGGTCAGCCGCTCCACGCCCTCGATGTCGAGCATGAAGTCCTCGCCGCGCGCCGCGACGATCTGGTCGTTGAGCAGCATGTATCTGTCGACGTCGGAGAGGTTCGCGGAAACCAGATCATGCTGGGCGAGTGTCGGCAGAATTCCGATCATCACGATCCCCGAGCCGACCTCGGCCGCTTTCCGGTGCGCATATCCGAGACCGGTGCGCAACTCCTCGGCCAGCTGGTCCAGAACTCTCCCGCTCAACCGGTGCGGAAGGATATTTACTTCCAGGTTGAACATTCCGAGCTCGGTCTGGAAATCACGGCTTGCGATGCGCTCGAGAACTTCCGCATTCATCATCCGTGGCAGCCCGTCGGCACCCGCGAGATTCAGCTCGATCTCGAGGCCCATGAGATTCCTGGGCCGGTCGAACCTCTTCTCCGCCAGCAGCCTCCCCAGTCCCGCGAGGCACTGCTGCAACTTTCGCCGGTACCTTTGCCGATCGGACAGGTCGATCCCGCCTGCCACGACCTTCTCCCCCATCGAAGCGTCCCTCCTCGAGTGGGCACCACGGAGCATCAGCCGCTCGCGTCACGGACGATAATGCCCAGACTCACTGATCTCTAACGCCCCGCGAACGGTCCGCAGCCGGTAGTGTCTACTGAGTGATCGAGCGGCACATTCCCTCGGCATGATGCACTACGCAGTTACCACCGCCTGATGCCTGGTGAAAAACACCGACTGGTTTCGGCCTACCGCTCGGCCGATAAAATCCCAGGCTGCGGACCTACCCTCACGAAAAATCGGCAGAAAAACCGCAACAGAAAGACCTGATACCGCCTTGCCGGAAATACGCACGAGCGCTAGCAGAAACACTGTGAGAACACGTTTCGTATAAACTCCGTGAACAAGGCAGAGAGTTGGCGCCCGGTGGCCTTTCCGGCCCCTCTGGCCCCGCACGCTGACAGCGCCGTCCGCACCTGCCCTTGCCCCTTGCACCAACCCTTGCACCAACGTGTCTCCGAAGTGAGAGGCGACCCATCATGCCGCTGCATGTCCCCCCGGCCCCCGCGCCTGCCCTGCGCAGCGTCCTCGCGGCACTCGGTTCCCCGACAGCCGTCCGCGAGGCCCGCACACCCGCTCTCAGGTCCGTCCAGGGACCTCTGAGCCCCGAACTGCCGCTGCCCGTCCACGTACTGGATCAGATCGTGCCGAGCGACAGTGCCCCCTACACCCGCCTCGCGGGCTGGCGTTTTCTGATCCGTAGCGGCGAACGAGCCGTGGCCGCGGCGGAGACGATGCTCACCCCCGACGGCTGGACCTTCTCCCACTTCTTCGAAGGGCCCTACCTAAGCTCCACCGAACGGGCGCTGCGCCAGGCCGAGTCAATGAAGACTCACTTCCAGCCACGCCTGCTCTCCATCCCCGAGCTCTACATGCTCACTCTCTGGCTGCACGGCGACACGGACGCCGACGCCTCGGTCGGCACACCCCTTCCGACGGACGTCCTGGTGCCGCTGCGCCCAGCGCCTCCCGGCATAGCGGCACACCGGGCGCACCGGGTCGCCGATCTGCTGCCGGTGATGACCCTGCGGCTCACACCGGCTCCGCTGCTCGGCTCCCCAGCCTGACCGTCCGCCACCGCTCGAGCCCCGCACGCGCGCTGCTCGAGCCCAGCTCGCGCCCCCCTTTGCGCCCCGTGACCACCCGGTCGCGGGGCGCACTCCTACCCCATCCGGACTAGCCCATACCGGCCACCCCGAACCACCCGAAAGGACAATGGAGTTGAGCTGAACCGTCCGCCCGAGTGACACGTCATTAACCAGTAAGAAGAGCTGCCGCGAAATCCCTGCGGATTGACGCCCGTAGGGCAACACTGGGATCGGACCTACAGATACGGGGGGCGGCCATGAACACCTCATCGAGCCGCAGGACAGTCACAGTCACTACAACGCAGCGAGAGAACCCACCCATGTGCCAGCACCAGCCAGCCTGCCCGACATCCGACTCAGCCGACCGGGAAGCCGCCCGTCTCATGGCGCACCACCCGGAGCAGGGCTGGAGCCTGCTGTGCAACGGCGTACTGCTCTTCGAGGACACCGGTGAACTGCTGCCGGACGGCCAGATCATCGCGCCGCACCGGCCGCGGGCGAGCGGGCAGGTGATGACGGCCGCCTAGCGCCGTCCGTACGACAAGGGGCCGGCCCGGAGACTGATCTCCGCACCGGCCCCGACGCATGAGCGCCGCCGCGCCCGTCAGTTGTCGTACTCGTCCAGCGGCGGGCAGGAGCAGACGAGGTTACGGTCGCCGAACGCACCGTCGATCCGGCGCACCGGCGGCCAGTACTTGTCCGAGGCGCTCACTCCGGCCGGGAAGACCGCGTCCTCGCGGCTGTACGGGTGGTCCCACTCCCCGCCCAGCGCCGCCGCGGTGTGCGGGGCGTTGCGCAGCGGGTTGTCCTCCGCGGGCCACTCGCCCGAAGCGACCTTCTCGATCTCCCCGCGGATCGCGATCATCGTGTCGCAGAAGCGGTCGATCTCGGTCAGGTCCTCGCTCTCGGTGGGCTCGATCATCAGCGTGCCGGCCACCGGGAAGGACATCGTCGGCGCGTGGAAGCCGTAGTCGATCAGGCGCTTGGCGATGTCGTCGACGCTGACACCGGTCGCCTTCGACAGCGGCCGCAGGTCCACGATGCACTCGTGCGCGACCAGACCGGCCGGCCCGGCGTAGAGCACCGGGTAGTGCGGCTCCAGGCGCTTGGCGATGTAGTTGGCCGCGAGCACGGCGACCTGGGTGGCGCGCTTGAGGCCCTCGCCGCCCATGAGCCGTACGTACGCCCAGGAGATCGGCAGGATGCCCGCCGAGCCCCACGGGGCGGCCGAGATCGGTCCCACGCCCGTCTCGGGACCGGCGGTCGGCTGAAGCGGGTGGTTCGGGAGGTACGGGGCGAGGTGCGCTCGTACGCCCACCGGGCCGACGCCCGGACCGCCGCCGCCGTGCGGGATGCAGAAGGTCTTGTGCAGATTGAGGTGCGAGACGTCGCCGCCGAACTTGCCCGGCTTGGCGAGGCCCACCAGCGCGTTGAGGTTGGCACCGTCGACGTACACCTGGCCGCCGGCCTCGTGCACCTGCGCGCAGATGTCGGCGACGTGCTCCTCGAACACGCCGTGCGTGGACGGGTAGGTGATCATCAGGACCGAGAGCTCGTCGCGGTACTGCTCGATCTTGGCGCGCAGGTCCTCGATGTCCACCTCGCCGTCGTCGGCGGTCTTCACCACGACGACCTTCATGCCCGCCATCACGGCGCTGGCGGCGTTGGTGCCGTGCGCGGAGGACGGGATGAGGCAGATGGTGCGCTGGTCGTCACCGTTGGCGCGGTGGTACGCGCGCACGGCGAGCAGACCCGCGAGCTCGCCCTGCGAACCGGCGTTGGGCTGGATGGAGACCGCGTCGTACCCGGTGACCTCGGCGAGGCGCTCCTCCAGCTCATGGATGAGCGTGAGGTATCCGGCGGCCTGCTCGACCGGCGCGAAGGGGTGGATCTGCCCGAACTCCGGCCAGGTGACCGGCTCCATCTCGGTGGTCGCGTTCAGCTTCATGGTGCAGGAGCCGAGCGGGATCATGCCGCGGTCCAGCGCGTAGTCGCGGTCGGCGAGCTTGCGCAGGTAGCGCAGCATCGCAGTCTCGGAACGGTGCTGGTGGAAGACGGGGTGGGTGAGGTAGTCGTCCGTGCGCAGCAGGGCGGCCGGCAGGGTGTCGTCGGTCGCCGCGTCGAGCACCTCGACGTCGGCCTCCACGCCGAAGGCGGCCCAGACGGCGGCCAGTTGGGTACGCGTCGTGGTCTCGTCACACGCGATGGAGAGGTGGTCGGCGTCGACGAGGTGAAGGTTGACCCCGCCCTCACGCGCGGCGGCCACGACGTCGGCGGCCTTGCCCGGCACCCGTGCGGTCAGCGTGTCGAAGTACGCCCCGTGGACGACCTCGACGCCACCGGCCCGCAGCCCCTCGGCGAGGATCGCGGCGTACCGGTGGGTGCGCTGCGCGATCCCCCTGAGCCCCTCCGGGCCGTGGTAGACGGCGTACATCCCAGCCATCACGGCGAGGAGTACCTGGGCGGTACAGATGTTGCTGGTGGCCTTCTCGCGGCGGATGTGCTGCTCACGTGTCTGCAGCGCGAGCCGGTAGGCCTTGTTGCCGTCCGCGTCCACCGAGACGCCGACGAGCCGGCCGGGCAGGCTGCGCGCGAACTTCTCGCGTACGGCCATGAAACCGGCGTGCGGGCCGCCGAAGCCCATCGGGACGCCGAAGCGCTGCGTCGTGCCCACCGCGATGTCGGCTCCCAGCTCGCCGGGCGAGGTGAGCAGGGTGAGCGCCAGCAGATCGGCGGCGACGGTGACGATCGCGCCGAGCTCGTGCGCCTGCTCGATGACGGGCTTGATGTCGCGTACGGCACCGGAGGCGCCCGGGTACTGCAGCAGCACGCCGAAAACGCCGCGCTCCGCGATCTCGGCCGGGATGCCGTCACTGAGGTCGGCGGTGACGACCTCGACGCCGGTGGGCTCGGCGCGGGTCTCGATCACCGCGAGGGTCTGCGGCAGGGTGTCGGCGTCGACCAGGAAGACGCCGTTCTTGACTTTGCCGACCCGGCGGGCCAGCGACATGGCCTCGGCGGCGGCCGTGGCCTCGTCGAGCAGCGAGGCGCCGGAGGTGGGCAGTCCGGTCAGGTCGGCGACCATCGTCTGGAAGTTGAGCAGCGCCTCGAGCCGGCCCTGGGAGATCTCCGGCTGGTACGGCGTGTACGCGGTGTACCAGGCCGGGTTCTCCATGACATTGCGCAGGATCACGGGCGGCGTGAAGGTGCCGTAGTAGCCAAGGCCGATCATGGGCGCAAGCACCTGATTGCGGTCGGCAAGCGTGCGCAGCTCGGCGAGCACATCCGCCTCGGTACGCGCGCCCGGGAGGTTCAGCGCCTCCGCGCTCTTGATCACATCAGGCACCGCGGCGGCGGTCAGCTCGTCGAGCGAGCCGTAGCCCACCTGTGCCAGCATCTTCGCCTGGGCCTCGGCGTCGGGCCCGATGTGGCGCTGCTCGAAGGGGGTGCCTCGCTCAAGCTGGGAGAGCGGAATGCGGTTGGCGGTCATTTAGGAGGCCTCCTGGTCTGACACGACCGGCGAGGGGCACCACGGCGCGGATGCCCGGACGGCCTCCCCCTCTGTCATCTCAACCTGAGAGTTTCACCGGGGCGCGCGCATGCCACGCTCCGGCTTTCACCGTCGGTGAGAGCGGATGCCGTCCGACGCCCGCCCTGCTTTCCAGAGTGACCTCGTCCGTGCGGTACAGGGGCCTGAGAGATTCCGGGGAGGATTTGCTCCTTCGGCGCCGCCGGTACTTTCACCGGTGGACTCTCCCGCACGGGGTCAGCAGCCGCTTGCCAGCCTACCAGCGCGCCCCCTCGTCGATCGCTCAAGTGGCCGACACCCCCGATGTGCACTTTTGTAGTATTTAAACAGCAGTTGCGACCTATTGGAGGGACCGTGCAGACCGATATCGATCCGCGCAGCCTGATCGGCCGCAAGGCGTTCGACCGCAACGGCCACAAGATCGGGACTGTGGACGAGGTGTACCTGGACGATGCCACGGGAGTGCCCGAGTGGGCGGCCGTGCGGACCGGCCTGTTCAGCCGGGACGCGTTCGTCCCGCTGGAGCCGAGCAAGCTGGTCGACGACACTCTGCATGTCCCGTACGAGCGCTCGCTGATCAAGGATGCCCCGGACTTCGGAGTCGGCCGCCATCTCTCCCCGGAGCAGGAGCTCCAGCTGTACCACCACTACGGCCTCGACCTCTCCGAGGCCCCCGAGACGCCCGCTCCCTCCTCTGGAGACCGGTCCTTCGGTCGCGTGGCCGGCCAGGAGGACTGACCCGCACTCTCCACCGCCGCGGGCAGCGCGACGAGCGGCAGCGGATCGGAGGGCTCCAGATCGGGGTCGTCGACCCGGAAGGTGCGTACGCGCCCCGGCGGCGACCCCGGTTCCTCGAACCGGACGGTGACGCGACCGAGCCCGCTGCCCTGCACCCATCCCGCCCCGTACTCGGCATGCCGCACGTCGTGCCCCGCGGCCCAGCGCCGCGCCGCGAGCGCCTCGTGCTCTGCCCCGCCTGCCCCGACTTCTGCACCCGCCCGGGCCCCGGCCGCGACCCCGGCTCCGGCGCCTGCCTGTGCTCCGGCTCGGGCTCCTGCCCCGGCTGCGGCTCGGGGCTCTGCCCCGGCCCCCGCCGCGGCGAGGGCCTCGTGCGTCTCCCGCTCGCCCTCGGCCGCCTCCTCGTGCGCTTCGCGCTCGGCCTGCTCATCAGCCGCGGCCTGGGCGAAGAGATCCTCCTGGGTGTAGTCCGCGAGCCCCGTCACGCCCACCCCCAGCAGGCGCACCCCGCCCGTGGTGTCCACCGCCTCCAGCAGCCGCCCGGCGGCCTCCCGCACCACCGCCGGATCGTCCGTCGGCCCGCGCAGCGTCTCCGAGCGGGTCAGCGTCGAGAAGTCGTACCGCCGCACCTTCAGCACGATGGTCCGCCCCGAGTGCCCGGACGCCCGAAGCCGCTGCACACACCGGTCGGCCAGCCGCTCCACCTCGATCCGCACCCGCACCCGGTCGTGCAGATCCACATCGAATGTGTCCTCCACCGACACCGACTTCGCGTCCCGCTCGGCCACCACCGGCCGGTCGTCGTACCCCATGGCCATCAGGAACAGCGAGGTCCCGTGCGCCTTGCCCAGCAGTCGTACGAGCTCGTCCTCGCCCGCCTCCGCCAGCTCGGCGACCGTCGTCATCCCGGCCCGCCGCAGATGCTCCCCGGTGGCCGGCCCCACCCCCGGCAGCGTCCGCACCGACATCGGCCCGAGCAGCTCACGCTCCGTACCGGGCTCTATGAGCAGCAGGCCGTCCGGTTTCGCCTGCTCGGAGGCGATCTTGGCGAGCATCTTGGACCCCGCGAGCCCGACGGACCCCGTCAGCCCGGTGACGGCGAGAATGTCTCCGCGCAGCCGCTCACCGGCCACGCGCGCGGAAGCCGAGTCATCGGCCGAGCCCCCCGCCTCCAAGTCGACGAAGGCCTCGTCCAGGCTCAGCGGCTCCACCAGCGGCGAGAGCCTGCCGAGCAGCTCCATCACCTGTTCGCTGACCGCGCGGTAGAGCGAGAAGCGCGGCACGAGATACGCGGCGTTCGGCGCCAGCCGCCTTGCCTGCGCCATCGGCATCGCCGAGTGCACGCCGAAGCGCCTCGCCTCGTACGAAGCGGTGGCAACGACCCCGCGCGGCCCGAGCCCGCCGACGACCACCGGCTTTCCACGCAGACTCGGCTTCGCCGCCTGTTCGGCGGCGGCGAAGAAGGCATCCATGTCCAGATGCAGAATCGTCGGCGCGGTTCTCACATGTTCGATGCTGCCCTACGCCACTGACAATGGCGCCGCCAGTCGGGGCGCCATCCGGCAGTGGCGACGGCAACGGCGACCGGCGCCGACGCTCAGACGGCCCGGTCGCGCCTGCGCCTGGCCAGCTCGTCCGCGGGGTTGTTCCCGACGAGGGTCTCGCCGGTGTCGATCCGCTCGCCGTGCAGCTGAGACAGCGCCGCCTCGACATCCCGCCACACCACGCCGACGGCGATCCCGAAGACCCCCTGGCCACCCTGGAGCAGGTCGACCACCTCGTCGGGCGACGAGCACTCGTAGACCGTGGCGCCGTCGCTCATGAGCGTCATGCGCTCGAGGTCCGTGAAGCCGCGCGCCCGCAGATGCTGCACCGCGGCCCGGATGTTCTGCAACGCCACACCGGTGTCGAGAAAACGCTTGACGATCTTGAGGACGACCACATCGCGGAAGCTGTAGAGCCGCTGGGTGCCCGATCCGTACGCCGGCCGCACACTGGGCTCGACCAGTCCGGTACGCGCCCAGTAGTCGAGCTGTCGATAGGTGATGCCCGCCGCCGCACACGCGGTGGGCCCCCGGTAGCCGATCGTCTCCCTCAAGGGGCCGGCCGCACTCTCGTGAAGCGGATACGGCCCGCCCTCCCCCAGACTCCGTCCGGGGGCGCCCCCTGCCGTACCGTCGCCGCTGCTTCTCACGCCGACCTCCGTCCTTGACCTGCCATCTCGACGGTAGGCAGTCACCAGGGGTGCGTCAACGATCGCCACACTCGGCACGCCGAGTGATAATCACCCTGAGAGTGGTTTCTCGTGCCCCTATTCGGGGAAAGGCTACTCGAATGTGCCGACGCCGCCCCTCGCGGCGGTCACTGACTGTTGGTGCCGAAGTCCTCGGGCGAGATCTGATCGAGGAACTCGCGGAACTTCTCCACCTCGTCCTCCTGCTCGTCCGGGATGGCGATTCCCGCATCGTCGAGCACCCCGTCACTGCCGTAGATCGGCGTACCGGTGCGCAGGGCCAGAGCTATGGCGTCGGAGGGTCTGGCGCTCACCTCGACTCCGCTGGCAAAGACCAACTCCGCGTAGAAAACCCCTTCGCGCAGGTCAGTGATGCGGACCTCGGTGAGCTCCTGGCCCACCGCCTCCAGCACGTCTTTGAAGAGGTCATGCGTCAGCGGCCTGGCCGGTGCCATGCCCTGCTGGGCAAAGGCAATGGCGGTGGCCTCCCCGGGACCGATCCAAATGGGGAGGTACCGGTCGCCTCCCACTTCACGTAGGAGCACGATCGGTTGGTTCGAGGGCATTTCGACCCGGACACCCACAACGTCGAGCTCGTTCACACAGCAACCCTAGGACTTGCCCGACCGGTTTGGGTAGTCGGGCTCCCCCATGATCAGTGCAGCCGTACTCCGAGCGCCGTCTGCACCAGGGCCGCGTGAAGCCGCACAGACAGGGCCGCCAGCTCTTTCGTGGTCGCCTCGGCATGCGCTCTGGTCTGCGGATTACGGTGCCGCCGCAAGGGTGCGACCACCTGCTCGACCAGCCCCGCCTCACGATCTGCGGCAGCCTTCATCGCCCGCAGATGCCGGGGTTCGAGACCGAATCTCCCCAGATCCGCGACCAGCCGTGCAACGGTCACCGATTCGGCGTCGTAACCGCCGTCCTCGTCCCGCGCGAGCAGGCCGTACGACTCCCACTCGTCCAGCTCCGCCTCACTCACCTCGGCGGCGGCGAGGAGCTCCGAACGGCCCACCCTGGCTGCGGTCACACGCTCCGAGTCGGATTCCCAGGCGCCGTCGAGAAGCTCCCGCTGCGGCCCCTGCGCAGGCAGCTGCACCTGCTCGCCGCGGCCGATGGCGTCGAGATGCTCGCGGATGACCTTCAGCGGAAGATAGTGGTCCCGCTGCATCCGCAGCACCTGGGCCAGCCGCTCCACGTCCTCGGGGCTGAATTTGCGGTACCCGGACGGGGTGCGCCGCGGCTCGACCAGCCCCTCGGCCTCCAGGAAACGGATCTTGGAGATGGTCACTTCGGGAAACTCGTCGCGCAGCTGGCTGAGCACCGTGCCGATGCTCATCAGCCTCTCGCCCGCTGTGGCGGTGCCGTGACCGGCACCGCCAGTCGGTGTTCGCAGCATGTACCTTCCCTGGGGGTCCCCCCGGACGGAGTCTGGGGGAGGGTCACACGCCCCGCTGGCTCGCATAGAAGACCAGCCGGTACTTGCCGATCTGGACCTCGTCACCGTTCGACAGGAGGACCGAGTCGATCCGCTCGCGGTTGACGTAGGTGCCATTGAGACTGCCGACGTCCGCGACGCTGAAGCTGCCGTCCGGGCCCCTGCGGAACTCCACATGACGCCGCGAGACGGTGACGTCGTCGAGGAAGATGTCGCTCTGCGGGTGACGGCCGGCCGTGGTCAGCTCGCCGTCCAGCAAGAAGCGGCTGCCGGAATTGGGCCCGCGGCGCACCACCAGGAGCGCCGAGCCGAGCGGCAGCGCGTCGACGGCCGCCTGGGCCTCGGGAGAGAGCGACGGAACCTGCGTCTGGCCCGTCACTTCCGAGTCGTACGCCTCGAGGCCGGAGATGGAGATCGTCGAGGTCGTCTCCGAAGGACGCTCCGCCGGCGCCCCGGCGCGCAGCGGCGCGCCGCAGTTGGAGCAGAACCGGCTGGCCTCGGCATTGCGGTGCCCGCACCTCGTACAAACCAAGGCCGACATGGACGGATCCTCCTGCCGCGGCTGCCCCGCGTGGGGATTGGTCGCATACGGGTCGGAGGAAAACCCTCCACCCGTACTTGAGGTTGATGGTTCCCCGAAACCTATGCGGCCGGGACCTGCAGGGTCAACAGACGACGCGCCCTGACCGCCCGAAATGTCACCGCCCGGACCACCGACCTCGTCCCGGAAGAGCGGCCGCTCAGCGCCCTGCTCCTCACTCTGGCCATGGCGCGGTGCGCGATGCCTGGCGTTGCCGCCGTCCTCGCGTGCGCTCTTGCCGAACAACTTCCCAAACAACTTCACGGGCGATTCCCCTTGACCGAAATAGACCCGCCCGTGGGGCAGGACGAACCCTCAATGATCACACCTGCCGACCCGGACATCCTCACAACGTCCGTAACCACCAGACAGTTTCCACCACGCGGCACGCTTGTGATGTGCCGACCCCCCGCAACGTCATGCCCTGGTCCGCCCGACCTCATGCATCCCCGCCTCACGGCGCCGACGACCGAGCGTAGTCAGGCCGCTTCGCAGGTCGCAAGGCATCCACGACGATCTTCTGCGAGCGCTCCACCGTGGCTGTGGCCTGCTCCTTCTCCAGCGTCTGCACCACACCGCCAGGGATGTTGAGGGCGGGCTCCAGATCCTGCGGCTTGCCGATGACCTTGAAGCGGTACGGCGCGGTGATCTTCTTGCCGTCCACCTCGATCTCACCACCCGTACCTGTGAAATGCGTGTCAGCGACGACCCGGATGTCGTTGACCTGGATCGCTTCCGCACCGGCGGCGCGCAGTTCCTGGATCGCGTCGAGCAGCATGTCCGACTCGACCGTGCCGGACGGGTCCTCGATGGTCAGCGTGATGCCGGGGCCCTGTGCCGCGACCGTGCCGGCCAGGATGCCGAGTTGCTGCTCCTTCTGCCGCGTCTGCTTACGCGCCTCTTCCGCCTGGTCCGAGCTGTTCTCCAGTTCGGCGCGCTGGTCCTCGAGACGCTGCCTCTCGTCCTCGAGGCGCTGGGTGCGATTGTCGAGTTCGTCGAGGATGCGCACCAGGTCCTCCTGGCGGGCGCCCCGCAGCGCGCTGTTGTCGCTGGTCGAGCGGACCTGGATCGCGAGCCCCAGACCGAGGACGAACAGCAGCACGGCGACGATGAGTTGAGCGCGGCTGACCCGCGGCGGCCACAGCACCGCGACGAGCCGCTGGCGGCCGGTCTGCTGCTCGGCCTGGGGCTGGTCCGGCTCGGCCTGCCCCGGCTCGGCCTGCTCGGGCTTGGGCTGCTCGGGCTTGGGCTTGCGCTCGGGCTGGTCCGCCGACGGCGCAACCGCCTCCGGCTCCTCGCCCTTCGGGTTCTCTTCGCTGTTCATCGGCCTCACGCCCGGAACACGTGCCGGCGGATCGCGGCAGCGTTGGAGAAGATCCGGATGCCGAGAACGACCACGACACCCGTGGACAGCTGGGCGCCGACGCCCAACTTGTCGCCCAGGAACACGATCAGCGCTGCCACCACCACGTTCGACAGGAAGGAGACGACGAAGACCTTGTCCACGAAGATCCCGTCGAGCATGGCCCGCAGGCCGCCGAAGACCGCGTCGAGAGCCGCGACGACAGCGATCGGCAGATAGGGCTCGACCACCGCCGGTACCTCGGGTCGGACCAAAAGTCCGGCCACGACTCCCACGATGAGGCCCAGTACGGCGATCACGATGTGCCCTTCCCTGTGTCAGCCGTGCCCTGCCCGTTGCCCTTCCCGGCGTCGGCGGTTTTCGGCTCTGCTGTACGTACGATCAAGCTCGGCGCCGCCGGCAGACGCACCTTCTCCTCGCTGGAGATGCTGGCGCGGATACCGAAGTTCTCCTGCAACGCGTGCAGATACTGTCCGTCGGCACTGTCCTGGAAGGCAGTGCTCAACTTCTTGCCGTCCCCCACCGCGAGCACCGTGTACGGCGGCACCAGCGGCCTGTTGTCGACCAGTATGGCGTCGCCCGCCGCCCGGATCGCGGACAGGGCGGTCAGCCGCTGCCCGTTGATCGCCACGGCTTCCGCACCCGACTCCCAGAGCCCGTTGACGATCCGCTGCATATCGCGGTCGCGGACCCGGCCCGTGTCGCTGAAGCCGCTGCTCTCCCGCGGCCCGTCGCCGCCCTGGTCGGTGTCCTTCGCATCGTCGACGACGAGCTTCACACCCGGCCCCTCGACCTCGGTAGCGCCTGCGAGCAGTGCGACGAGCTCCCCCTGGCCCCCGCCCTGTGTCTTGAGGGCCTTTCGCTGCCGGTCCCCCACCTCGTCCCGGAGTTTGTCGACGCTCCGCTCCAGCGCGTCGGCGTCGGACGTCTCGGCGCCGATCCGGTCGATGAGCTCCTCGCGCTCTTTCGCCACGACCGGTGCCGATATCCGCGCCTGCGCGGCCCCGACGGTGACGACCAGAGCCGCCAGCACAAGTCCGGCGGCGAGTCCGAGCTTCGCACGCAACGTACGGGGCAGTCCCCCGCCCTCGGCCTCCCTGCGGGCCGTCGCCTCCGCGTATCCGTCGTCGAGGCTGTGCTCCATAACGTTCGTCAGCAGCGACATGGACGCATCGGGACGTACGGGTGGAGCGCCGGTGCTCCGAACGGGGGGCTGCTGCGACATGCCGCACATCGTCGCACGTCGCAGGCGCTACCGCCGAATGGCCCCACCGGTGTGCCGGAAGCCGTCGAAAGACAACTTCCGGCACACCCGTCACACCTCAGTTACCCGCGCTGTCCACGACGGCCGACCACTCGTCGAGCAGCGCCTGCGCCGAAGCGTCATCGGGCCCCTCTGCCCACAGATGAGTGACGGCCTCCGCGGGGTCGGGAAGGACCATGACCCAGCGGCCGTCGGGCTCGACGACCCGCACCCCGTCGGTCGTATCGACGTCTCGGTCGCCGGCCGCTTCGACGACGCGTCGCATCACCAGTCCCTTGACCGCCCACGGCGTAGCCAGATCACGCCGCAGCACATGCGCCCGCGGAATCCGGGCATCGATCTGGCTCAGCGTGAGCTGCGTACGAGCCACCAGGCCGACCAGCCGCACGAAGGCCGCGAAGCCGTCGAAGACACTGCTGAACTCCGGAACGATGAAGCCACCACGGCCGTCTCCGCCGAAGATGGTGGTCTCCTCCCGGCCCACACGCGTCAGATCGTCGGGCGATGTGGTCGTCCACTCCACCTGTGTGCCGTGGTACGCCGCCACCTGCTCGGCGATCCTGGTGGTCGTCACCGGCAGCGCCACCCGCCCGCTGCGCCGTTCGGCCGCGACCAGGTCGAGCAGCACCAGCAGCGCGCGATCGTCCTCGACGATCCGCCCGCGTTCGTCAACGAAGGACAGCCGCTCGCCGACGGGGTCGAAGCGCACACCGAAGGCCGCCCGTGAGGAGGCCACGATCTCGCCCAGCCGCACCAGCCCGGACCGGCGGGTGTCCGCCGATTCGGTGGGACGGGACTCGTCGAGCCCCGGGTTGATCGTCAGGGCGTCCACACCGAGCCGTCCGAGCAGGTTGGGCAGCACAAGCCCGGCGCTGCCGTGCGACGCGTCGATGACGACCTTGAGCCCCGATTCCGCGATGCCCGAGGTGTCGACATTGCGCAGCAGTGCGCCGGTGTACGAGTCGAAGACGCTGGACGGGAAGTGCAGGTCCCCGATCTCGCCCGGGAACGCACGCCGGTACTCCTGGCGCGCATACACCCGGTCCAGCTTCCGCTGCCCGGCCTGCGAGAGGTCCGCCCCGCGCTCGTCGAAGAACATGATGTCCACGGAGTCGGCCACACCCGGCGACGTACGGATCATGATGCCGCCGGCGCTGCCGCGCGCGGTCTGCTGTCGCGCGACCGGCAGCGGTACGTTCTCCAGATCCCGTACGTCGATCGCACTGGTCTGCAGCGCCGAGATCACGGCCCGCTTCAGCGCACGGGCACCCCTGGAGTGGTCACGCGCCGTGGTGACCGTCGCCCCCTTCTTGAGGGTGGTGGCGTACGCACCTGCCAGCCGCACCGCCAGCTCGGGCGTGATTTCCACATTGAGGATTCCGGTGACTCCGCGAGCTCCGAAGAGATGCGCCTGGCCCCGCGACTCCCAGATGACCGAGGTGTTGACGAACGCGCCCGCCTCGATCGTCTTGAACGGGTAGACCCGCACATTGCCCTGGATGATCGATTCTTCGCCCACGAGGCACTCATCGCCGATCACGGCGCCGTCCTCGATGCGAGCAGCTCGCATGATGTCGGTGTTCTTGCCGATCACGCAGCCGCGGAGGTTGGCGTGCTCCCCGATGTACACGTTGTCGTGGATCACGGCCCTATGGAGAAAGGCACCGCTCTTGACGACCACGTTGGACCCGACGACCGTGTGCTCGCGGATCTCCGCATCGGCTTCGACCTTGGCGTAGTCACCGATGTACAGCGGACCACGCAGCACGGCGGCCGTGTGCACCTCGGCGCCTTCCGCGACCCAGACACCTGGGGAGATCTCGAACCCGTCAATCTCCACATCGACCTTGCCCTCGAGGACATCGGCCTGTGCCTTTACGTAGCTCTCGTGCGTGCCCACGTCCTCCCAGTAGCCCTCGGCGACATAGCCGTAGATCGGCTTGCCTTCCTTCATGAGCTGCGGGAACACGTCCCCGGACCAGTCGACCGAAACGTCTGCCTCGACGTAGTCGAATACTTCGGGCTCCATGACGTAGATGCCCGTGTTCACGGTGTCCGAGAAGACCTGGCCCCAGGTCGGCTTCTCCAGGAAACGTTCGACCTTTCCCTCTTCGTCCACGATGGTGATACCGAATTCAAGCGGATTCGGCACACGCGTCAGACACACTGTGACCAGTGCGCCCTTCTCCTTGTGGAAGGAGATCAGATCAGTGAGATCGAAGTCTGTGAGCGCATCACCTGAGATGACAAGGAACGTATCGTCCTTGAGTGCTTCCTCGGCGTTCTTCACGCTCCCCGCAGTGCCGAGAGGCTTCTCCTCATTGGCATAGGTGAGCTCAATCCCGAGCTCTTCGCCGTCCCCGAAGTAGTTCTTGACGAGTGAGGCGAGAAACTGCACGGTTACGACGGTCTCATTGAGCCCATGCCGCTTGAGCAACCGCAGCACATGCTCCATGATCGGCCGGTTGACCACCGGCAGGAGTGGCTTGGGCATGCTCGAGGTCATGGGGCGAAGTCGGGTTCCTTCGCCACCGGCCATCACGACGGCCTTCATGTCGGAAGCGTCCTCCTTGAAGAGACGACGGTCTAGCCGACTTCACCCGCCCAAAGAGGCGCTCTGGCGTCATACGCGGCCGGCAACACTGCCGGCAACGCATCGACGAGGTCAATCGGCCACTGCATCCGCCTTGACGAGGCGGCGGACCTGGACCACATACAGGATCCCTGCCCACCAATACAGAGTTGTACCCCATCCCGCGAACGCCCATCCGAAAATAGCAGCCAGTGACGCAAGCCACCCGTTTCCGTCACTGAGGAGCAGTAGGGGGAAGGCATACATGAGGTTGAACGTGGCCGCCTTGCCCAGGAAGTTCACCTGGGGCGGCGGATAGCCGTGCCGGCGGAGGATTCCCACCATCACCAGCAGCATCAGTTCCCGCGCCAATAGGGCCGCGGTGAGCCAGATGGGCAGAATCTCGCGCCAGGTCAGCCCCACCAGGGTGGACAGGATGTACAGACGGTCAGCGGCCGGGTCGAGAAGCCGCCCAAGGCGGCTGATCTGGTTCCATCGCCGGGCAAGCTTGCCGTCGAGATAGTCACTGACGCCGCTCAGCATCAGCACGAGCAATGCCCAGCCATCGCTCTTGGGGCCCCCGAACTCGGGGCGAAGAATCAGCCACAGGAAGAGCGGCACACCCGCGAGGCGAGCCATGCTGAGGATGTTGGGGATGGTGAGTACCCGGTCCGTCTGAACGCGGGTCTCCTGGACCTCCACCCGGGGGCCTCCTGTGTGGAACGTGCCAACGATGCCCCCTGACCTTACCCGCAGCCACTGTCGGCGCCTGCACAGGGGTAGTACCGCCCCCTTGAACGCAGAAAAGCCCCGCACCAAAATGGTGCGGGGCTTTCCCACAAAGATTGTTCGGCGGCGTCCTACTCTCCCACAGGGTCCCCCCTGCAGTACCATCGGCGCTGAAAGGCTTAGCTTCCGGGTTCGGAATGTAACCGGGCGTTTCCCTAACGCAATGACCACCGAAACTCTATGAAGATATCGATCCGGAACCCCGGCCATGGGGGCTCGACAGTTCGTTACTTCAGAACTGACACAGTGGACGCGAGCAACTGAGGACAAGCCCTCGGCCTATTAGTACCAGTCAGCTTCACCGGTTGCCCGGCTTCCACATCTGGCCTATCAACCCAGTCGTCTACTGGGAGCCTTACCCTCTCAAGGAGGTGGGAGTCCTCATCTCGAAGCAGGCTTCCCGCTTAGATGCTTTCAGCGGTTATCCTTTCCGAACGTAGCCAACCAGCCATGCCCTTGGCAGGACAACTGGCACACCAGAGGTTCGTCCGTCCCGGTCCTCTCGTACTAGGGACAGCCCTTCTCAAGACTCCTGCGCGCGCAGCGGATAGGGACCGAACTGTCTCACGACGTTCTAAACCCAGCTCGCGTACCGCTTTAATGGGCGAACAGCCCAACCCTTGGGACCGACTCCAGCCCCAGGATGCGACGAGCCGACATCGAGGTGCCAAACCATCCCGTCGATATGGACTCTTGGGGAAGATCAGCCTGTTATCCCCGGGGTACCTTTTATCCGTTGAGCGACGGCGCTTCCACAAGCCACCGCCGGATCACTAGTCCCGACTTTCGTCCCTGCTCGACCCGTCGGTCTCACAGTCAAGCTCCCTTGTGCACTTACACTCAACACCTGATTGCCAACCAGGCTGAGGGAACCTTTGGGCGCCTCCGTTACCCTTTGGGAGGCAACCGCCCCAGTTAAACTACCCATCAGACACTGTCCCTGATCCGGATCACGGACCCAGGTTAGACATCCAGCACGACCAGAGTGGTATTTCAACGACGACTCCCCCTGAACTGGCGTCCAGAGTTCACAGTCTCCCACCTATCCTACACAAGCCGAACCGAACACCAATATCAAACTGTAGTAAAGGTCCCGGGGTCTTTCCGTCCTGCTGCGCGAAACGAGCATCTTTACTCGTAGTGCAATTTCACCGGGCCTATGGTTGAGACAGTCGAGAAGTCGTTACGCCATTCGTGCAGGTCGGAACTTACCCGACAAGGAATTTCGCTACCTTAGGATGGTTATAGTTACCACCGCCGTTTACTGGCGCTTAAGTTCTCAGCTTCGCCACACCGAAATGTGACTAACCGGTCCCCTTAACGTTCCAGCACCGGGCAGGCGTCAGTCCGTATACATCGCCTTACGGCTTCGCACGGACCTGTGTTTTTAGTAAACAGTCGCTTCTCGCTGGTCTCTGCGGCCACCCCCAGCTCAGAGTGCAAGACTCATCACCGGTGATGGCCCCCCTTCTCCCGAAGTTACGGGGGCATTTTGCCGAGTTCCTTAACCATAGTTCACCCGAACGCCTCGGTATTCTCTACCTGACCACCTGAGTCGGTTTAGGGTACGGGCCGCCATGAAACTCGCTAGAGGCTTTTCTCGACAGCATAGGATCATCCACTTCACCACAATCGGCTCGGCATCAGGTCTCAGCCTTGATGTGTGACGGATTTGCCTATCACACGGCCTACACCCTTACCCCGGGACAACCACCGCCCGGGCTGGACTACCTTCCTGCGTCACCCCATCGCTTACCTACTACCACCTTGGGCCGGCGGCTCCACCACTCCCCTTCACCCGAAGGATCCAGGGCGGCTTCACGGCCTTAGCATTAATGGGCTCGATACTGGGCGTTTCAAAGCGGGTACCGGAATATCAACCGGTTGTCCATCGACTACGCCTGTCGGCCTCGCCTTAGGTCCCGACTTACCCTGGGCAGATCAGCTTGACCCAGGAACCCTTAGTCAATCGGCGCACACGTTTCTCACGTGTGTATCGCTACTCATGCCTGCATTCTCACTCGTGTACCGTCCACCACTCGCTTACGCGGCGGCTTCACCCGGCACACGACGCTCCCCTACCCATCCCAGCGGGCGTTGGCCCTCATGCTGGAATGACACGACTTCGGCGGTACGCTTGAGCCCCGCTACATTGTCGGCGCGGAATCACTTGACCAGTGAGCTATTACGCACTCTTTCAAGGGTGGCTGCTTCTAAGCCAACCTCCTGGTTGTCTCTGCGACTCCACATCCTTTCCCACTTAGCGTACGCTTAGGGGCCTTAGTCGATGCTCTGGGCTGTTTCCCTCTCGACCATGGAGCTTATCCCCCACAGTCTCACTGCCGCGCTCTCACTTACCGGCATTCGGAGTTTGGCTAAGGTCAGTAACCCGGTAGGGCCCATCGCCTATCCAGTGCTCTACCTCCGGCAAGAAACACACGACGCTGCACCTAAATGCATTTCGGGGAGAACCAGCTATCACGGAGTTTGATTGGCCTTTCACCCCTAACCACAGGTCATCCCCCAGGTTTTCAACCCTGGTGGGTTCGGTCCTCCACGAAGTCTTACCTCCGCTTCAACCTGCCCATGGCTAGATCACTCCGCTTCGGGTCTTGAGCGCGCTACTGAACCGCCCTGTTCGGACTCGCTTTCGCTACGGCTTCCCCACACGGGTTAACCTCGCAACACACCG